>CALGZB010000101.1 GCA_937934655.1 uncultured Acidimicrobiales bacterium | reverse complement strand
GCTGAGCTCAGCGCCGAGCTTGCAACCCAGCTCGATATCGCTCCCACCGACGCTGATTGCCTGGCTGGCGAGATCGATGTCGAAGACCTCCTGGCGATGTCGGCATCGGATGCCGATGAGGGCGCCCTCGAACGGATCCTTGTCGCCTTCGATGCGTGCGATGTACCGAGATCGGTGTTCGACCAGTGAGTGTCGACGGCCCAGTTCTCCTGATCGGTGTGGGCGACCTTGGCGCCCGTATCGGAACATGTCTGGTCGATGCCGGGCGCACCGTCTACGGACTTCGTCGCTCGGCGGCCGACGTTCCGTCCGAGTTCAAGGCACTCGGCGCCGACATCACCGAGCCGGGCTCGCTGCAGGCGGTTGCTGGACACCTCGCAGGCGAGTCTCTTACCGTCATCTTTACCGTGACCGCCGGCGAGCGCACTGAGGAGGCCTATCGGCGAGTGTACGTGGGCGGCATGGAAGCGGTCACCGAAGTCCTGGCTCCTGGCCGTCTGGTGTCGGTTTCGTCGACAGCGGTGTACGACGTGCACGATGGCTCTTGGGTCGATGAAGAGACGCCGGTCGACATGGCTCCTGATTCTTCGCAAGCGAGTGCCATAGGTGGAGCGCGAGCTTTCAGTGGCGTGGCCATGCGCGACATGGAGATCATCGCGGCTCAGCGTGTGGAGCAGGCCACCACCGTCCGCTTGGCTGGGGTGTACGGGCCTGGCCGGACTCGCTTTATCGAACAGGTGCGATCAGGCAAGGCGGTCTTTGGGCCAACGCCGTCCTATACCAACCGTATTCATGTCGATGATGCTGCCCGGTTGGTAGCTGCAATGGCTCAGCACCAATCGCCTCCGCCCGCCGTGGTTGGTGTCGATAATGACCCGGCCTCGCGACGCGAGGTGATCGAATGGATGGCTGGACAGCTTGACGTCGCGGTCCCCGATATCGACCCGAACTTCTCGTCGAACACCAACAAACGATGCCGCACCGTCGTCACCGAGTCGCTTGGCTTCGAACTGACCTACCCAACCTTCCGAGAAGGATACGCAGCGCTCTTGTAGAGCGCAGGCGTTGTTGCCACTCGCTGCTCCGACGGGATTGCTATTCGGGAAGCGGCGGCAGCGAGTCGCTGTAGACAAACGACTCGATGAGCTCTCGGAGATCTCGGCCTGAGACCCGCTCGGCGAGTTCGATGAAATCGTCGGTGGTTGCCGTGGAGTAGGCGTTCTCGCTGGCCCAGCTTTGGAGAATTTCGAAGAAGATGTCGTCGTTGTCGAGAGTGAGTCGAATCGCGTGGACCGCAAGGGCGCCTCGGTCGTAGACCTCGGTGCCGAAGAGATTGTCGGGCCCAGGGTCGCCTGGTGCGCCCAAGCTGGCCGATTGTGCGGCAAGTTCGCGCATACGTGCGTTGGTGTCAGAACCATCGGCGAATTCGGACCACAGGGCCTCGCCATATGTGGCGAAACCTTCGTTCAACCAGATGTCTTGCCAACGGCCGACGCTTACCGAGTTGCCAAACCACTGATGGGCGAGTTCGTGAGCGAATACCCATTCGCGGTCTCGGGAACCGTCGATGAGTACCTTGCTGTAGATCGACATCGTCTGGGTTTCGAGTGCGAAGCCGAAGACATCGTCGATGACCAGCGACCCGTAGGCCTCGAAGGGATACGGCCCGAACAGCTTCGAGAAGGTGTCGATCATCTGCGACGTGCGGCCGAAGTCTTGTTTGGCGACGCCGACAAGGTCGGGCGGGTACGCACTGCGGATAGGAAGGCCGTTGGGTCCGGCTTCTTCGACGAATTCAAACTTCCCAATCGCGACAGTTGCTAGGTACGGCGCCATCGGGTCCGAGGCTTCCCAGGTGTATTCGGTGCCGGCGCCGGTGGCGCGGGTTCCGGTCAGAATCCCGTTGGCGGCTACTTGCCATTCGTCGGGCACTGAGATTTGAAACGTAAAGGTCGATTTGTCGAGCGGGTGATCGTTAGCCGGGAACCAGGTGGGGGCGCCGTTGGGTTCGCTGACCACATGTGATCCGTTGGGGCCGTCGATCCAACCAATCGTACCGATGCTCGATTCGGCGATGGGCTCGGGCACGCCGTCGTAGGACACACGCACCACGGTGCTGGTCTCGGCGGGAAGGGTCTGACCAAACTCGACGGTCAGCTCCGGGCCTTCGCGTCGATGATCGACGAGTTGACCGTCAACCTGCACGCCGCGAATGTCGAAGCCCCGGAAGTCGAGGTTGATCGAGCTGAGGTCTTCGCGTAACACCATCTCGACATCGACGAATGCGTCGATTCGGTTGGTGTCGGGCTCGGCCTCGATGTTGATGGTGTAGTGGGTGACGTCGTATCCGCCGTTTCCCGACAGCGGGTAGTAGTCGTCGCCAAGGCTGTCGCTTCCTGCGAGGCCAGTGCCGGCGGATGGGCTAGCCGTGGTGGGTGGCCCATCCTCGCTGGTTGGCGGCGAGTCGTCCGGTCCGGTGTCTGAGGGGACCGTGTCTGAGGGGAGCGTGTCGGGAGGATCGGTAGGGGCAGCGTCAACAGGGGTCGTTGTCGGTGGTGTCGCAGACTCGTCGTCTAAAGAAGACGGTTCTGTGCTCGTTGGCCCGACGCTTTGTGACTCGGAGGCGATGAGTTCATCGACCCCCGTATCGGCGCATGCGGCTGCGATGAGCAACAGGACGATCACGATGGCAAGGATACGATGCGTCACTCGCCCATTTTACGAGGTTTCGTAGCCGTTAAGTCTTCAGGAGGCCAGGTACTACCGGAGGAGCCGCATCGATGACCGATGAGGCGGGGACACCCAGCCAACCCTCGCCGAGGGTTGCATAGAACTCCGACATCGACAGGGTAGGTACGAGGTTGTCGTTTTCGTCGAGCTTGGCGAGCGACGGGTGTTCGCCGAAGCGCCCGTTCTCGACCGGTCCAGCGAGCATCGCCATCGATGCTGCGCCGTGGTCGGTGCCGGTTCCCGACTGCTGCGGGCGGCGTCCGAACTCGCTCGTTGTGGCGATGAGTACGTTGTCGGTGTTGCCGGACTCGGCGAGTTCGATGCGGAACTGGCTCATCGCGTCGTCGAGTTGGCGGAGTAGGTGTTTGTGGGTTCCGTCTTGGTCGTCGTGGGTGTCGAAGTTGCCGTGGGTGATGTGGATGACCCGCACGCCAGCGTTGGCGGCGATGACCTGAGCGGCGATAGCAAACTGCCAGCCAAGGGCATTGGCCGGATACCGGTCGGTGACGTTGCTTACGTCGACGCCGCTGAGAACGTCGGCGAAGTCGAGCGCGCTCCCCAGGCCGTTGCGGGCAATAGTGATGGATTCGGATTGCTGAGTGTCGGTTTGCCTAGATCCGGTTTGCGCAGACCCGGTTTGCGCAGACATAGTCTCGATGCCCTGGCGGAGATTGGTGAACCAACTGTTCTGTTGGTTCACCCACCAGCTGACACTTGGGTTTGTGAGCCCTGCGGTTACCGGTTTGGCCGAGAGCATTGCCGGCGACCGTCGGGTGCCTAGGGTGAGCCCGGTGATGGGTTGACCCTGGTCGAGCTCGTCGCAGAGCCGGCCGAGGAATCCGGTGGTGGCGAGTGTTGCGCCCATTTCGGTGCCGCTCCACCAGCGGCGTTCCATTTCAAAGTGCGAGCCCGTTCCTCCAGGGATGCCGATTCCCTGCACCAGAGCAAGGCCCTGGTTCCAATTCTTCTCAAGGCTTCGGGTAACACCGAAATCGTTGTCGAGGAGGATTAGATCGTCTTCGGCAGGAAGCAGCGTTGGGCGGAGCTTTTGTAGTTGCCTGCTGGAGTACGGCACAAGTGTTGCGAGGCCGTCGTTGCCGCCGTTGAGCTCGACGACAACCAGCGTGCGCATCGGGCCTTGGGGGAGCGGAACCGATGTCGAGGGCGAAGCCGGGAGTGTGTTGGGGGTTTGATCGGCTGCCATGTCGTCGGGAGACACGCTGGTCGAAGAACTGTCCGGAGGGGCCGACGACGACGTGGATGGATCGGCGCCGTTGGCAGTTTCCGGTGCGGTGGCGTTGGGCGTACCGTCCTGGTTCGAAACGTAGAGAGCGCCAGCGCCGGCAGCACCTGCGGCGCCACCCGCAAGGAGCCCGAGGAATTTGCGGCGCGAGGGGCCGGTGGGTTCAGACGGTGAATCGGCGGATTCAGACGTACTGCCGCGGTCGTTCGGCGAGGTTGGTTGGTCTGGTGGGGTGGGTGTTGTCATGCGAGGGAGAACTCCGGCGACAGCACGGTGAGGGCAAGAAGAAGTTCGACCCGTCGTTGGTCGGCTGGCTGGTTGGCGGCCGCTTCATCGAGGGCTGCTCGGGTTGCGCTGCTTACGGTGTGGAGCGCACAGTGCCGCAAAACGCCTTCGACGGTGGGCTCCACCTCATCGATGATCTTCTGGGGAAGGGTGAAGTTCGAGAGCAGGTTGGCCCGGGCAAGAACCTGTCCGGCCGAAACCCACCGGGTGTCGTCTGGCCAACCGGCAACGTTCGGGGGGACGAACGGAATCTGGCCGAGTTGATCGAACCACCACGACTCGACGCGGGGACCTACAGCGGTTGGGGTTGAGGCCTCGTGGCCAAGAACGGCCGATGTGGCCGCTAACCATTCGATTGGTTGACGGACTCGGGTGGTCTCGGCATCGACGAAGGTAGGGCCCCAAATAATCGCATCGACTACCGGGCGGATCTCGAGATTGTTGTCGACGAAGATTCGGCTGAGTTCCTCGATGAACTCGGGGGGTGCTGTCGAGCCGGCAACAAAGCGGTGAATCTTTGCCGTGACGAACGGGGCGCAGGCGGGATGATCGCAGACCTTGTTCACGATGCTCTGCGCGTCCCAACGCTTGCGCTCGCCAAGAAAGGTGAGCGGCGCATCGAAACCGAGTTCTGGGGTAAAGGTGACGCCTTGGTCCGCAACCCTCCAGCCGGCAAGAGCTTTTGCTGCGGAGCGGATATCGGATTCTTCGTAGTGGCCGATGCCAAGCGCAAAGAGCTCCATGAGTTCGCGGCCGAAGTTCTCGTTGGGCATCGCAGCGTCGCTGGCATCGCCGTCGAGGTAACGGAGCATGGCGGCATCGACGGTTATGGCCTGGAGAAGGTCGCGGAAGTTGCCGAGTGCATGCTGGCGAAACAGCAACTGTTGGGCGAAAAGTTGTGAGCGGGTGGCCTTTTGCTGGCTTGAGGTGAGGTGGCCATGCCAGAACCAGACCATTCGTTCATGGAGCCCTGCGTCGGGGGAGATCATCCGCTCGAACCACCACTGGAGGAGCGAGTCGTAACTCTCGTTGTTCCAGTCTCGACCCATGAGCGGGTCGGATGGGCCGGGGTTATAGATCCGTTCTGACTCGAGCAGGCCGGAGATGGCATCGATCGCCGGCGCTGAAGCGAACCGGTTGAGTTCTTGTGATGACGGAGCGAACCGTAGACGGCGGATGGCGCGCAGCGTTCGATCGGATCCGGTCTGGGCTGCGAAAAGAGAGCGACTTGTTGGAGCGGACGCGGGGCTAGCGAGGCGTGTCAAGGCATCACGAAAAGGTCTGCGAAGAGGTGGCGTAGACACGGGCCTTCGTTACAAGAATGAGTTCGGCGATGCGCCAGAACCGAGGGGGGATGAAAATACAGGGGGATGCAGGGTTTTCGAGCGCTTTCGCAGCTCAACCTGCTGTTTTGTTCTATCTCTATGCTGGCGCGGCGTGAGCCAAGACGCAAGGCATACAGAACCGACAGTTTATCAGCGGTTAGGCCACGGGTCGGGTCGGCGCTGGCCGTTGGGGCGTGTATGCGCAACATCCGACAGCACACGGGGACGGACGAGCCTCGAGCTTCCCGACGACTTGTGGTTGCTCGCCTCGAAGGTGTTCATCCAAAAGCGCAACGATTGCCGCAACAAAGTCGGGGTGGGTTCCGACCGTGGCCGCTCGGACGAACGGGATTTCGTGGTGTTCGGCGCGGGCCTTGGCCTCAGTGTCGAGGTCCCAGATGACCTCCATGTGGTCGGAGATGAATCCAATGGGCGCCACCACGATTGCCGAGGGACGAGCGGGGCCGGTTTCGTCGCCCGAGGCGAGGGCGTCGACATGATCGCAAATGTCGGGTTCGAGCCACGGCACCTGCGGCGGTCCACTTCGACTTTGATACACGAGGTCCCACGGAACTGGGCCGTCGAGATGATCAGACGAGTCGAGACGCTCGGCGATGATCCGAGAGACCTCGATGAGCTGTTCCTCATAGTCGCAACCCACGGCCATCCCCATCGGAATGCTGTGTGCTGTAAAGGCGATCCGGGCTCCCGAGCGATCTTCTGCACGCAAGCTCCGCAGTGCTTCTTCGACGTTGTCGGCCATCGTGTGAACAAAACCGGGATGGTTGAAGAACGGACGAACCTTTCTTACCGTGAAGTCAGGGGCATCCGCTGCAGGGTCTGCGGTCGCGGCGATGGCCTTCGCGATGTCGTCTTGGTATTGCCGGCAACCTGAGTTTGACGAATACGCCGAGGTGACAAACGCGAGGACCCGGCTGACGCCGTCGTCGCGCATTGTTTGGATCGTGTCGGCGAGCATCGGGTGCCAGTTTCGGTTTCCCCAATAGATCGGAAGGTCGTGGCCGGCGGCCGACAGCGCTGGTCGAATCGCATCGATGAGTTCGCGCACCTGTCCGTTGATAGGGCTGATGCCGCCGAACGATGCGTAGTGCTGACCAACGACGGCGAGTCGCTCATCGGGGATGTTTCGGCCCTCGGTGACGTTGCGAAGAAAGGGCACGACGTCGTCGGGGCCTTCCGGGCCTCCGAAGGAGACGATCAGAATTGCGTCGTACTTTTCAGGTGTGGGTTCAGGCATGATCAGCTCGGTTGGCAGGTGGGGCAGAACCAGATCTTGCGCTTGGCGATTTCGTCGCGTTCGATTGGGGTTTGGCAGGTTCGGCATGGTTTGCCGGCCCGTTTGTACACGTACAACCGGTCGCCGGCCTTAATACGGCCACGGGCCACGCCAATTTCATCTGGATCGCGGGTGACGATGCGATTAAGCCGAACCCCTTCGGTGAGATGTTCGACCGAAAGATCCCAGAGTTGCTGGGCGGTGGTATCGGCAAGGTTCTTGGCGGGAACGAAAGGGTTGACGCCGGCAAGGAAACAGAATTCGGCCCGATAGACGTTTCCGACACCGGCGATTGCCGCCTGGTTAAGTAGAAGTCCGCCAATTGGGGTGGGGCTCTTCTTCGCTCGTTTTACGAACCGGGCAGGATCGGCATCTTTCCGGAGCGGGTCGGGGCCGATGCGTTTTTCGATGGCATCGAATTCTTCAGGGTTGATGAGGGCACAGACCGTTGGTCCGGAAAGGTCCCAAACCACATCGGGGCCGGCAAGGCGGAGCCGTTTGTTCTCGCCTGGGGGATTCGCTGGTGTCTTCTGGCGGCGAAATTTGCCGAACAAGCCGAGGTGAATGTGTGCTTGAGCGAACTCGAAGTTGAGAAAGAGGTGCTTGCCGAGTGCTTCAGCGCGAACGAGCTTCTGACCGTCAAGCTCATGGGCACCTTCGTCGAACCGGCCCTGGGGCGACGTTGTCGCAAGCGAGGTTCCTCGGAAATCTCGATTGAGATCGCGAGCTAGGCGATGGATTGTGTGTCCCTCAGGCATGGCTGCCGACCCTACTGTGTTGAGACCGGCCGCTAGGAGGCGACGGCGGGAGGTCGATGAGCAGCTGCAGCAACGACGAAGTCGATGGCATCTTGCGAGGTGGTGGTGAAGGCTGGGGTAGGGGAGATGCGTTGAAGCTTGGAAGGGTTGACGCCGGGTCCTCCGACGAAGATCTGTCCGCCGAAACCAGCGGCGGTAAGGAGCCGGGCCGTTTTGGGCAGTTCGTCCGGTCGAGCACCGCTCAAACTGCAAATCCCAATTGCCACGAGCGAATCTGACCGGTGCGCTGCGGCGGCGATTGATTCGCCCGGGGAGTCCGCTCCCAGGTCGATGACGTTGAACCGGTTGAGCCGAAGTTCGTCAGCGAGCATCGCGCTTGGCAACGCGTGGCTGTCGCCAGCGACCATGGCCAGCACGACCGTGCCGCGGGATCTTCCGGGCTGTGCGAACTGCGGGCTAAGTCGGCCGATGAGCCGAGTCACGGTAGCGGTTGCGAGATGCTCATCTACGACGTCGAGGTTGCCTGCGGCCCAGCGTTCGCCGACCTCGGTGAGCGCTGGGGCGATGAGCTGTCCATAAATGGTGTGGGGGGTCATACCCGAGGTGAGGCATTCTTCGATGATGTTCCAGCAGCCGGTCTCATCGCCTGCGATGAGACGTTTAAAGAGCCGGAGCCATGCATCGTCGAAGGACGAAAGTGCGGAGACTGACGTGGAAAGGTCCTTGCCGTCGACAAACTCCTGGAGGTCGTCGGGGCGAACCTGCCAGATGGCGCCGTCTTTCGTCGCGTCGAGCCGACCGGTTCGGACGTAGCGATAGGCGGTCATGTAGTGCACGCCAAGCTGGTCGGCTACGTCTTGAAGGGTGAGCATTTTCACGCCGTTTCGTGCCGAGCGAGCGTCACGCAGTCTTCCGGGCGGTTCGGGCTGCGTCGGCGACTGCTCGGCGGTTGGGTGATTTTGGAGCGAAACCGGCAGCGGCTCGTTGTTCTTCGTTTTCGCCACCCCAAAAGCCGCTTTCGCGGTTCTCGCGTGCCGACGATCGGCATTCGGCCATCACCGGGCATTGGAGGCAGTACGACTTTGCCAGAGCTTCGCGTTTGGTCCGCCGGGTGCGCCGCTCGCCTGGCGGGGCAAAGAAGAGGTGGGTCTTGCCGCCACACAGGGCCTCGCCAATCCAAGTGGATCGGTCTGGGCCCGACCCGGCGAGGAGCTCGACCACGGTCTCGAAGGCCGTCGAGACGGCCGGCTGATCGATGACCGTCGTGTCGTCGTCTTCGATGATGGATTGGTTGGCCAGTAGGTCAGTCACGTTGGACCTCGTGCTGTTGGTTTGTGGGATCGAACAGTCCGGCATCATGCGAAGCGAGGCGGTCGGGGGAACATCTGACGGCCAGCTCGGCATGCGTGTGCGTTAAGAGAATTGTAGCACAAATCTGAGCGATTGCTCAGTTTAGTGCTAAATGGGCCCATCGGGGTGAAAACTGGCAAAGTTTGGGAACCACAGAACCTCCAGTGACTCGCGGCGAAATATGGCGATCTAGTGTTCTTTCAGCCCTACCTATGACCTGTAAACCCCACCAACCATGGCGTCGGATCGCTTCGCTCGACGAGGCAGTCGTGTCGCGTGCGTCTCCCCTAGCCCCGGTCGGGGTCCTGGTTTTGGTCGTCGGGCTCCTCGCCTCGGCGCTTCTGCTCGCAAGCGGCGTGGCGTCTGGGCAGCCAAGTGAACGCCAGGGTGTACCGACGCTCGCCGAGGCCGAAGCGCAGCTTGCGGCAGCGCAAACCCGCAATCAGCAAGCCCAAACCGACGTTGTCGATCTCGAGGCGAGCTACCTGGCTACCCAAGATGCCCTCGACCTCCTCGACGCTCGCGAGGGGCTCCTGCTTACCCAACTCGCCGATGCTCGCACCAACGCAATCGCCCTAGCGGTCGCGTCATATGTTGGCGGTGGCGAGGCCATCAAAGAGGTCGAGCTTCTCCTCGGTCCAGGACAAGCCTCCGATATCAGCTGGCGCCGACACCTCGTTGTTGCTCAGGCCAGCAACGTGTCGGCCGCCGCATCGAACTACAGCGAGCTCGCCTTCGCCGCTGGCACGGAGATCCACCAGCTTGCGATCGGAGCGCAACGGGCCCAGGTGGCGTACGAAGTTGCTGCCGCCGAGGCGGAGACCGCGGCGCAGCATCTTTCTGATGTCGAGCAGCTTCACATCATTGCGTTGGCGTGGCACCGCAGCGATATTGCGGTCGCCGAGGGACGCTACGGCGAGGCGCCGGCGGCCAACTGGGAACGGCTTCGGATGTGTGAAGCCACCGGAAACTACGGCGCGATCTCGAAGAGCGGAATCTACCGGGGCGCGTATCAGTTCGACCGTCAAACGTGGAGAACGGTTGGCGGCGAAGGTGACCCAGCGGCAGCGCCACCGCTGGAACAAGACGCTCGGGCACGAGAGCTGTTTGCCCGACGCGGCAATGCTCCCTGGCCTGTCTGCGGGCGGTTCCTGCCCTAGCGGCGCTCTTTGCTAGTTACCGAAGAGTTCTATTCACCGAAGAGTTTGCGCATCTTGCCGCCGCTCTTTTGACCGGTCCAGCCCTCAGGTACGAGATGAGGTGCTTTCTTGGCGAGCACCTCGACGACCTGGTCGGCGCTTGGGTTCACCATGCCAACGCCATCGATAACGACGGTTGGCACCGTCTCGTTGCCGTTCGCGATTCCTCGAACCGTTTGGGCATGAGCTGGGTCGTCCCAAATGTTGTGCTTGTTCATCGGGATACCGAGCTTCGAGAGCTTGCGGTCGAGACCTGAACAAAAGGGGCAGCCTGGACGCCAGTAAAATTCGACACCATCAAGTTGGTTGGTTCCCATAGAAATCCTGTTTCTTCTAGACGTATCTCTGATGAACCCGTTTAGGAGCGTGCAGATTCCGTAAGTAGGTCATCGCCAAACAGCGCACAGATCGTGGTCCGGTCATCTTTGTCCCACGCCTTCTCATTCGGGAGAAGCAGGATGAACTTGAGTTGCGAGCGGCTGTAGAACTCGCCGGTATAGGTCTCAAACATGCCGAGACAGTCGTTGGTCGCAAATTCTTCGATGAGCGTTCGGTCGAACGGCCCCTCGTCATGATTGACCCGATGAAAGATCTCGTGGCTATGGGGCGACGAACAAGCGACACGCTCGACCGTGCCTTTCAACTCGTCCCGAACCTCAAGATCGGGTTCGTTTATGCAGGTGCCGGTTTCCAGCTCAAACACGTTGAGTTGGTCCTCGTCGCCGCTATTTCGATCGGTATCGATGTAGGGCATGATCACCCAGTTGACCAATGCCAGTGAAGCCAGAACGAGCGCCACGGGGAGCCACCATCGGCGCAGGAATGACTTCTGTGGTTGTTCCTCGACGAGGTCGTCGGCGGAGGCTTCGGGGAACGGCTCGGGGATCGGTGACCGTTGCGGCGAGGCAGCTGCGGGCTTTTCGATAGGAGGGGCTTGAGCGCTCGCGGCATCGGCAGTTGGTGCAGTTGGTGCAACTGGTGCAGTTGGAGCAGTTGGTGCGGGTGTCGGCGCTTCGAAGACCGGTGGTGCCGCAGGTGGCTGGACGGCCGATTCCACCATCGGTTCGGTGATCGTGGGTTCGGTGATCGTGGGTTCGGTGATCGTGGGTTCGGTGATCATCGGTTGAGCGAGTGCCGGGGCCTCGATGGTTTCCGGTGGCGCTGGTACGAGCGGAACCGTGTCGCTTTGATCGGCGGTTTCTGGTCGGCGTGACCAGCGAGAATCGACGGAGGAGTCGTTGGGGGTTGAGATCTCTTCATCGACGGGTAGGTCGATGTCGAGCGACGCCGCCTCCGTTTCGAGTCGTTCGATCTCGAGGAGTTCGGCATCGGTTGGGCCGTCGGGTTCGGTGATCTCAAGATCGGCGAGTTCCTCGATTTCGAGATCAGCCATCTCGGGTTCGGTTACCTCTACCTCGGCTATCTCTACCTCGGCTATCTCCGGTTCGAGAACGTCTGGGGTTTCGGGGACGAGTACCTCGGGGGTCTCGTCGAGGAGGACCTCCGGGGTCTCCGGGACCAAAACCTCGGGGCTGGTGTCTGCGGCTACCTCGGCTGCGTCAGCGACCTCGGGGTCAAGGGGCGCTGCGGTGTCGTCGAGCGGCGGCTCGGACGGATGCGGCATTGGTGACGCCAAGTCGGTCGACTCTGGCGTGGCGGCGGAACTGTCGACGGAGCTGTCGACGGACTTCGGTGGCGTCGCGGCGTGTCCACCGAGTGCTGCGTTGGACTGTTCACGTTCTGCTGCGAGGCGTTCGCGAATGCGGTCCGGGTGAAGCTCGGGCGGGTACCACTTGCCGTCATTGGCCAACCAGTAGCCGGGGCGGGGTGGAGTAGTCATGGTCATAGGGTATCGAAGGGGAAGGTTTAGGTCACGAACAGTGAATGTGTGACTACGGAACGAGGGAAGAGAACCAGAGACAGAGAGATCTAAGAATCGACGCTGAAGTCACCGAGATCGGCATCGAGCGTGGCGAGGACATGGTCGATAGTGGCCTGGCGCACGGTGGTGCGGGTCTTTGCAAACCCCGACCGGCTAAGCGTGTCGGCATAGGCCTGAGCGACAGCCATGACCTCGGCTTCAAGGTTGTCGGCTTCGACGACCTGGTCGAGATAGCCGGCGGATACTGCATCGTCGGGGCTGTACACCTGGGCAAGGCCGGTAGCGGCCGGGAATGCCCTTTTGGTGAGGCGTTCCCGGGCGAGCTCGACCGCAAAAATGGGGAGCGGCATCCCAATGGATACCTCGTTCTTGCCGAGTTTGAAATCGCCCGCCGTGCCGATGCGGACATCGCACGCGTTTAACAAGATCGCCCCGGCGGCGAGCGCATGCCCGGTGCAACCGGCGATGGTGGGCAGAGGCAGGCCGAAGATTCGCATCGACAAGCGTGCGCCCTCCTTGACAAGGGCTGACGATGCTTCTTGCCCGGCCTTCATGACGCTGAGATCAAACCCGGCGCAGAACTTTCCGGGACGACCGAAGATCGCAACCGCTTTCGCTTCGGCCTCGGCCCGGTCGAGGCCAGCATGAACCAGTTCGATCGACTGGTGGGACAGCGCGTTGACTTTGCCATCGTCAAGACGAATGGCCAAAACATCGCCCTCAAGATCAACAAGAACCGGAAGATCAGACATACCCGGACACTACGGCAAAGTTGCACGTGGGGAGCAAGTGGCTGCTTTTGTATCCGGTTGGGGTTGGCGGTTGGTTGGGTTGGGCCAAATTGCCCATTTCGCGATCCCCGTTGACCATCCATAGTGGTGTCACCACCGGTTGGGGCTGTTCGCAGCCCCAATCAAAGTTTCCGGTCTCGCTGGCCCGAGTTTTTCTCGGGCACTTCCCCCCAGCGAGGCTGGCACTCGCAACCCTGGATAAGAAGTGAGTCGTTTCCGCGGCCTCGCTCGAATATGGCGCTGTGTGGGCTGATTACTCTGGTTCGGAACTATTCCGGGCCAGAGTTGTTCGCCGTTGTGACCCAGTGCCTCGCGTGCAGGTCTCGCGTGTAGGTCTCGCGTGTGGTAAAGCCCGGCGAGTAGGTAATGATGGGGGGATGGTCTTGGTTGATGCCACCGCAATCGGAATGGCGCGTCCTGGACGCTCGCTCTTCTCTAATCTCTCCATCACGGTGCACTCCGGTGACCGCATCGGAATCGTCGGACTCAACGGCACCGGCAAGTCGACGCTGCTGAGCGTGCTCACTGGCGATCGTGAAGCCGAAGACGGCACGGTTCGATGGGGCCGCAACGTGCGCATCGCAGCGTTGGGCCAGAACCCCGATCTCGGACCCGGCACCGTGCGTGAAGCCGTTGGCCACGAGTGGGAAGGCGAGGCGGTGCTCGACCGGCTCGGAATGGGTGCGTTCCTCGATACGCCAACCTCCCAGCTCAGCGGTGGTGAAGCGAAGAGGACAGCCTTGGCGCGGACCCTGGTAACCGAATGCGATCTTCTCGTACTCGATGAACCAACGAACCACCTCGACGTCGACGCGATCTCGTGGCTCGAGCAGCGTTTGGCAAACTTCAACGGCGGACTTTTGTTCGTAACTCACGACCGGCATGTGCTCGACCGGGTCACCACCCGCATTCTCGAGCTCGATCGCGGAACCGGCTTTGTTCACGAGGGCGGGTATGCCCACTATCTCGAGGCAAGGGCGGCTCGCGAGGAATCGGCTGCCAAATCCGAAGACGTTCGAAAGAACCTTGCTCGCACCGAGCTGGCTTGGCTCCGGCGTGGGGCTCCTGCCCGTACCGCCAAATCCAAAGCTCGAATCAAAACGGCAACCGCGCTGGTAAACCACAAGGCGCAAGAAGCGGCCCGCACTACCGAGCTTGATCTGCATATCGGAACCCCGCGTCTGGGCGATCAAGTCATCGACCTCGAAGGAATCGGCAAGAGCATCGGCGGCGGCCCCGATGAACCGGCTCGCGAGCTGTTTTCCGGTATCGATCTGCTCCTCGACCGCCGTGCCCGCCTCGGAATTACCGGCCCGAACGGCGCTGGCAAGTCGACCTTGCTCGACATTATGGCCAAGCGACGCGAGGCCGACCACGGCACCGTTATTCACGGCCCAACCGTCAAGCTCGGCTACTACGACCAGATCGGGCGCGACCTCGACCCGAAGATGCGGCTTCGCGATGCGGTCATTGGCGGCGATGGCGAACCCGACTGGGCCGACGTGAAGCTTATGGAGAGCTTCTGGTTCGACAGCGATGCTCAGTTTGCTCCGATTGAACTGTTGTCGGGTGGCGAGCGGCGCCGACTCCAGCTGGTCATGGTGCTCCTCGAACGGCCAAACGTGCTGTTCCTCGATGAGCCAACCAACGACCTCGATCTCGACACGCTGCGCGTGCTCGAAGACTTCCTCGACGACTGGCCCGGAGCCGTCGTTGTGGTGAGTCACGACCGGGCATTCCTCGACCGGACGGTCGAAACAACACTTGCGGTGGGGCAAACGCCCGGCAAAGCGGCAAAGGCCGCAACGCTGCAACGCCTCGAAGCGTCGGCGCCCGACGCCACCATGGCCGAGCCGGCGAAAACTGACGATGAGGCAGAGGCGGCTCTGCCCGAACAGAAGTCCCAAGAGAAGAAGTCGGGTCCTTCGCACAGCACGTTGCGCCACCGGATCAAAGAGTTCGAGAAGGCTATGCGTCCCCTCGAGCGGCGTAAGGAAAAGCTCACCGAAGAGCTCGTTGCAACCACCGACCATCAGCTGCTCACGGAACTAGGCAATGAGCTGTCCGACGTCGAGGGCCAACTCTCGACGCTCGAGGAACAGTGGATCGAAGCCCAAGAGATGCTTGAAAACCGCTAGTGCTGGCGCGCCCGACAAAACGGGCGAATCAATTGCGGGCATGAGGCCATCGGCCAGTACGCTCCCTAAAATGGACCCTCGTTTTGTTGATGTTGGATCGGTCCGCGCCGATCTTGAAGCCGCTGACTACCTTGCCGACGATGGCATCGCTGGGGTGGTGTACCTCGCCGATCGACTCCAGAAGCCAATTCTGGTCGAAGGCCCAGCCGGAACCGGAAAGACCCAGCTTGCGAAAAGCGTCGCCGAAATCACCGGCGCCCGGTTGATTCGTCTCCAGTGCTACGAAGGGCTCGACGAAGCCAAAGCACTGTACGAATGGAACTACAAGAAGCAACTGCTCCGCATCCAAGCCGAGCGGAACTCCGAAGTCGAGTGGGATGCCATCGAAGATGACATTTTCTCCGACGAGTTCTTGCTGACCCGTCCGCTTCTCGAAGCAATCCGCTCCGAAGACCCAGTTGTGCTTCTCATCGATGAGGTCGACCGCGTCGAGATCGAGACCGAAGCACTCCTGCTCGAGATCCTCTCGGACTACCAGGTATCGATCCCCGAGCTCGGCACCATCGAAGCCAAGCAGATCCCACTGGTTTTCTTGACTTCGAACAACACCCGTGAGCTTTCCGAAGCCCTCAAGCGTCGTTGTCTGTACCTGCACATCGACTACCCAGAGATGGAACGCGAAAAGCAGATCATCCTCAACAAGGTCGATGGGCTCACCGACAACCTCGCCGATCAGATCACTCGCATTGTGCGGTCGATCCGCCAGCTCGAGCTGAAGAAGGCCCCCTCGGTCTCCGAAACCATCGACTGGGCGCGCACCCTTATTCTCTTGGGAATCGACCAGATCGATGCGGAAACGGCAACCGACACGGTCAACATCTTGCTCAAGTACCAGAGCGACATCACCAAGGCCATCAAGGAATTCGCTCAGTCCGACGAGTTCTCGGGCTAAGGCCTGCAAGCGGAAGATCGCATGACCACCACCGAATCGCCCACCGAGCCAGCGGACGACCCGTCGTCGAGCGGGTCGCCGATGCTCGACCTCTTGTCGGGTTTCATCGTCGAGCTTCGCAACGCCGGGCTACCGGTAAGCCTTACCGAGAACCTCGATGCGATGGAGGCGGTAAAGCACATTCCAATGGAGGATCGCGAGACCTTCAAGTACGCCCTTGCTGCGACGCTGGTGAAGAACCATTCACACTGGCACGCCTTCGAGATCGTCTTCGAAGTGTTCTTCGCCATGCGGGGTTCGGAGTACGAGATCACCGAAGATCGTTTCCCCGATCTCGACGACATGGACGACGACGATCAGGGCGAAGCCCAAGGCCAGGGCGCAAGCCAGGGTCAGGGTGGTGGAGGCGGAGAAGCGCTTAGCCCCGAACAGCTCGCTCAGATGCTGATGGACGCCCTCAAGAAGGGCGATCAGGCCATGATGCGGGCCCTAGCCCGCCAGGCCGTGCGCAGGTACGCCGGTATGGAGCCAGGTCGTCCGGTTGGCGGCACCTACTACCTGTACCGAACGCTCCGGAATCTCGATCTCGACGGGATGATGGAACAGCTTATGGACCAAAGCCGGGAGCAAGCTCCCGACGGTCAACTGAGCAAGTTCGAAGAGCGCCTCGAACGCGACGAATTCAATGACCGTATCGAAAAGCTCAAGAAGGAAATCGAGGCCGAGATTCGCCGAATGTTGGTGGCCGATCGCGGTGTCGAGGCAATGTCTCGTACGCTTCGTAAGCCGCTGCCCGAAGACGTCGATTTCATGCACGCCACCCGCGAGGAGATGAACAGCCTCCGCAAGGCCATCTACCCGCTTACCCGCAAGCTGGCCGCTCGTTTGGCTCGCAAGCGCAAGTATGGCCGACGGGGCCCGCTCGACTTCCGCAAGACTGTTCGTACCTCACTGAGCTATGGCGGCGTCCCGGCCGATCCACAGTTTCGGTTCCCAAAGCCGCACAAACCCGAGATCTTCGTGATCGCCGATATCTCTGGTTCGGTTGCTGCCTTCGCTCGGTTCACGTTGCACCTGGTGTACGCCATCAGCGGCCAGTTCTCGAAGGTGCGAGCGTTCGTGTTTATCGACGGCCTCGACGAGGTCACCCGGTTCTTCGACGGTGTCGACGACATCTCCGAAGCCGTGCATCGCGTCAACACCGAAGCCGACGTGGTTTGGGTCGACGGCCATAGCGACTACGGGCATGCCTTCGGCGTGTTCTGGGAGCGCTACGGCAAAGACATTGGCCCCAAGACCACGGTCTTGATCCTTGGCGACGCCCGCAACAACTACCACGCATCGCAGAGTTGGATCATCAAAGAGATCCAAAGCAAAGCCCGCCAGGTGCATTGGCTCAACCCCGAACCAAAGAGCTACTGGGATACCGGTGACTCCATCGTGGGCGAATACACCAACTACTGCGACGGCGTGTACGAAGTCCGCAACCTGCGCCAGCTCGAAGGATTCGTAGAAAAGCTAATCTGATAGGAGTTGCTGGGGCTACCGACGTTGTTGTCCCCGGCGACTGCGGCTGTCGACGGCTTGTTGGCTGACCTCCGCAGCAGGCCTTCGGCCTGTGCCCTGATCCGGGCTCGCTGCGCTCGCTGGTGCGGCTGCTTCGCAAATCGCCAACAAACCACCGCCAGCCCCATCCGCCTATCCGCAACCCAACGGTCGTGCGAACCGACGGGGTCGACTTAGAGTTTGCTGTTGGGTAGGGGCTCGATACCGTTTTGGCCTGCTAGCAGGTTGGCGAGGGTTTGGTCTGCGGTGCTTTGGCGCCAGGACAACATTCGTTGGGCGTACGCCAAGACTTGGCTGGAGCGTTCCGGGTTCGCTGCCTGGTTGGTCAGCATGTTTGGGTCGTCGGCTAGATCGAAGAACAACGGGTCCATTCCGGCGACGTGGACATACATGCCGGCGTCGTCCATCAACACATCAAGTGTGCAGTCGTTGAGGTTCATCCCAGGGAAGAACCCGGCGAAATATCGAAAGTCGAAGCTCCAATGAGCGTCGCTGCGCCACTCTGCTATCGACCCCGCTGCCTCTGCACCAGCATCGGCAGGACGCAGGAACGGCGTCAGAGAGTGACCATTGAACTGGGCCGGAATCTCTCCGCCGATCAACTCGACAATCGTTGGCGCTAGGTCGACATTTTCAGTGAACGAATCGACAACCTTCCCGCTGACGATGCCTGGCCCGGCAACGATGAGCGGGATATGGAATGCCTGGGGGTAAAACCCCAGCTTCGAGGTCAGCCAATGATCGCCCAGCATTTCGCCGTGATCTGAGGTGAGCACGATGATGGTGTTATCGGCGTCGGGTCGGGAGGCGATTTCGTCGAGGAGCCTTCCGAGCTGATCATCGACTTCGGTCATCATGGCGTAATAGGTGGCTCGAAGCTGGCGGACATGGCGCTCGTCGCCGAGCTTTTCGCCGGCGAACGCCTCCACCGTCCGAGCGACGAGTGGGTGCACCTGCGACTGGGCCTCGATGGTCTCATGTCGAACCGGCATCGCAACGTCGGCAGGGTCGTACATGTCGTTGTAAGGCTCTGGGACCACAAACGGCGGGTGCGGCCGAAGATACGACATATGGACGAACCAGGGCTCTGTATTGGCTTCTGAGGCCCCGTCTGGCGAGTTGGTGTTCGGAGCCACGCCCTGGAGATGCGTGATTGCGGCTTCGGTAAGAAAAGCGGTCTCGGTGCATTCGGCCGGAAACGGGGGAGGTGCCCAGGTCGGGCCACGCTGGTCAGCGCCGGGATAGTCGGCCATCGGAGCGATGAAGCTCTCGTGATCGGTGATGTCGTAGCCTTTTTCTGCCATCCACGCGAGCCAAGGTTTGTGGTCGTCAGCCAGTTGCACCCCCACCGAGAAACCGGGCAGTACCTCTTCGTAGGTGCGCAGCCGCGGATCATCGGCTGCGAGGGTACGAGGATCAAGGGTTGTGTCGGTGTAGCCGAACAACGTTGGGTCGTACCCGAGGCTTCGAGCCTCGCGGGCGATGTTGGTGAAACGGTTATCGAGCGGCGTGCCGTTGAAGACCGAGCGATGATTGTGCAGGTACTGGCCCGTCCAGATCGAAGCCCGGCTTGGCCCACACGGACTCGCCTGGGAGTAGTGGCGGGTGAATTGCACGCCCCGTTCAGCCAGAGCATCAAGGTTCGGCGTTTGAACAACCGGATGGCCGAGCGACGACAGGCATTCGCCCCGCCACTGATCCACGGTGATGAACAGAACGTTCGGCTTCGGGTCAGCTTGAGTCATCGAGCCAACCTAGCGACGTCGGTGACGAGATCCTAGAGCTCGAGTACGCCTCGGAGGATTGAGCGGCCGCTGTGGGTTTCGACGCCGTCGTTCGGTTCGATGCTGATATCGACCACCGGAAGAGCCGCCGGATCGACTGACGCTGGTACCTCGAGGCAGGTGTCGCCGTCGATCGTGCCCAGCGAGACCATCTCTTCGACGTTGGTGTCGATGAGCCATACCTCGAGCTGGGCGTCGCCGACAGCAGGAAGATCGGCAACATCGAGGTCGAGGCACCGGGTATCGCCGTCGTTGAGCCAGGCAGCGTTTCCGGTGCTGGATTCGCCGAGCGGATCGAAGCCGGGACCTTCGGTGAAAGCCAATGCGACCTCAGCGAGCGGATCGGGCTTGTCATCGGAGGAGAAGATTGCGAGGCCGCCAAAGAGCAGCACCAGGACTGCCGCAGCGCTGAGAAGCAAGGGTGCGGCTTTGCGCCAGGGGCCCTGAATGACGGTCGCTCCGTCGTTGGGCAACACATCAACATCGATGGGTCCGGGAGTATCACCCGGCGCAGCTGGGGTTGTGAGATCAATGGAGTCGTCGGCCTGGGCCGCTGCGTTGATCGAG
>CALGZB010000100.1 GCA_937934655.1 uncultured Acidimicrobiales bacterium | reverse complement strand
TCTTCGATGACGATGACTTCTTCTCGACAATCGACGAGGCGTCCACCGACGACGGAGCCGAAGTAATCGATCTCACTTCAGACGCAACCACCGGTTCGAGCATGGCTTCGGGATCATCGGTCGATGAACCGACCCAGGCGTTCTCGGTCGACACGGCCACCGAAACGGCCGAGGGTGCTTCTCTCAACGACGGTATTGATCTCGCCGACGGCGCCGATGAGCCAACTGGCGATGCATTCCTCGAAGAGCTCCGACGAGCTGTTTCCGAAGACGACGGTGGCTCCGATGACGATCCGGCTTTGGTCGCGTTCTTCGACGACGACAGCGATGGGCCTACCAAACGATTCGGTCGCCAACGGTAGTTGGTTGGCGCGAATCGTTGGATTCGTGCCAACTTTCCTTGGGGATCCGCGCCTTTTGCGATTTGGGCCGTATAATCCGGCGGGTTCACCATCTGCGATGTTTTCGGCGCATATGACTTCAGCGATGGCGATGCAACAGAGAATGATTTAACAAATACTGATTCAACAGACCGTGATTCAACAGACAGTGACCTGAAGGGACTCGAGGAATGGCTTCGAAGAAGTCTGCAGCATCGAAGGCCAAAAAGACCGTGGCAAAGAAAGCCCCGGCCAAAAAGGCACCCACGAAGACCGCGAAGCCCAAGAAGGCTGCCGCAGCAAAAACCGCTGCGTCCTCAACATCCAAGAAGACTGCAGCAAAGACGCCCGCTGCGAAGAAGAAGTCTCCGGCCAAGAAGGCCCCAACTTCCAAGACCTCGACGCAAAAGAAATCGAAAGAGACCGTGTCCAGTAAGCCGACGGCAAAACAGCCAGCAAAATCGAAGTTTGACAAGAAATTCATCGATGAGATGGAGAAGCAACTTCACGAAGAGCGCGCCAAGTATGTGCACTCCGCCGAGGTTCTCAAGGCCGAAGCCGACTCCCTGATGGAAGATCGTGAGCCAGGCGACGTACAATTCGATGAGGAATCAGGCGAGGGCGATACCCTTGCAGTCGAACGTGAACGCGATCTCGCCCTCAGCGCTCAGGCTCGACACTCAGTCGACCAGATCGATCAAGCTCTTGACCGAATCAAAGACGGAACGTATGGCGTCTGCAACCAATCCGGACTCCCAATCCCCAAAGAGCGGCTCCGCGCAATCCCTTGGGCCCTCGAGCGAGTCGAGTACAAAGCAATGGGACTCGGACGCCGATAGTCCCGCCGCGGGAGCGTCGTCGAGCTCTTCTGATTCCGGAGAAGAAATCCCTCGTATTTCACGCTCGAAAGCAACGAGCAGTGTCTTTGTTGTTGCCGGTGTCCTGCTTGTCCTCGATCAGATCACAAAGACCTGGGCAGTAAATGCGCTCGCCGAGGGAAAGACCATCGATCTCATCGCAGGCGCCCGTTTTAACCTGCACTTCAACCCCGGGGCGGCGTTTAGTACCGGCACCGCTCTTGGCCCCCTCTTTGGCGTCGCAGCAGTCGCGGTGTCGATTTGGCTGGTTACCTTTGCCCGTGAGCAGCGGAACCTGGCCGTCAGCTTGGTTGCTGGACTCATAATTGGTGGCGCTCTCGGCAATGTTGGCGATCGACTATTCCGGAGAGGCCAGGGCGGGTTCCTCAGGGGATTTGTGGTCGACTTCATCGATCTTGGCTGGTGGCCGGTGTTTAACGTCGCCGACATGGGGATCGTCATGGGCGTCATCGCCATGATGGCGTTGCTCGTGCGTAACCCAGACCTGTGATCCCGACTGAGACGATCGAGCACCAACGACATGGCTGACATTTCCCGAATGACCGAGACCGTCCCCGAGGCGTTAGCTGGCGAGCGGATCGATCGGGTCGTTGCAATGATCACGGCCGAAAGCCGCTCCTGGGTTGCTGATCAAATCTCGGCCGGAAACGTCACCCTCAACGGGACGGTGGTTTCGGCTCGTTCAGGCAAGGTCGAAGCCGACGATGTGTTGTGTTTCCCGCTTGCCGAGTCCGACGAACTCGTCCTGGATCCGGACGCTTCGATCGTCATCGATATCGTGTACGAAGACGAACACGTTTTGGTTGTGAACAAGCCACCCGGCCTTATCGTGCACCCCGGGTCAGGCAACCCTGACGGCACGTTGGTAAACGGCCTTCTCGCTGCGTATCCGTCGATCCGCGAAGTGGGCCAACCCGAGCGGCCAGGCATCGTTCACCGGCTCGATAAGGGCACGAGTGGCCTTCTTGCGGTGGCGCTCACCAGTGATGCCTACGACGGCCTTGTGGTGCAGATGCGCAATCACAGCGCGGCCCGCCGATACCGGGCGCTGGTGTCGGGACAACTCCGCTTCGATCAGGGCCTTATCGACGCCCCGATCGGCCGCTCCAACCGCGATCCGAGCCGGATGACCGTGCTCCCAACAGGCCGAGAGGCTCGCACCACCTACACCGTTGCCGAGCGGTTCACGCTCCCTGTGCCTGCAACCGATGTTGTTTGCGACCTCGATACCGGACGAACCCATCAGATCCGCGTTCATTTGCGCTCGATCGGCCACCCGGTGCTGGGCGACATGCAGTACGGAAACGGAACGAATATCGATGGGCTCGAACGGCCGTTCCTTCACGCCTGGCAGTTGGAGTTCACCCATCCGGTTTCCGGGGAACAGGTTGCAGCGACGGCCGAACTCCCCGCTGATCTACAAGCAGTGCTGGACGGCATGTCCTAAGAGGAAGTGCTAGATGGTTGGGTTGTTAGCTCAGCCAGTCGGCCTTGTTAGCTAGGCCAGTCGGCTTTGCTAGCTAGGCCACTCGGCTTTGCCCGCTGCCATCGTCGCGATGTCAGCAAGAGTGTAGGAGTCGAGGTACTCCCGCATCCGAGCGCCAGCGTCGGACCAAATCGACAACAGCACGCACTGGCCTTCGTGGTCACACGCTCCATCGGTGTGCGGTTCGCTGAAGTCTCCGGCAACGATCGGACCATCGACGGCCCGCACGATTTCTGAGAGCCGAATATCGGCCGGATCGTGGGCTAATACGTAGCCACCGCCGACGCCGCGTTTCGATCGCACCAGTCCTGCGCCCTTGAGCGCCAGAAGGATCTGTTCGAGGTAGGGCTGGGGGAGTCCGGTTCGGGTCGCGACATCGCGAACCGACGTTGGAACGCCCTGGTCGTTGAGCGCTAGAGACAGGAGTGCCCGGCTGGCGTAGTCGCCTCTGGTCGAAACTTTCACTTGCGATGCATGCCCTTCGTCACTGGAGGGTGGGGGATCGGTTGCTGTGGTCGACCCGTCCGAAAGGTGGGCTGTGTGCGAGTGTAGTGGGGTGGAACGTGTTCTACCGAGCTACGACGGTGCCTGTCTTTCGAACCTCACGCCAGCGCTCCTCGGCTCACCCGAGGTTTGGCCCGAGTGGATCCCCGATGTTGCCCGTGACGCCTCGCAGATCGTGCTCCTTGTGGTCGACGCGTTGGGCTGGGAACAGCTTGGTGAACGGGCCCGCTCCGCTCCAACGATGGCGCATATGGAAGGTGGACCGATTACGTCGGTTACGCCCACCACCACGTCAGCCGCGCTGACATCGATCGCGACGGGCCGCCCGCCAGGTGAACACGGCGTTGTGGGCTATCGCATTTCGGTGCAGGGCGAAACGCTGAACTCGCTGCGCTGGACAACCGGGAGCGGCGACGCCCGCCGAAGCATCGATCCGGCCACCTTTCAGCCGTATTCGGTCTTTGACGACCAAGCCCCTCCGGTCATCACCAAAGGAGAGTTTCAACGCACCGGATTCACCACAGCTCACCTTCGTACCGGACGATTCGTCGGGTATCGGACGATTTCGGGAATCGCCGTCGAGGTCGAGCGCGAACTCCGAGCTGGCGAACCCTTTGTGTACGCCTATTACGACGGCATCGATCGCATTGCCCACGAATACGGATTTGGCGCCCACTATGACGCCGAACTTCGGTTGGTCGACCGCTTGGTTGATGATCTGCTGGCGGCGCTTCCTCGAGGAGCCGTGCTGCTGGTGACCGCAGATCACGGACAAATCGATTGCACCGGTTCGGCGACACCGCTCGCCAAAGAAATCAGCGACCGAATTCTGCGTCAATCAGGCGAGGCCCGATTCCGTTGGCTTCATGTGCGCGATGGCGACACCGAACATGTGGCGCAGCTCGCTCGCGAGGCCCACGGCGACCAAGCCTGGGTGCACACCATCGACGAAGTCCTTGCCGAAGGTTGGTTCGGACCAACGGTTGAGGCCGAGCCTCGCCAACGCCTCGGCGACGTCGCAGTGGTTGCAAAGGCCAACCACGTGTTTATCGACCCCAAAGACAACGTGCCGATCGAGCTAAAGGGCCGCCACGGCTCGTTTACCTCGGCCGAGATGTACGTGCCGCTTCTTGCCGGCTGGCGCTAAGCCCCGGCCACAGCGCAGCAAGCACAGCGCTGCGAACGGGCGGTCCGCCGAAGACCCGCTAGTTCGCTAACCTGTAGGCATGTCAGATACGCCTGAAACCTCTCCCGCCGCTCCAGCTGAGGTCATCCCTCCCGCCGCCGAAGAAACACCGCAACCCGCCGAGGCTGTTTCGAGCCCAGCAAAGGTGATGCGGCTCGGAACGATGATGAAGCAGCTCCTCGAAGAGGTTCGGGCCGCCGACCTCGATGAAGCAAGCCGCGACCGCATGCGTGATATCTATGAAACCTCGGTCGGCGAGCTTGGGTCATCGCTGTCGCCCGACCTGCGCGAAGAGCTCGGCCGCCTTGCGCTTCCGTTCACCGACGACGATGTGCCGAGCGCCGGCGAACTCCAGGTCGCCCAGGCCCAGCTCGTCGGCTGGCTCGAAGGACTTGTGCAGGGCATCCAGGCCACCATGTATGCCCAGCAACTCATGGCGCAGCAGCAGTTCGCCGAGATGCGTGGTCAGCTTCAGCCAGGCCAAGCCCCACCAGTGCCCGGTCGACCCGGAACAATGCCCGGCGGCGCACCACAGGCCGCAGCAGAACCAGCAGACGCCGACGACAGGCCCGGCACGTACCTGTAGTCTGGTCGCTGCGGCGCGAGCTCCTTCGCTCTGCGCTTCGCTATGAGACCTTGGTTTCAGCCTCGGCCTCCGCTCGCGCTGCGGCACAACACAGGCTCTGACTCAAAGCGCCTCCGGCTCGACCGTGTTTCGTTGCAGGCTCTGGGAAAGGGCCCGCAAAGCCAACAAAGTTGCCGGTGCGCTGCGGCCACCGGTCAGTGTGCCAGCGTGCGACGAACAAAAGAGCAGCCGGCGCGCTGCGAGCCGCTCCGTGCGTAACGGGCCGCCCGCAGGGCAATGACAGCTGTCCCGGACCGAGCGCTCAAGTACCCACTGTCGGCACACGTCGCGGCGACGTACGGTGATGGCCCCAAACGGTTTGGGTCGTAGCGGCGTGGTGCCCAGAAGCGGCGCTTACGGCGGCAACGTGCACCACCCGACCGATACGCATCGGGCCAAAGCGGCGTAGTGCCAAAGCAGAGGCGCTTTCAGTCAGAGCCCGGTGTCGTGCCGCAGCGCCAGCGGAAGCCGAGGTTGTAGCTAGCGAGTCATAGCGAAGCGGAGAGGGAGCGAGCTTGCGAGCGAGCGACCATTAGTAACGCGTGCGGTATTCGTAGGCGCCGCGTTCTTGGCGTCGCCCGCTGGGTCGGTTTCGTCCATCGATGTCGACCCAGTCGACGGTGCCGTTCGTAGAGTTGCTGCCAGAGATCCAGTTGTTGGTGAGGCGGAAGTTTCCGCGGCTGGGATTCTGGAATGGTGGGTTCGCGTTTTGTTGCGACCCGTTGCCGAGCTTGTGCGCCTCTTCAGAGTTCGCCAATCCCGGGTAGTTAAAGGTTCCCTTCACCGCTCGGCCGTTGAAGCTGTTGTGATGGGCGATGATGGTCCAGTCGGGGATATTGCCGCGATAGAACGCCATCACGTTTGCCCAGTCGGCTTTGAGGTTTGGGTCGACGATGGCGATGTTGTTGACGACTCGCATTTCCCACGAGGTCTGGTGCTGGGTGCCAAAGACGGTGATTTCGCCCCGACCGAAGTTGTCGTAGCGCACGTAGCCCTCACGCACGGTCTGCATGTTGTGGTAGCTGGTGTTGTTAATAATGTGGATACGTCGACCACCGTTGGGACCAGCGTGAATTCCGCGGCCGCCGTTCTTGTAGACCACGTTGTTCGCTACAAGCACCCAGCCGTCGTAGGCATTGCGTTGGTTGCTTGGAACCTGCAACTGTTCGAGGTCGTCGATGATGATGCCGTTGCCGTCGGTTGCCACGGCTTGTCCGTAGTCGTCCCAACTCTTGTTGCTCACCACGCGGTTGGCGTTGCCGGATACCACGTTGCCAGCGATGCGGATTTGGTACTTGCCCTCGCGCTTGTCGAACGATCCAATGGCGTCGCTCGGCTGGAAGATCGAGATTCCGGAGCCTTGTTCCTTACCCCAGAAGGAGTTCCACTTGACGACGTTGCCAACCACATCGAGGTTATTGGAGTAATTGATGTTGATGCCGCCGAGCGAGAAGTTGTGGACGAAGTTGTCGGCGACCCGGACGTGATGGGTGGCTCCGACGTAGATGCCGACCCGAGTGGTGTCGTTCCAATTGGTTGAGTTCGATGTGCCCCAGACCTCGAAGCCGCACACCTGAATGTATGGCTCACGAATGTCGACGGCTGCCCAATCGCGCCCTGCGATCTTCGGTGACTTGCCGGGGGCAGCGGCGATGGTGATCCAGTTGCCTTCCCAACCGCCACGGCCCGACATGATGGGCAGTTGCGAGTAGTGGCCGTTGTTCATGACCAAGATGCGGTCGCCGCCTCGACGGTTCTTCACCGCATTTTGCATCTGGCGGTCGTTGTAAACCTTGACGATTCGTTTGTTCGACCGGCTGTAGTCACAGCCGTAGACGCCGTCGCCGATTGCCGCTGAAGCAGTCGGAGTTGTCGTAAGCGGGGTGGGCGCCAGCAGCGCTGCTACGAAAGCAAGCGAAGAGAGGACGGCCACAAGTAGGCGGCGGAAAGCGCGTGGTGCAGACATATGTGGGGAAGTGGGTAGTGCGGTAGCGGGTTTTGGACGCCAGCGTTGGGGAGCGCTGGAAACTACCGGGATGTTTTATCAGTCTTGGGGTTGCGGTTCATGTCTCGCTGGTAACTTTTTTCATCAGTTCGTAACAATTCGGCGTCATAGCAGGGGAGTGGAGGAGGAATAGCCGGGTAAATGGACGGCGGGTTTTGGGTTGGTTTTCCCGTTGCTTCGCGCGTTCGGGCCGCGATAGTTTCGACCTTGGCCGCTCGAGAAGTACATCGATGTAATTTCACTCGTCGTCACGAGCCTCGAGAGTGCGCTAAACATCCCCCGACGATTCGCCCCCAAAGAGTGCTCACATTCGAGCCTCATTCTGAGCCCCAGCAAACCGAGATCTGTGTCGAGTTCCTTCACCCACCTTCATGTTCACACCGAGTACTCCATGCTCGACGGCGCCGCGCGTATCGACGATCTTGTCGCAGCTGCTGCCGCCGACGGTCAGCCCGCCATTGGTATTACCGACCACGGAAATATGTATGGCGTTCTCGACTTTTATAAGGCGTGCCGAAAAGAAGGAATCAAGCCCATCATCGGCACCGAGGCCTACATGGCCGGCGAGCACCGAAGCGAACGTCCGTCCCGACGCGGCAAAATGGATGATTCGGGTGGCGAGACCGAGGGCGGAAACAAGCTCTATTACCACCTGACCCTTTTGGCCGAGAGTAACGAGGGCTACAAGAACCTCATTCAGGTTGCGAGCCGGGCGTTCATGGAGGGCTACTACTACAAGCCTCGATGCGACTGGGAAGTCCTCGAGCAACACTCCAAGGGGCTTATCGCCACGTCCGGTTGCCTCGGCGGCCATGTTCTCCAATCGCTCATGCATGGCGACGAGCAGGGCGCCCTCGAGAAGGCGGCCCGGCTCCAAGATATTTTCGGTCGCGATAATTTATTCATCGAGCTTCAAGATCACGGCATCCCCGAGCAGATCCGAACCAACCCGCAGCTCATCGAGATCGCCAAGAAGATCAAAGCGCCGCTGATTGCCACCAACGACAGCCACTATGTTCATCGCGGCGACGCGGTCTCCCACGATGCGCTCCTCTGTGTGCAGACCGGGTCACTGCTTTCCGACCAGGATCGGTTCAAGTTTCACGGCGACGATCACTACCTCAAGTCGGCCACCGAGATGCGCCATCTCTTCCGCGAGGTGGAGGTCGCGTGCGATAACTCGTTGTGGATCGCAGAGCGTTGTGACGTCGAGATCGAGTTCGGTAACCCGCTTCTGCCCAACTTTCCGTTGCCCGAGGGCTTCGAGAACGACGACAGCTACCTCGAGTACCTCACCTTCGAAGGCGCCAAGGAGCGTTGGGGAGAGAAGTTGCCCGACGAGGTAGTCGAGCGACTCGCGTTCGAGCTGCAGATCATCAGGGACATGGGGTTCTCGAGTTACTTCCTCATTACCTGGGATCTCATCAAACACGCCCGAGATCTCGGAATTCGGGTTGGTCCGGGTCGTGGCTCAGCAGCTGGTTGCGCGGTTGCCTACACGCTTTGGATCACCGATCTCGACCCCATCAAGTACGACCTGCTGTTCGAGCGCTTCCTCAACCCGTCGCGTGTTTCCATGCCCGATATCGACATGGACTTCGACTCGCGTTACCGCGACGAAATGATTCGGTATTGCGCCGAACGCTATGGGCGCGACCACGTTGCCCAGATCGTTACCTTTAGCCAGATCAAGGCTCGTGCTGCGGTGCGCGATGCCGCCCGAGTGCTGGGTTACCCCTATGCCGTGGGCGATAAGGTTGCCAAGGCCATGCCGCCGCTCATCATGGGTCGCGATACTCCGCTTGCTGCCTGTTTCGTCGAGGAAAAAAAGTACGAGTCGGGCTACAAGATGGCCGGCGAGCTACGTGAAATGTACGAAGCCGACCCCGACGTCAAACGCGTGGTCGACGTAGCCAAGGGCCTCGAAGGTATGCGGCGAAGCGACGGTATCCACGCCGCCGCCGTGGTGGTTACCAAGAACCCGCTCACCGACTATCTGCCGATTCAGCGCAAGCCTGAAGCGGGCACGCCCATCGAAGAGTCGCCGGTGGTGACCCAGTACGAGATGAACGGTGTCGAAGAGCTCGGACTGCTCAAGCTGGACTTCTTGGGCCTGCGGAACCTCGACGTCATTTCCGATGCGCTCGCGCTGATTAAGACGGCTCGGGGAGTCGACGTCGACATCGACAACGTCAACCTTGAAGACGAAGAGACGTACAACCTGTTGGCACGCGGCGACAGCATTGGTGTCTTCCAGCTCGAGAGCACGCCGATGCGTGCGCTTATGCGGTCGCTGGCGCCCAACACGTTCCAAGATGTCGCAGCTCTTGTCGCGTTGTATCGACCTGGCCCGATGGCGGCCAACATGCACAATGACTACGCCGACCGCAAGAACGCCCGCCAAGAGGTGTCGTACATCCACCCTGACGCCGAGGAAATCCTCAACGACACCTACGGCCTGATGATCTATCAGGAGTCGGTGATGCGGATGGCGCAGAAGTTCGCTGGCTACTCCCTGGCGCAGGCCGACAACCTTCGGAAGGCTTGCGGCAAAAAGATTCGCGAGATGATGGTGAAGGAGAAGGCGGGCTTCGTCGATGGCGTCGAAGCCACCGGCTACGGTCGCGAACTCGGCGAAGAGATGTTCGCCATCATCGAGCAGTTCGCCGACTATGCCTTCAACAAAAGCCATTCGTACGGCTACGGCTTCATTGCGTATCAAATCGCGTATCTAAAGGCTCACTACCCGGTCGAATACTTGGCGGCGTTGCTCACCAGTGTGAAGGGCAGTCTCGACAAGGCGGCCATCTATCTCAACGAGTGCCGCGTCATGGGCATCGATGTGGTCGTGCCCGATATCAACACCGGCCGAATGGACTTCCATCCGGTGCCACGGCTCGCCGACGTGACCCCAATCGGCGGTGCTGACGGCGCCGAGGAGGTCGACGATGAGGAACTCGCCGATATCGACGACGCCGGGTACGCCGTCAATCACGGCACCGCGGCAGCCGACGACGGCCTCGGTCGCATCATCTTTGGTTTGTCCGCGGTTCGAAACGTCGGCGAAGGTTTGGTCGAACGACTTCTGGACGAACGCGACGAGAACGGGCCGTTCGTCGACTTCTATGAGTTCTGCCAGCGGGTCGACTCTGAGGTGCTGAACAAGCGGGCTATCGAGTCGCTCATTCAAGCCGGGTCGTTCGATTCGATGGGCTACTCCCGTCAGGGTTTGCTCACCGTGTCGGCCGAAATCATCGACTACACGCTTGCTCGGCGAAAAGAACACGACATGGGTGTCATGTCGCTCTTCGGTGAAGCCGAGGGTGGCCCGGTGTTCGACGAACGCACCGTGATCCCCGACATGGAGTTCGACAAGAGCGTCAAGCTGCGTCGAGAGAAGGAAATGCTCGGCCTGTACATCTCCGACCATCCGCTCCTTGGATTTGAAGGTGTGGTGCGTCGGAAGTCCGACGGGTCGATCTCGGAGACGCTTGAGATGGACGATGGCTCCCGAGTGAAGGTCGGTGGCGTCATTACCAACCTCCAGAAAAAGTGGACCCGCAAGGGCGATCTGATGGCGGTGTTCGAGCTCGAAGACCTTGAGGCCTCTATCGAGGTCATGGTGTTTCCCCGCACGATGCAGGAGCACGGTCACAAGCTGGTCGACGATGCAATCGTCATCGTCGGCGCTCGAACCAACGGCAACGACGATGTGCCAAACCTGTTTGCTCAGACCATCGACGTGCTCGACACCAGCGAACTCAGCGAGTCTCGGCCGTTGCGTATTCGGGTCAACCCCAATGGGCTCGAGGCGGACACGATCGACCGACTGCGCGATCTCCTCCGCAACCATGCCGGCGAGTCGATGGTGTTCCTGCATCTCGGAAACCAGGTACTTCAGCTCCCGGGCGATATCGGCGTCGATACCCAAGGTGGGCTTGTTGCCGAGCTTCGGGTGCTGCTTGGTCCCGACTCGGTTATCCGCGAACGCCCTGCTGAGGAACCTCCTCGGGCCGCTTTCGGGTAGCCCTGGGGGTAACTCGCGCTCTCGCCAACCAGCGTGGTGGGCTGCTCACTTTGTGTGAAGTTGCCATTCGGAGTCAAAAGCGGCTGGACTAGAGAGGTCCAATAGGCACCGAACAGGGGCAGAAGTAGCGTTATGGCAATTGAGGTCGAGACCAAAGACTGCACAGCACTTAGCGATGCTGAGTTCGAGGAAATGGCCGATATGTGTGCCGAGGGTCCTTTCGCCTACGAGGCCGGGATGCTTTCCAAAGAAGCCGAGAACTGGGTGCTTGTTACCCAGGCCTACGAGAGCGGCAAGCTCAAGGGCTTCTCGTTCTGCACACTCGAGCGGATTGGTGGAACCCCTGCGGTTCTCGTCGGTCTGGCATCGGTAAAGCGTTCATCGAAGCGCGATTCAATTCTCCGGGCAATGATGCTCGACCAGTTCCGTCGGGCGCTTATGGCATTCCCCGACGAGGATGTTCTGGTTGGTTCCAAGCTCGTAAGCGCCTCGGGATTCGATGCGTTTAAGAGCCTGAGCGAGCCTATCCCTCGCCCCGACCACAAGGCATCGGGCGAAGAACGTGCATGGGGTCGTCGACTCGCAAAGCGTTTCGGTGTTCCGTCGCTTCGCTACGAAGATCGAGTATTCATCGCACGTGGCGACGGCACGCTGGCGTGTGTGCTCGACCATGAAGCTCTGAAGCCTGAGAAGTTCTCCGACGAAGTTGTTGCGCAGTTCGACGATGTCGACATCGCCAACGGCGACGTACTGATGGGCTTTGCGTGGGCGATGGCCGAAGAACTCGAGAAGCTCGGATCCTGACCCGGCGTCACACCCTCAGGCCGAGGGTTTGATGGAACTTCATGAGGTGCTTGCTAGTCGGCGGATGACTCGCGCGTTCACCCCGGAACCAGTCGATGTCGACACCGTCGACTGGTTGCTCGACAATGCTCGTCGGGCGCCTTCTGCTGGTAATACCCAAGGCACTGAGTTTCTTGTGCTCGATACGCCGGAGCTGGTGGCGACGTATTGGTCCATCACGCTGCCACTGGAGGCTCGCGACGGGTTTCCGTGGCCCGACCTTTTACAAGCGCCGGTTCTCTGTATCCCGTTGGTCGACCCGTCAGCGTATGTCGACCGCTACGGCGAGTCCGATAAGGCTCGAACCGGTTTGGGTGAGTCGGCTGAGTCCTGGGATGTTCCGTACTGGTTCATCGATGGGGGAATGGTGGTCGAGAACCTTTTGCTGCTCGTCCACGATCGCGGCTTGGGCGCGCTGTTCTTCGGGTTGTTTGCCAACGAGCGGCCGGTGCTCGATCACTTTGGGGTGCCGGCGCATCTACGGGCGTTAGGAACCGTTGCGATTGGCCATCCAGCCGCCGGTCAACGAAAGAGCTCTTCGCAACAACGACAACACAAGCAACTCGTGCAACTTTTGCATCGCGGCTCGTATGCTAGGTCGCATCGAAACGAGCACTCCGACTAACGGTTCCGGTTTAGCCGGCCGCACTGATCGCTCGGCTACGCCCGAGATCGCTTCGCACCTCCTCGAGAACCCCCGTCCGCTTATTCACGCTGACGAGAAGCTTGTGGTGTTCTGGTCGGGAAAGTCGGCCTGCACCTCGGCGCTACGATGGACCTTTCACCGGATGGGTCTCCTCGAAGCCGCCGACTACTTCGGATGGATTCATCAATTTCGAACCAAGGTGTATTACGAGTCGGCGCGGTACAAACGAGTTATCGCTCGCTATGAACCGAAGAACTACCGGCACATTCGGATCGTGCGCGATCCGTTTGCCCGCACCGTGAGCGCTTACCTCCATTCGCTTGAGCAGGGGTATGAGCGCCAGCGCATCGCCAACTATCTCACCATCGACCGGCCGTATTCGTTCGCCGAATTCGTCGGGTACCTCCGTACCGTCGACCTCGACGTGCACAACATCCACTTCACCCGGCAGTCGAGTGCAGCCGAACGTGCGGGCGACATCACCCTTGATCATGTCATCCGGGTCGAAGATGGACTCTTCGATCGACTCCAGGATGTCGAGTGTGCGCTTGGACTCGACGTCACTGACTTCGACGCTGTGCGGATCCAAAGCAAACACCGAAGCGACTACTCGGCGGCCGCCGGGTTCGTCGGCGATCAGAAACATGCGCCAGGTAGTCGAGTGGCTGCTCCGGCCTACCAGTGGTTCTACAACGACGAGCTGATGGCTTTGGTGGCACGTCTGTATGCGAGCGACTTCGAGCGATATGGCTACGCCACGAGTCTCGCCTCGAGTATTTCCGCCGCTCCTCGGGCCGATCGGGTTTCCTCGGCGCCGCTGCGACTCACTGACGCGGCCTAGCGCGTCGGGCGACCTCGTCGTCATCGCAGAAATCGTCGAACACGATCATCGAGCCCGGTTCGTCAGGCTTTAGTCTCTGGTTATGAAGCGATGGCTGCTGGGGGCACGACCCCGCACACTCCCGGCGGCGATCGTGCCGGTTGCTGTCGGTACTGCGCTAGCGGTTGGATCCGGCGTCATCTGGTGGCGAGCCCTTGCCGCTCTTGTGGTTTCGATGGCTTTGCAGGTGGGCACAAACTTCGCGAATGACTACAGCGATGGCATCCGTGGAACCGACGGAGAAACACGCGTGGGCCCGCCTCGCTTGGTCGGCGATGGTTTAGCCACACCTGCCGAGGTGAAGCGAGCCGCAATGCTCTCGTTCGGACTCGCCGCTGTCGTGGGCCTTGTGTTGTCTCTGGCCGTTGGACCCGAACTTCTTGTTGTGGGAGCAGCGTCGATTGCCGCTGGCTGGTTCTACACCGGTGGGACCCGCCCTTACGGCTACTCCGGTCTCGGCGAGGTGTTCGTGTTTGTGTTCTTTGGGCTGGTGGCCACGATTGGCTCGGCCTATATCCACACCGAAGCCCTTCGTTCCATCGATCTCCTTGCCGGTGTGGTGGTGGGGTTTCCCGTCACTGCGCTGCTGATCATCAACAACCTGCGAGACATTCCCGGCGATACCGAGTCGGGGAAGCGAACTGTTGCCGTCCGCCTGGGCGACCCCGCTACCCGAAACCTGTACGTCGCCGCCATAATCATCGGGTTTGCCCTGCTGATCCCGTTGACGCTTCAGCGCAGTGGAGCAGTGCTTGGGTTTGTAGCTCTGCCGTTCGCGTTCAAGGCGATCAAGCTCGTTCGCGACGGAGCCGCAGGGCGCGACCTCATCGCAGTCTTAGGTCTCACCGGAAAGGTCGAACTCTTCCACGGCCTAGCTCTAGCCCTAGGCCTAGCCCTAACCGCCTAAACCCAAACCCGGTGTCAGAGCAGGTGTCAGAGCAGGTGTCAGACCAGGTGCCAGAGCAGGGGTCAGAGCAGGTGTCAGAGCAAGGGCCAGAGCAAGGGGTGCTCTGTGTGGCCGGTTGAGCGCTATGGGTGGCCGACCTGCTTGTGGGTAGTCCGAATCCCCAGGTGTCAGACCGAGTGTCAGACCAAGTGCCAGACCAGGTGTCAGACCAGGTGTCAGAGCAGGTGTCAGACCAAGGGCCAGAGCACGAGGCTTTTGTGGTTGGCTGAGCGCTTTGGGTGGTTGGGCGGTTGGTTAGCGACGAGTGCCTACGAGTAGCTGGGTGAGGCCGCCGGAGAGCAGGATGCGTTCGGCATCTTCGAACCCCGCGTTGCGAAGGTCGCGCATCATCGTCGCTGGCTCGGGAAGATACGCGAGCGACCGTGGCAGGTAGGAGTAGGCGGCCTTGTCGGACAGCAGGCCACCGATCATCGGCACGACCTTGCCGAAGTAGATGTTGTAGCCGAACTTCATGACCGGGTTCGGTGGCTCGCACACGTCAAGGAGTGCGATTCGTCCCCCGGGTCGGATCACCCGGGCGAGCTCGTTGAAGAACGAAGGCAGCTCCGCGAAGTTCCGAAGTGCGAAGCCGCACGTGGCGCCATCGACCGACGAGTCGGCCAGAGGGAGACGCAGTGCATCTCCTTGGGCCAGCTGCGCCTCGGTGCGTGCGTTGGCCAGCATTCCCCACGACAGATCGAAACCGAGTGGGATGAGATCGCCCTCGGCGAGGTCGCGGCAGAAATCCCCCGTACCGCACGCAAGGTCGATGACGGTGGAACCAGCCGGAAGGGCCAGGTCGCGGACGGTTTGCTTGCGCCACTTCACGTCGAGCCGGAACGTCATAAGTCGGTTGATCATGTCGTAACGCGGCGCAATGGCGTCGAACATCGACTGGACGGCCTCGACCTTTTCGTCGCCGGTTGGCAAAACATCGCCAGTTGGCATCGAGTGGGGTTGCTTGGTTCCAGCGCTACTACTCATGCTCCCAGTGTGGCAGCTGTGCAGTGCTACGAGCGTCTCGTTGGCGGGTTGATTTTGGTCACAGTGCCATCATTTGCGCCGGCGCCGTCTACCGAGGCCTCCGC
>CALGZB010000099.1 GCA_937934655.1 uncultured Acidimicrobiales bacterium | reverse complement strand
CCAATCGCAGCGACGAGTGCGAACATTCATGGCCAAGCGACGCCGAGCGACTGCGCGGAACTCGCAGTAACGTTTCCCTCGACCACGGTGTTCGATGACGGTCCAGGAGGCACGGTTGCCTCGACCGTCATCCGCCTCGGCTCCCCGGAAACCGAAGCCGGGTTGCCTACATTCACCATGCTTCGAGAGGGCCACATCACTGCTGCCGACCTCACGGTTGCTGTTCAGAACTAAAACCAAAGGAGCCGCCCCGAAGGGCGGCTCTCTTCAGTTGTAGGGAATGGTTCGCGCTAGCCGATGGTAAATTCGAGCGCTGCCGTGTCGTGGCCGCCACGTCCATCAACGGTGGTGTAGTTGATGAAGATCTTGTCGCCAACAACCGGTGTGTAGGTTCCTGGGTCCCACGTGATGGTGCTGCCGGTCATGGTGAAATCTCCACCGGCGTAGTCCACGTCATCTTCCGAGGCGAACGACACCGAGAGGGTGTCGCCGTCGATGTCCGAGTCGTTGTCGAGGACATCGATCGAAACCGGCATAGTGCCGTCGATGGTGACCTTCTCGTCAAGCGCTACGGGGAGATCGTTGACGCCCTTCACGGTGATGAGCACCTTGGCCGTCACGGTGGTGGTGCCATCGGTGACGTCATAGGAAAGGAGCTCGGTTGCCTTCTGGCCAGGAGGCAGGCTATCGAATGAGCCGACGGGTGAGTACGTGATGGTGTTGTCGCCATTGTCGGTAAACGAACCGACGACCGAACCGCTCACTGCAGTTACGGTAAGGGCATCGCCGTTCGGGTCGATGTCGTTGGTCGTCACGTCGAAGGTGACCGCCGTGTCTTCGTTGGTCGTGATGTCATCGTCGAAGGGGTTAGGCGGAGCAGGCTGGTTTGAGACCTGGTCGGTGGCTTCACAAGCCGCTACCACATCGAATTCGATGCAGCTGTCGACGCCGTTTCCGCCGTTGAGGTCGTCGGTGCCGGCGCCGCCACGAAGGAAGTCGTTACCAGATCCACCCTGGAGGGTGTCACTGTCGCCGCCGCCGTCGAGGTTGTCTCGGCCCTTGTTGCCGATGACGGTGTCGTTTCCGGCGCCGCCTTGAAGGCTGTCGCCGCCGCCACCACCAGAGATGATGTCGTTGCCATCTCCGCCAGCAAGAACGTCTGCGTTCTTGCCGCCGTTGACGATGTCGTTTCCGCCACCGCCATTGAGGTCGTCGGAGCCTGCGCCACCCTTGATGGTGTCGTCGCCAGCGTTGCCGTTGACGATGTCGGCTTCTGGACCGGAGGCGATGAAGTCGTTGCCTCCGCCTCCGCTGATGTTGTCAGAGCCCTTGCCGCCGATGATTCGGTCGTCGCCGCCACGCCCGAAGATCAGGTCGTCGCTACCGCGTCCGTTGATCTCGTTGTCGCCGTTGCCGGCGCAGATGAAGTCGGGTCCGTTGGTGCCGGTGATCTTGGCATCGTTGGATTCGATAACGTTGTAACCGTTTGGAGCGTTTCCGCAAGCGGTGGTAACAGCATGAGCCGACGGAACGGTGAGTGCCATCACTGCTGAAGTCGCAGCAATTGCAGCGACACCGCGTCGCAGGAAGGTTGGGTTCTTCATAGTCGTCCTCTGGAGAAGTTCGGGCAAGGCTCTCGCCTTACCGTCACTATCGGCCAGATGATGAATATCTTGAACCACTAACCCCTAGAGAGGGGTCGGGGAGCAGAAACTCCCTACCAGACCTTCCAAGGAGCTTCGCCAGCATCCCAGAGTTCGTTGAGCTCTTTGTACTCACGGAAGGTGTCCATGCCGCGCCAGAATCCCTCATGCACGTAGTGGCCGAGCTGGCCGTCGACGGTGAGTTTCTGAAGAGCGCCCTGTTCGAGCATGCCATCGTCGTCGTGGACGCCGTCGAGGAATTCGTTTTCGAAAACAAAGAACCCGCCGTTTACCAGACCGCCCGAGAGTTCGGGCTTTTCGGCGAAACCGGTGACAGCAGCGCCGTCGGTGTTGAGCTCGCCGAACCGTGAGGTTGGGTGAACTGCGGTGACGGTTCCGATGCGTCCATGGGCCTTGTGAGCGGCCATGAGCGCAGTGATGTCGACATCGGCAACGCCATCACCGTAGGTGAGGAGGAATCGCTCGGAGTCAAGGAAACGGCGCACCTGGGAGAGGCGGCCGCCGGTAAGGGTGTTGAGGCCGGTGTCGACACACGTGACTTCCCAGTCCTCGTCGAGGCCGTTGTTGTGGAAGATTGGTGGCGCATCGGAGCCGAGGTTGACGGTGTAGTCGGAGAGGTGCTCGCGGTAACGAAGGAAGTAGTCCTTGACCGTCGCGGCCTTGTAGCCGCAGGTGAGTACAAACCGACGGAAGCCGTGGGCGTTGTACGTTTTCATGATGTGCCAGAGGATCGGCATGCCGCCGATTTCGATCATTGGCTTTGGCAAGCTTTCGCTTGCTTCACGGATTCGGGTTCCGAATCCGCCGCAGAGAATAACTACGGGCGTTTCTTCGTTGGTCGCCATGGTTTTGAGTTCCTGTCGGTTTTCGTCTCGGTCGTACTATCGACCTCCGCCTAGAGAATTTAAATTCTAGGCGAACGAGATCTTTTTATCGGCGATTCTTGCCGGACCCTTCTCGTCGGGGCTGTGCGTCAGCTACAGGGGCTGAGGTCGCTACCAAGACCCAGGTCGAGACGCACGAAACGCATGTGGAAGTCGAGGCTCGAGTTTCCGGTGTCCGCACAACCATTGTTGTTTCGGACCCAGGATCGCTCGACGTAACCGGTAAGCGGTGGCAATCCGGTAACGTCCGAGACGTTGTTCAACAAGACCTCATCGAGAATCGTGCTTGTGCTTCGATCGATGAGGAGGGTCGACCGTGGCGAGGAGTACGCGTCACTGAAGTTGGACGTAAAGACGATGTCGGCTGGGCCACTTCCGTCTTTCCGAAGGAGGATGTGTTGACCGGGCAAGAGCGTTGTTGTTGGGTCGGCAGGACCAAACGTATGAATCAGCTTGTTCTCGGTTGATGAAGTGTGTCGGATCTCGAGGTCAGCGAGACTGGCCGCTGTGGTGCCGGCATTGAAGATGGTGATGCCCTCATCGAAGAAGTCGTCGTACCCGGAGACCCAGAACTCGCTAATGACAAGTCCTGATGCGGTTGTTGTTTCAACATCAGGGATGCTGCAGAAGACCGCTGGATCTTGCGAGGATTGGGGATTTGCAGGCGTCCCGCTCGACTTCAGTTCGAAGTCGGTCCGGTTGTTGTCGTGGTCGACGCAATTGCCGTTGCCGATTCGGAGACGTTCCATCGTGAATTCGTAGTTTGAGACGGGGTGCATTTGCAGAAGGCCCGGGCCCTCGCGATAGTCAGACGGCGCAGCTGGCGGATTGAGAGCCGGCGATGATGGATTCCCGTCGTGTTCTTCGGTCGAGCCGACTCGATCGACCGTGGCCGACCAGTTCTCCCAAGAAACGAGCGGATCGGCTTGGTGGTAGAGCTTGATGCCGATGCTCATGGGCAGGCTCGACGTGGACAAGACAAGGTCGGCGTTTGCGCTGATTGGCGATCCGGTTGGCGTGATCAGGAAGAACTTGCCCGGACCAAGAAGACGGTCCCCAAGGGGAATCGGTGTTTGAAGGACACCGTCGAACGCGAGCTTGATCTCATAGTTTGACAGATCAAGGGTGTGATTGGACCCGTTGTACAGCTCGATGAAGTCGCCGACTCGAGGAGCTGCGTTGTTGGTTGCATACTCGCTGACCACCAGACGGTTGATGTACACCGGCTGTTGGTTGTCGACTCCCGGGGAGCTCGCACGAACCGATGACTCATCGTTGTCAAACGTTGGTAGTGCTCCGGGACAGCGAGCTGCAGCAAGGTCGAGGCCGGTGGGCTCCCAACAAGCGCTGTTGGTCGCAGCGACAGCGTCGCCGTCGATAGCAAGCGCGATTGAAGTCGCGTATGGGGTTTGCGAGAAGTCGAGCTCAGATTCAAAGCTGGGATCCCAGAGTCCGAACGCCGTGATTGGCGGTCGATCGTCGATTGTCGAGTCGACGTGGGTGTCATCGCCCCAGGCGACGTAGGCGACAAGTGCACCGGTGTCGTCATAAAGCCAGATGTCATCGCCGATGTGGAAGAGCGCTGGAAAGGTCTCGGTATGGAAGATGCGACTAGCGCCGGGAGCCGTCGCGTCAGCGACACTTGCCGAGCCGATCCAAAGGACTGCCTTTTGTCCGGGCCACAGGAGGTGCCCATTTCCGGGCACGGTGAAGTCGAGCGGGTTGGCATCGAGATCGCCAACGAGAACGTCGTAGTCCGCCACCCGCCATCCACCGAGTTCGACGGCCGATGAGCCAACGTTCTGAATCTCGATGAACTCATCATCAGCGGTCGGAGCGAGGTACTGGTTGTGCCAGTTGACCTCCGTGATGATGATGTCGCCAGCAAAGGACGAGAGCGTGTGGCGTGACTCGACAGCGATGGTCAGTTCGAATTCTGCGCTCACCGATTTCTCGTCGGTAGCTCGGACCAGAAGCGAAAAGGTCTGGCCATCGACGCCAAAGTCGAGGTCGTCGGCGTCCTTCACGTAGACGTTGCCGAATTGGTCGCGCTTGAATGCCGGTTCGCCGTCGCCATCGATGTCGAGGTTTCCGCTGCGAAGGCCCACAACAAACTCTGATGAATCGGGATCGTTGAAGTCGATGGTTCCTACCAAGGTGCCAGCGGAGGCGTCCTCAGAAATTGTGAATGTCTGGTCGGCTGGTGCTGGCCCGGTGAACCGATCGTTGGGTGCGCCCGCCGAGTGGTCTCGTTCAACGAGGGGAGCGTTATCGATGGTTGCGGTCGCCCCAGGGCATCGCGCTGTGGCGTCGTTGCTGGCGGTGTGTTCCCAGCAACGACTTTCGTTTGGTGTGGCTTGGTTGGCGAGCGACATCGACCTGGTGTCACCTTGCGCCACCAGGGTTGCCTCGTACGCCGGATCCCACAGATCCCAGAGTTCGATGGGGGGTGTGTCGTTCCGGTTGTTTCCGTTCAGCGGGTCTCCCCAAGAAATAAAGGCAACAAGTGATCCACTGTCATCCCAGAGATAGAGCTCGTCTCCGGCGGAGCTCATGGCGTCGTTCCAAGCGCCCGCAAGTTCGAGTTCGGCGCCGGTTGGGCCGGACTCGATTGGCAGAGAGTCTGCTACCAGAGCGGTGCCGCCGGCGGGCAACATCGAGCCGGCAGGGAACGTGTAGTCGAGGCGCCACGTTGGGTCGAGGTCGAGACTGTTTGCTATGACATCGCCATCGGTGAGCCTCCAGTTCGAGAGGTCGATGGGGTCGGTGGTTCGGTTGATGAGCTCAGCAAACTCATTGCCGATCACGTTCAACTCATTAAACGTGATCTTCTGAGCGGCGCCAGATAGGACGTGTCGGGTGTCGACGGCAACCTTAACGGTGGCCATGTCGGCTAGTCCGCCACTGTCGATGAAGCTGACGAGAAGCGTGAATCGTTGTCCGTTGGGACCGAAATCGATGTCGTCGGCGTCGAGCACCATGACATCGCCGATGGGTGACACCTCGAATGGTTTGACTCCGTCACCGTCGAGGTCGGTGTTGCCTCCGACGATGTCGAAGATGTGGGTGTCGCCGGCATCCGGGTCCTGCACTTCAACACGGCCCACCACGGTTCCCGGAACGGCGTCCTCATGGACAGATTCAAGAAGATTCTGCGCCACCGGCGGTTCGTTCAACGGCAGGACGTCAACGGTGATCAGTGTCGGCGTTGACTGTCCAGCTGGATCGGTGGCGGTGATGATGACGGTGGTCGATTGCTCGGCTTCGAAGTCGAATTGGAAGCCAGGTGCCAGGCTCAGCTGTCCGGTGTCGGTGTTGACTGTAAAGGCCGCAACGTTTCCGCCGGAGAGCGAATAGGCGACGGCCTCTCCCTCGGGGTCTGTGGCGGTGATGGTGCCGATGGGTAACCCCGCCTGGTGCTCAGGCACCGAGAACAGCTGGGGCGTGATGGCGGATGGCGGAAGGTCGACCGGGATTGTGGTCGTCGTTGTCGAAGTCGTCGTTGTCGAAGTGGTCGTTGTCGGAGTGGTCGTTGTCGTGGGCGCAGCCGTAGTTGTCGGTGCTGGGGTAGTAGTAGTTGCTGCAGCGGGGGCGGCTGTTGTGGTCGTTTGAATCGCAACGGTGGTCGTTGGTGCCGGGGCGATGTCGAACGACACGGTTGCCGGCTCGCTGTAGGACTGACCGTCGAAGACCGCGAACGAAAAGGAGCTCGACGTCGCATCTGCGGCAGGGACAAAGATGATCTTGTCGCCGACCAGGGAGGCTGTGCCGCCCTGGGTGTCATCGTCAACCACAACCGTCAGCTCGTCACCGTCGGGATCGCTTGCGTTGAGTACGAAGGCGTCGGTGTTGATCGTCGCCGGTGACGGCAGAACCAACTCTGCCGTCTCGCCGCTATCGAGCTGGAAGGTGCTCGCTTCGGCTACCGGGCGACGGTTGAGTTGAGCTGTGGTCGCTGGAGGGACAGTTGTTGCGGTCAGTGTGGTTGGGGGGAACGTGGCTGGCGGCGATGTGGCTGGAGGGAGCGTTGCTGGCGGGAGGGTCGTAGCGACCTCAACGACGTCTTCGGTGAACGCCAGTGGTCCTTGTGGTGCGGGCGGTAGCTCGCCCGCAACGACGCCAGCGATTGCCGTTGTAATGGCGGCAACTGTGGTGGCGGCGGTCGTTGCGACGTTGGTGGCTACCGGTGTCACGGTATTGGCAAGCGGAACGTTGCGGATACCGGGCAGGCTCGCAATCCAGGCCAGCGGACCCGTGGCGCGTCGTAGGTCGCCGAGCCCAATGTTCAGAAAGGCGCGGGCGATTTCGGGATCGAACTGGGTTCCGGCGTTGTCGGCGATTTCTTGGCGGGCGATTTCGGGAGGGAGCGGCTTCTTGTACGACCGGGCGCTGGTCATCACGTCGTAGGCGTCGGCGACCGCCACGATTCGTGCCGCAAGCGGGATGTCTTTCCCAGCCAGCTTGTTGGGATAGCCGTTGCCGTCCCAGCGCTCGTGGTGCCCGTCGGCGGCGTGGCGCCATTCGCCGAGCCATTCGGCGATGGGCTCAAGGTGTTTGTTGGCGGCGGCAGGGTGACTCTGCAGGATCGCCCATTCGTCGGCGTCTGGACGGCCTGGTTTGTTGAGAATCTCGCTTGGAACGTCGAGTTTTCCCATGTCGTGGAGCAGCGCAGACCAACGAAGTTTGCCGGCATCGGTTTCGTTCAAACCGAGCTCGGCTGACAGAAGATCGGTGTAACCGCGAACCCGTTCGGCATGGCCGCGGGTCATCTTGTCATGCTTTGAGAGCAGACCGATGAGGTCGAGCATTTGGGCCGCCACGTCATCGTCGCCTTCGAGGGCGCCGCCGCCTTCCTGGATGCTCTTGATGCGCTTTTTGGTTTGTGTGGTGGTTCCGGTGCGTAACGCGCTTTTAAATCGGCTTGGAGCCTGATCGGGGAAAATGAGGCTGAGACGAAGCAGCATCGTGAGGGGCACGAGTTTGGCGGCGAGATGTTCGAGGATGCGCAGGATGCACGTGGCGAGCACGGCAAGTCCGATCCACCAAACCCACCGGTTGACGCCGAGTCGCTCGGGCGGAACGTTTATCGATGCCCACAGGCCGAAGAGGAGGGATCCGAGGAGTGGTACGAGCCACAACAGAAATCGGATGGCGCGCGCTAAGCCAGGTTTTCCGTTCCAAGACCCATCAGCGGCGGAATGCTTCTCGGCCTGGTCGTAGTCGATCTGGGTAGGCCCAGATGTACCAGTCATCAATAGTGGTAACGACCCGCTGAGCCTCAACCCTTAGAAGGTGGGGGGAAAGCGTCTGTTCCGATCTCCAAATTGATCCAAAACGCCTAAGCAAGCGACAGGGCAAGTGGCAGTGCCAGCCGCGGTGCCTGCGGCGGTGCCTGGAACCAAACAGGCGGTTTTCCACCTGGCACTAAACCCGCAGTTTTCCACCTGGCACCAAACAGATGGTTTGGTGCCAGGTGGAGTCACAGAGAGGAGCTATGGCTTAGCGCTCGCGTCGGGTCGGCCCAGAGCGGGCGGAGGTTGAAGTGCGCTGTACCTAAGGGTTAGCGCGTGGGGTTGGCCCGGAGCGGGCGGAGGGCGAGCGGCGCGTGACTTACCCGTGTGCGGGACGCGAGTTACGAAGTAACTCGGTTAGGGCTTCGCCGCAGGCGAAACCGGCGCGGAGAGACC
>CALGZB010000098.1 GCA_937934655.1 uncultured Acidimicrobiales bacterium | reverse complement strand
TGTAAGCGTCGACGGCGGCTGGGACGGCGAAGGATTGAGCTTTCCGAGGATTCAGGGCGCAGATGTGGCTGGAGAGGTCGTGGCCGTTGGTAGCGATGTCGACGCCTCGCGGATTGGTCAGCGGGTGCTGGTTCGCCCCATGCAAAACGTGGACATCGACGACCCGAGAGATTGCCGAACGGTGGGCTCGGAGATCGACGGCGGTTTCGCCCAGTTTTGCTGTATCGATTCCTCCGAAGCGTTCCCGATCTCGACCGACCTTGACGATGTCGCCCTTGCCTCGTTCCCCTGCGCCTACAGCACGGCCGAGGGCATGCTGCACAAAGCTCAGCTTGCCGAAGGCGAACGGATACTGATCACCGGCGCATCAGGCGGCGTTGGGTCCGCCGCCGTGCAGCTCGCAAAGCGACGCGGCGCGTATGTCATCGCCGTTGCCTCGAAATCTAAATGGGCCGATGTCGAAGCCCTAGGGGCCGACAGACTCCTCGACCGCGACGATGATCTCATCGAAGCTCTCGGCGCCGACTCGATTGACGTCGTGGCCGACGTCGTCGCCGGACCGGGGTTTCCCGCATTGCTCGACCTACTCGTGAAACAGGGCCGCTACGTCACGTCTGGTGCCATCGCTGGGCCCATCGTCGATCTCGATGTGCGCACGCTGTACCTCAAAGACCTGACGTTGCTGGGCAGCACCAACCAGCCCTACGAGGTTTTCGAGAATCTGATCGGTTACATCGAGCGAGGCGAGATCAAGCCCGTTGTGGCTGCCACCTACCCACTTTCTGATATCGCCAACGCCCAAGAGGACTTCCTGGCAAAGAAGTTCACCGGCAAACTCGTACTCATCCCGCCACCGCTGGGCTAGCGGGCGGTCATTCCGGCATCGACGGGGATCACGGCGCCGTTGATGGCTGACGACCCGGGACCGGCAAGCCATGCAATCGCCGATGCAACCTCAGAAGGGTCGAGTATCCGGTTATCGATGTGATGTTCGGTGAACTCGACCGGGTCTGGCAGGTCATAGACCTGAGCGCTCGGGGCAAGCACCGACGTGTTGGTAGTTCCCGGCTGAATCACATTTGCCGTGATTCCGGTGTTCGCGAGATCGGCAGCAAGGCCGCGGACGAGCCCGATCACCGCAGCCTTCGATGCGCTGTACGCCGCCAACTTTGGGCTGGCTTTGAGTGCGATACCCGACGAGATGGCGATGAAACGGCCGCCACCTGGGCCGCCCGGAGCTTGGTCGGCAAACGTCGTGAGGCCCGGGATCGCAGCACGGGCAAGATTCAGCACACCTTTGACGTTGACGTCGAACAGCGCATCCCAGCGGTCGTCGCTCATCTCCCAGAGCGGTTCGCCACCGACGATTACGCCTGCCGCAGCGATTGCGGCATCGAGGCGACCGAATTGTTCCTGCGCGACTTCGGCAGCGACGACGAGTTGGTCGGCGTGTCGAACATCGGCGACGACCGCTACCCCGCCGCAGGCACCGGCCGTTGCGTCGAGTTCTTCGCGGCTACACATGGCGTAGTCGAGGGCCGGATTATCAGCACACGAATCGATGAGGACGACATCCCAACCATCTGCGGAAAGCGTTTTGGCGGTTGCCGCGCCGATACCACGACCGGCACCGGTCACTAGCGCAACCGGTTTCGCCGAAGGTTGTTCACCAGATACGACAGCCATCAGGCCTCCATCGGTTCAGCTGGGGTGGTTTGAAGCTCGTCGAGCAACGCAACCAAGTCGCCAAGGGCCCGTCGGACCATGTTCCAACCGGTATCGGCGCTGGCCCCTTCGGGGTCGCCGAGCACGCCGTTGGGTGCATGCGGACGTAGGCCATCGGCCCGCAACCGAGGGAGCAGCTCGGCCATTGGTTCGGTGGTTCCCGGCTCGGCGTCGTCGACCGAAACCACATACGGCGCAATGGCCAACATGATCGACGTCTCAATGAACCCAGCGTGGGCGTCGCCTGCGGGAACGTCATCCGGGTCGGCAAATCGAGGCCAGAACGCCTGCACGTTTCGCCCCTCAGCGACTGCCGTGGCGCACGCGTCGGTTACCGCCTTCGCGTTACCGCCGTGTCCGTTGACGAAGATGACCCGGGCGAATGGACCAAGCGCCGACCGAGTGAGCTCGACCAGCATCGAGGTAAGCGCCTCGGTGCCGATGGAAATTGTGCCGGGAAAGTCCTGATGCTCACCCGATGCCCCATAGGAAACTTCCGGGGCGATGACCACATGGTCCGCCTGGCCCGACGCGGCAATACAGAGCGCCTTGGCGATTCGGGTATCGGTATCGAGTGGCAGATGCGGACCGTGCTGCTCGGTGGACCCGACGGGGACCAGTAGGGTGAGCGAGCTGCCATGGGCCTCGATGTCGGGCCAGGTCAGATCGCCGAGAAACGTCGGCCCTACATCGGCGCCAGCGTCCTCGGCGAGCTCATTCGACATGGTTTAGCCGGCAGACGGCGTTGTCGACCTTTTGGGGCCCAAGGTGACTTTGACCTTGGAGTGATCTTGGGTGGGCCGAGGAATCACGTTTCCGCCGGCGGCGGCGATAGCGGCAAGCGCTTCGTCGGCTTCGCCATAGACGCAATCCGGATCTGGACCGTCGAGTGGCAGGCCGGTAAAGAATTTTGTGGCCATACAGCCGCCCTGGCAGGCGTCGTAGGAGCCACACGATGTGCAGGCACCGGGGTTATCGGGCTCACGGAGTTCGGTGAAGAGATCGCTGTGCTTCCACACCTCGTCGAAGCCGCCTTCGTCGCGGACGTTGCCGGCAAGGAAATTGTCGTGGATGACGAACGGGCAGGCGTACACATCGCCAATGGGGTCGATGAGACAAACGATGCGGCCTGCGCCGCAAAGGTTGAGGCCGGGAAGGGACTCGCCCAAAGCGTTGAGGTGGAAGAACGAATCGCCGGTGAGCACATCGGGATGGTCGAGGATCCAGCTATAGATCTGGCGCTGCTGGGCGTTGGTGAGTCGCAGCTCGTCGTAGGTGTCGACGCCTCGGCCCGATGGACGTAAACGGGTGACCCGTAGTTGTGCGCCGTAGGCATCGGCCATGGCCTTGTACTCATCGAGCTGGTCGACGTTGTGGCGGGTGGCGACGATGGAGATCTTGAAGTTTTCGAACCCGGCTGCGGCCAAGTGGTCCATGGCCTGGCGGGCCTTGTCGTAGCTACCCTCGCCACGAATGGCGTCGTTGGTCTCGCTATCCATGCCGTCGAGGCTGATCTGGATATCGAGCATGTCCATCGCTGCGAACCGCTCGGCGGCTTCGGCGTCGATGTAGTAGCCGTTGGTGGAGAACTTCACGCCGACATTCTTGGAGATTGCGTAGTCAACGATGTCGAAGAAGTCGCGGCGGATCATGGGTTCGCCGCCACCGACGTTGATATAGAAGACCTGGAGATCAGCCAGCTGATCGACGACGCTGAACGCTTCTTCGGTGCTGAGTTCTTTCGGGTCACGACGGCCAGACGATGACAAGCAATGCACACACGCCAAGTTGCAGGCGTAGGTGAGCTCCCACGTGAGGCAGATCGGGGCATCGAGGCCGCCCTTGAGCTGCTCGATCAGCGGTGGCGTCTTCGTCACCGATAAACGCTCTGAGGGTGCTAGAGGAGTGGTGGCTGTTGGTGGGGTCATGATGAAGCCTGAGGTTCGATGACGCCCGACTCGAGAAGCGAGGCGAGGGCCGTGTGATAGGTGGTGCGCTTGGCGGGCCGATCGGCGATCTGGGCGGCGATCGCCTCGACCGAATCGATTGCAGCGTCTGCCGAGTCGTGTTCGGCAAGCGCCTTCACGAGATCGACAAGCAGCGGGCTCTTGAGAAAGACGAGCCGCCGGGTTACGAAGTGATACGCCAGAGCACCAAACGGTTCAGGCCGAAGCCCAATGTCGGTGCTTTGTCGATACGCCGTAGCGGGCGAGAACGCCGAAGAAACCGTCGCGGCGGGCGCTGAAGTGGTTGAAGACGGTGAAGATGCCAAAGGAGCTGTCAACGGATGCGACAGGGGCTAGTAGACGCCGCACATGCCGTCGATCGAGATCTCCTCGACGAGTAGCTCTTCTTCGACGAGTACGTCTTCTTCAACGACACCTTCTGCTGCAGCGGGTGTTTCGGTGGGTTCAACCGGGTTGTTCATGGTCGACACTCTCTCTTCTTCGGTGTTCATTGGCGGGTCTGGCGCAATTCTAGCCGACGATTGCCTCATGTCACATCACACCAGTAGGGTCACGGGCAATCACCACAGTCCACAACGGGGGAAACGTTATGCAAACAAAAGCCGCAATTCTTTGGGGCCAGGGCGAACAGTGGAGTGTCGAGGATATCGAACTCGATGCCCCGAAGGCTGGCGAGGTCCTCCTCGAACTGGTCGGTTCAGGCCTCTGCCACTCCGATGAGCACATGGTCACCGGCGACATGGTCATGGATCCGGCAACCGCTGCCGAACTCGGCCTCGAGCAGTTCCCGCTTATCGGAGGCCACGAAGGCGCCGGTGTGGTTATGGAAGTTGGCCCGGGCGTCACCGGCCTTGAGGTTGGCGATCACGTCGTCCTCGGATTCATCCCTGCCTGCGGCAGCTGCCCATCGTGCGCTTCGGGCATGTCGAACCTTTGCGATCTCGGAGCGTTTCTCCTCGCCGGACGTCAGGTTACCGACCTCACCGCTCGTCATCATGCCCACGATGGCACCGACCTCGGCATCATGTGCTGCATCGGCACCTTCGGCAAGCACACGGTCTGTAGCGCAGCTTCCTGCATCAAAATCGACAAAGACATCCCCCTCGACAAGGCCGCCCTTGTTGGCTGTGGTGTTACCACCGGCTGGGGTTCGGCCACCTACGCCGCCGAAGTGAAATCAGGCGAAACCGTGGTCATCGTCGGTTGTGGCGGTGTCGGCATGAACGCTGTGCAGGGCGCAGCGATGGCTGGCGCAGCAAACGTCATTGCGGTCGACCCGATCGAGTTCAAGCGTGAACAAGCGCAGGTCTTTGGCGCTACCCACACCGCAGCGAACTTGGAAGAGGCCACCGCACTCGTCGGCGAACTCACCCGAGGCGCAATGGCCAACAAGGCCATCATCACCGTGGGCGAAGGCGACGGCGCCCTCATCGCTCCGACCATGGCCATCATCGGCAAGGGCGGCCGCGTGGTTCACACCTCGGTTGCCAAGATCATGGACACCGATGTCAGCATGAGTCTCTTCGACCTCACCCTGATGCAGAAGCAACTCGTTGGCTCGATCTTTGGCTCGGCCAACCCGCGCTACGACATCCCACGTCTGCTCGGCATGTACCAACAAGGAACGTTGAAGCTCGACGAGCTTGTCACGAAGACCTACGACCTTGAAGACATCAACACCGGCTACCAAGCCATGCGCGATGGCGAGAACATTCGCGGCATGGTGATGTACAAGTAAGCAGCCTGCGTCCGTCACAAGATGGTGTTTACAAAAGAGCTCATCGACAGCATCTCCGGCGACGGAACCGCAGTAGTCGGCCGGCGGCGCGAGGTTGAACTCGTGGTTGCAGGCCTCGCTGCCTCGCGACATGTTCTGCTCGAAGGCCCGCCCGGTACCGGCAAGTCGACCCTCTTACGGTCGCTTGCCGAACGGGCGGGCCTTGAGCTGATCTTTGTCGAAGGCAACGCCGAGCTCACGCCGTCGCGCCTTGCCGGCCATTTCGACCCGGCGCTGGTGCTCAGCAAAGGCTACGAACCCGATGTGTTCGTCGACGGCCCGTTAGTCGCTGCTCTTCGGGCCGGAGCCCTTCTCTACGTCGAGGAAATCAACCGGGTACCCGAGGAGACGCTGAACCTCCTGGTCACCGTGATGTCCGAAGGCGAGCTCACGGTTCCCCGACTCGGCCGGATCGAAGCTGCTCCAGGGTTCACGATGGTCGCGGCCATGAACCCGTTCGACGCGGTTGGGACCGCACGTATCTCGGGCGCTATTTACGACCGGGTATGCCGAGTCTCGGTTGGCTACCAAGACGATGAGCAGGAACGCTCCATTGTGGCCCGCAAGGCTGCTGGCGCCGACGAAGAACTCATTGCCCGAGCCGTTCGCACCGTTCGCTCAACCCGCGACCACGGCGACATCCGGGTTGGATCCTCGGTGCGAGGCGCTATCGACCTTGTCCTGCTCGCTGGACAGTTGGCGAACCTCCGGGACCCCGGCGACCCGTCGGTGGGTCTCGACGCTGCCCGTACGGCCCTCAGCGGCCGGATCCGGCTTCGGGAAAGCTGTTCACGTAGCCCCGAGGAGATCGTCGACGAACTCTGGCTTGCTGCTGAGGCATCGCCTGAATCCGCCGATGGCGAGAGCTCCGGCGGCGACCCGGGAAAAGCCTAAGCCCTCCCGGCGGGGGCCAATCGAAAAACGATGACCCCGACGTGCTCGAGGGCGATGAAGCCCGCGAGCAGCTCGATGACGAGCAACGCAAGACCAACTCTCGCCACGACCTCTCGAAAAACGAGAACTTTGATGAGATCTCGCCCGAGGTGGGCGAGCTCGACCCTCAGGCAGTGGAAGACGCAATGGCCGAGGACTCCGACGCCACGCTGGCGCTCCTTGCCGATCTCACCGGCGCAACCGATCAGAAGCTGCGGGCGCTCGCCAAGGAGCTTGCCGGACGAATCGTGGTCGACATCTCCCGGACTGGGAAGGCCCGGTCCCGCGGCGTCGGCAAACTCCGTTCGATCCCGATGGACGACACCGGCGGAGATCTCGATATCGATGCCAGTCTCGACGCGATCCAACTTGCCCGGGCGACGGGCACCGCTCCCCCGCTTGAAGACCTCGTCACCCGCACGTGGACCCGACCAGGTCTGGCACTCGTCCTCCTTATCGACCGCAGCGGTTCGATGAACGGCGAGCGGTTGGCGGCAGCAGCCGTTGCTACCGCCGCCGCCTCCGAGCGAGCACCCGACGACCATGCCGTGGTTGCGTTCTCCGACAAAGCCGTAGTGGTGAAAGCGCGCACCGAACAGCGCGATCGCGAAGAGGTCGTTAACGATGTCTTCCGACTCCGAGGTTTCGGCCCAACCGATCTCGGGCTCGCACTTCGGGTCGCCGCCGATCAGCTCGCCGACTCCAAAGCCGCCAACAAACGGGTCATTCTGTTCTCCGACTGCAGGGTCACCGCCGGAAGCGACCCCGAAGATGCCCGCGACCTTATCGACGATCTCCATATCGTCGCCCCGGCCGACGACTGTGAAGACGCAAAGGCATTCGCCGAAGCGGTGGGCGCCAAATTCGCCGCGTTGAGTGGTCCGAGCGCCGTCCCAGCAGTGTTCGAAGCACTCCTCGACTAGCGGTGTTCGAA
>CALGZB010000097.1 GCA_937934655.1 uncultured Acidimicrobiales bacterium | reverse complement strand
GGCCGGGCCAGCCTTTGTGTCCATGACCAGCCACTTCCGCTCGCAAGATACGTGACCCTCGAAGGGCCGGTTGTCGAAGTCGACTTCGATTTCGACCGCGACATCGGCGAAGGGGCGGTTCACTATCTGGGCGAAAACGCGCCGCCGTTTCTCGACAAAATCCGGGCAGCAATCGCTTCTGGGCGCCGTTGGGCAAGTTTCGAAATGACCCCGACGACGGTTCTGTCCGGCTCGCAATCACTGCTTTAGAGGAACCGTAAGGGTGTTATTCAGACCGCGGCAGGGGAGCGGCGGCGTGATCTGCGGAAACAGGGCCGGTGGCTGGTGTTTGAAGAAGCTCACAAATATTGTGCCCGTTGCTTGGTTTCGGGCGAACTTCGGGCAGACTGTTAGCTTCACTCTCGGTAGTGGCCTCACTCGTACCTCGGCCACACCAAACGAAGGAAGAAAACCTTGGCAGTCAAGCTCCGACTCATGCGGATGGGCAAAAAGAAGCAACCGACGTACCGCGTTGTTGCGGCCGACGGACGTTCGCCTCGCGACGGTCGTTTCATCGAAATCATTGGCACCTATGAACCACGCCAAGATCCTTCGGTGATCAAGATCGACAACGACAAAGCCGTCAAGTGGCTTGCCGATGGCGCACAGCCGACCGAGCGTGTTGAGAAACTTCTGAAGATCTCTGGCGCCTGGGAAGCTCACACCGGTGAAGCTGCTCCTCCTGCCATCACGGTCGCTGGCGACAGCAAGACCAGCGAAAAGGCAGAGGCCAAAGCTGAAGAAGCTGCCGCCGATGACGCTGCTGAAGACTCCCCGGCTGCCGAAGAGGCACCGGCCGAAGAAGCCGCAGGTGAAGAAGAATGAGCGACGAAGAGATGACCGACGCCCCAGAGCAAGACGCTGCGCCATCAGGCGCCGGTGCTCCCACTGCGCAGAGCGTGCTCACGTACCTCACCAAGTCCATCGTCGAGAACCCTGACGAAGTCCAGGTCGGCATGAACGACTCGGGCGACCGGGCAACCCTCGAAGTTAGTGTCGCTTCCGGCGACATGGGCCGAGTCATCGGAAAGCGTGGCCGCGTTGCCAACGCAATCCGCACCGTCGTTCGGGCCGCCGCTGTTCGCGATGGCGCCGAAATCGACGTCGAATTCCTCGACTGATTCCGCGTAGGAACGTATGAGCACCGACCTGCTTGAGGTCGGTCGCATCACCAAACCACACGGGCTTCGTGGCGACCTCCTGGTTGTGCTCACGACGACGCGTCTCGAACGAGTCGACGCTGGTTCCGTGCTGGTTGCTGAGGGCACCGAACTCACCATTGTTTCGTCGCGTCCGCACCAAGACCGCTTCATCGTGAAGTTCAAAGGCGTGGACTCTCGCGAAGCCGCCGACGAACTCCGTGGCCGACTTCTTCTCGCAGAGCCGATCGATGACCCCGACGAAATCTGGGTCCACGATCTCGTTGGGTGCACCGTGACTACCGTCGACGGCCTCGACTGCGGCACGGTTATCGAGGTCGAGGACAACCCGGCCAGCGATCTCCTAGTGACCGACTCGGGAAAGTTCATACCTCTCGGGTTTCTCAGCGAGTTCATACCGGGGGAGTCGATCATCGTTGACGTGCCCGAAGGAATCTTCGATCAGTGACGCTCCGGGTCGACGTCTTTACGATCTTCCCCGAGATGATCACCGGCTACACCGATCAAAGCATCCTTGGCCGTGCCGCCAAAAACGATCTGCTCGACGTTCGCTCGCACGACCTTCGTGCCGGAGCCACCAACGTTCACCGGACCATCGACGACTCGCCGTTCGGCGGCGGCGCCGGCATGGTCATGATGCCCGAACCGGTATTCGCTGCTGTTGAAGCCGTCGACCCACCTCGACCGCTGTTCTACCTGGGCCCATCGGGGCGAACCTTCGATCAAGCCTACGCCCACGAGCTGGCCGAGCTCGATGGGTTCTCGTTGCTGTGCGGTCGATACGAAGGCATCGACGAGCGAATCCGAACCGATCTCTGTGACGGCGAAATTTCCCTCGGCGACTTTGTGCTCGCAGGGGGTGAGGCCGCAGCGCTTGTCGTTATCGAAGCCGCCGCCCGCCTGCTGCCCGGTGTCCTCGGCAATTCGGCCTCCGCCGAAGACGAGAGCTTCGCCGACGGCCTGCTCGAGTACCCGCACTACACCCGCCCGGCCGAGTTCCGCGAAAAGAGGGTTCCCGACATCCTGCTTTCGGGAAACCACGCCAAGATCGAGCAGTGGCGGCGGGCGCAATCGCTCGCTCGCACCATCGAGCTGCGCCCCGATCTCATCGAAGCCCGGGGTGGACTGACCCCTGACGAGCAAAAGCTGCTCGATAGCTTCAACCTGTGACGAATATTTCTGCGATTTTGTAGGGGTCCGAATCATGGGAGGGCTGCTTCAGCCGCCTATGCTGGGCTGCTGGCCATCCAATGGCCCCCGAACTTCTCACCGCCGTACACGGAGCGTGACATGAACCTCACCGATGTAATCGACAACGCAAGCTTGCGTGACGATGTCCCTGACTTCTCGCCTGGCGACACGCTCAAGGTCCACGTACGCGTTGTTGAAGGTAACCGCGAACGTACCCAGCTGTTCGAAGGCGTCTGCATCCGTCGCCAGGGCGGCGGAATTCGTGAGACCTTCACGGTTCGTAAGGTCAGCTTTGGTGTTGGTGTCGAGCGTACGCTTCCCGTGCACTCGCCAATCATCGAAAAGATCGAAGTTGCCATCCGTGGCGACGTGCGCCGAGCCAAGCTTTACTACCTGCGTGATCGCGTTGGTAAGCGAGCCAAGGTCAAAGAAAAGCGCATCAACTAGAAGACTCCCGGGTGTATCTGCACCCGGCTTCCGACAACACTTGCTACGTCGTAGCGAAACGCTGGGCCTCGGGCTCCTGTTTCGACGCGCCAGTGGTTGGCGATACGGCGAATCCGGCGTTGCTTTGCTTCGGTTACCGCCTCAAGCGGATGTCCGTAGTTTGTCGTTCGCCGTGTCTTGACCTCGACGATGGCGATCTGGCGTCCTTTGCGAACAATGAGGTCGATCTCGCCTCGTTTGCCGGTGGCCCCGACATTGCAACGCCAATTGCGATCGATGACCTCCCAGCCGTTTCGTGCATAGTGACGCGCCGCAAGCTCCTCGCCCCATGCGCCAAGTTCAATATGTCGAGCCATTGCGCCAAAGGTACTGAGCGACTCTGACAGGTCGCCCAGATCGGCTCAATATCGTGCCACCCAGAGCTCGGTGTTGGCTTTTCAGACTGGGAGACAACAGCCACTTCGCTGTAGGTTCGCCCAGTGCGAACATACAAATTCCTCGATATCGCCATCGCTGACGGCGTGGCGATCGTAACGATCAACCGGCCCGATGTGATGAACGGTCTGCATCCTGAGGCCCATGCCGAACTCGAGTACGTGTGGGACGACCTCGGCGACAACGACGACGTTCGGGTTGCGATTCTGACCGGAGCGGGGCGGGCCTTCAGCGCAGGCGGTGATCTGAAAGACATGGAGGAACGACTCGCAGCGAACCCCACTGGGGGTGGTGGCGTCAGTGCCGCAAGCGGCCGTCGTATTATCTACAACCTTCTCGCGTTTGAGAAGCCCCTTATCGCGGCCGTCAATGGCCCGGCAGTGGGCCTTGGAGCCACGCTTGCGTTGATCTCCGACATCGTTGTTATGAGCGAAGACGCGGTTATTGGTGATCCACATATCAGCGTCGGGTTGGTGCCCGGCGACGGCGGTCTGGCGATCTGGACCTTGCTCGCTGGCCCAAATCGGGCAAAGGAATTCATGATGCTTGGCACGCTTGCGTCAGCCGACGTGGCGCTTCATCTGGGGTTGGTGAACCGGGTTGTTCCTCCCGACGAGGTCATGGCGACAGCGGGCCAGCTCGCCGGCAAACTGTCGGTGGGTCCACAGCTCGCGCTCCGAGGAACCAAGGTGTCGATCAACAACTGGATCAAGGATCAGTTCAGCTCGTTGTTCGAAGTCAGCTTGGCCGCCGAACTCGCCTCGATGGCCCACCCCGATTTCGCCGAAGGGGTCAACGCAGCTATCGAGAAGCGCCCCGCCAAGTTCCTCTAGAAAGCAAGCTCGATGACTACCTCTGAGATCGACCTCTCCACCTACGACCCAATGGATCCAGCGGTCCAGCAGTGCCCGTTCGACCACTACGCAGCGGTGCGCGACCACGGACCCATTTTTCATCATCACGGCACGGGTATGTATTTCGCCGCTCGCCACGATGTGGTCAATCAGATCCTTCGAGACACCAAAACATTCTCGTCGGTGGGCTCAAACAAAAAGACCGTCGGCTCTGACGCAGTGATGCAAGCAGTGGCGGAGATAGCGGCACAAGGTTGGCCACGAGCCGAAACCATGCTCACCCGTAACCCACCGCATCAGACCAGGTATCGCAAGCTGGTATCTCGAGCGTTCTCGGCCCGCCGTATCGCCACCCTCGAAGACAAGGTCCGCGAGATTACGGTCGACCTCATCGATGCGTTCCCCGAAAGCGGACCGATCGATTTCCACCGAGACTTTGCGGTGCTGCTGCCGGTGCGGGTCATCCACTACGCACTCAACATGGCGCCAGAGGTTGAAGACAAGATCAAGATCTGGTCCGACGCTTCCAACGTAGCCCTGGGAGCGAATCCCTCCGATGAGGATCGCATCGCCGCAGCGCATGCCGCTCTCGAAGGCCAGCGCTACTGGCACGACGAATACCAAGACCGGCTTGTGAACCCGGTCGACGACATTCTCAGTGAGATGGCGCACGCCGACTTTGATGACCCCGACACGCCCGACGGTGAGACCCGAAAGCTCACGTTCCCCGAGGTCTACAGCGTTATCAAACAGCTCATGGTGGCGGGCAACGAGACCACCACCAAGTTTCTCAACGAAACAATGCGCCTGCTTATCGAAACCCCGTCGCAGTGGGAAGCGCTCGCCGCCGACCCCGAGGCAACGATCGCGAATCTGGTTGAAGAGGGATTGCGTATGTCGTCGCCCAACCAGGGGCTCTTCCGGTTTGTAACCGAAGATACCGAAATCGGCGGAACTCAGATTCCGAAGGGCTCAACGGTGTGGCTCATCTTTAGCTCGGCCAATCGGGACGAGAGCTTGTACGCCGACTCGGATGTCTTCGATCTCTCTCGTGAGAACCTTCGCGAGCATCTGGCATTCGGCAAGGGGCATCACTTTTGCATCGGTGCACCGCTGTCGCGACTCGAGGGCCGCGTGGCCTTTGAAGAGCTGGCCAAACGAGTGCATCTCCCAGCGTTCGCCGAAGGCAACACGTTCGAGTACGAACCCAGCTTCATCATGCGAGGGCTCACCCAACTCGACCTCGTCATCGAAAAGACCACCAAAACCTAGAAAAAACAGCGCCAAACCCGCGTTCTGGTCGAAAAGATGGTTGCTGGGGCGACCATGTTTTCGACCAGAACGGATTGGTGGGGCTACTTTTTTGAGCGACGGTTCTTGCGGTTGTTCCAGCAGCCTCTGTGCCAATGGCGGCGGAGGTCGGGGGCGTCGACTGGGACGGCCACCATATGGCCCATCCCGGGTGGGATGTCGCGGTTGCAACCCGGACACACGTAGTACTTGTTGGCCTGATACGGCTGGATGAAGCGCGTTTCGACCTCGCCCAAGCTTTCGGGATCGATCACCCGAAGAACATCCAGATGATGAGCGCGAGGAACACAACCGTTGCGGCACCGACGTACAAGTAGTCGGTTGGGCGGCGCTTTTGTTGCCGTCTCGGATCGAATCCCATGAGCCAAAGGGTAGGTGGCGCCCGCTCGGTTGTGCGTAGCGGAGCCATGGGTGTGAACCTCAAAGGAGTGAAAAACCTGACTGACCCCCACGCAGGAATCCCGCAGCCGAGCCGACTCACCAGCCGAGCCCTCACCCGGCTCCGTTTCGTCCTGGTCGTCGCAGTGTTTGCCCTCGCAGCGGCAGCGTGCGCCGAGGCCCCGCCGCTCCCCGAGGGCGCCGATGCGCAGCTTGTCGAGGGCCGCAATGTATGGCAGGCACGCTGTGCTACCTGTCATGGCCCGGATGGTGGCGGCGGAACCGGTCCTCGACTCAACGAGGGCCGAGTGCTCGAGCGATATCCTGACCCGGCTGACCAAGCCGCCATCATCGAGAACGGCCAGGGCAACATGCCGTCGTTCTCCTCGGTGTTGACCGCTGAAGAGATCGAAGCGGTCATCCGGTACACGAGAGAAATCCTCTAGTCCTTTGAAACCCCGGTTTGGCTAGACCGCCGGTGGTCTCAACCGTCGTTGTCAGACCCCACCGGTAGGTTCTTCCTATCGCCTCGGAAGGCCGCGCAAAGTCCTTCCTCCACATCGAAGTGTTTCTCGTTTTGGAGGTTGTCGTGCTTGCCACGGTTTCATCGGCATCGCTCTCGGGAGCTCAGGGTTGGCCTGTAGCTGTCGAGGTTCATTGTTCGGGCGGTATCCCGTCATTCAGTATTGTCGGGTTACCCGACACCTCGTGTCGGGAGGCCCGCGACCGCGTTCGAGCAGCGCTGCTTAGCTGCAACGCCGAGTGGCCAATGGCCCGTATCACGGTCAACCTGTCGCCAACCGGCGTCCCTGCAGGCGGTGCCGGCCTCGACCTCGCAATCGCCCTTGGGGTTCTCGTGGCCAGCGATCAGCTCAAGCCCCACAGCATCGAGAACATCGGAGCGTTGGCCGAACTGGGTCTCGATGGCACGCTGCGACCAGTCGCTGGGGTGCTGCCGCTTGTCGATGTCATCGAGGCCGACACCATCGTGGTAGCTCGGCCCAACTTTCACGAAGCCAACCTAGTGGCCGAGGGACGCGTGCAATCGGTGGCCAAGCTTTCGGATCTGCTCGATGTTCTGATCGGCGATTCGGCGTGGCCGGCCCCACCGGAGCCGTTGCTCGACGACGACGCCGTGGTCGAGCCCGATATGGCCGATGTAAGAGGGCAGCACTTTGCTCGGTTTGCCCTCGAAGTCGCGGCAGCCGGTGCTCATCATCTCCTCTTTGTTGGCCCGCCCGGCGCCGGCAAGTCGATGCTGGCAAAACGTCTGGCCGGGCTGTTGCCGTCGCTCGATGCCCGCCAATCCCTCGAGGTCAGTCGGGTGCACTCGGCGGCAGGGCAACTGTTGCCCCGGACAGGTTTTATCCGACGCCCACCCTTCCGGGCACCTCATCACGGCGCATCGTCGGTGTCGTTAGTGGGCGGCGGAACTGCATCGATGAGGCCGGGCGAGCTGAGCCTTGCGTCGGGTGGCGTGCTGTTTCTTGACGAGCTCGGCGAGTTTGCCCCGAGTGCGCTCGATTCGTTGCGCCAGCCCCTAGAAGACGCAGTAGTGCGGGTTTCTCGGGCCCATGGCTCGGCGGTATTTCCCGCCGATGTGTTGCTCGTGGCAGCGATGAATCCGTGCCCTTGCGGCGGAGCGGGCTCGCCCGGCGGATGTCGATGTTCTGAGGCCGCTCGTCACCGCTACCACCAGCGGGTGTCGGGTCCATTGCTCGACCGCTTCGATCTGCGAGTGACCGTGCAGCGGCCCCATGCCTCGGAGCTGTTGTGCACCGACCCAGGGGAGTCTTCGGCAACGGTTTTCGAGCGGGTGTGTCAGGCACGAGCCATCGCTGTCGGTCGAGGTGTCCGGGCCAACGGCAAGCTCTCGGCGCTTCAGGTCGAGGAGCTTGCGCCGCTCACGGCTGGTGCGATGTCGGTGCTCGAGCGAGCGCTGTCGGAGAATCAGCTCAGCGCCCGTGGACTTCACCGGGTGCGGTCGGTGGCCCGAACCATTGCTGATCTTGCCGGGCACGAGGGTGAACTCTCGGCCGAACACGTCCAAACGGCCCTCATGCTTCGGACCCAGCCGCTCGCAACCGGCCAATCCGGCGTTCGCGCCTACAAGGGGAGCCGACGTGGGTAGTCATCATGGACACGAGCTTCCCGCTGCAGCGTGGCTGTCTGCTTTGGCCGCGCTTCCCGGTGCTGGCCCTCGTCGCCTGCGAGTTCTTCTTGAAGGCCGATCACCCCAGGGTGCTTGGGCGCTGGTTGGCCGGGGTGGAAGTGCGTCCCAGGCCGAACAAATCGGTCGTGGTGGCTCGGACTTGCTGAACCAGTGGGCGCATATCGCTCGGTCATTCGATGTGGAGAGTTTTTGGAACGAATCGCTCGATCGAGGTATCGGAGCATTCTGGTTTGGGTCCCAAGCCTTCCCCGATGCGTTCGTCGACGACCCCGAACCGCCCGCTGTTCTGTTTCACCGCGGGAACCCCGATGTCATTGCCGGCCCGCGGGTGGCCATTGTGGGAACCCGCAAATGCACTCGCTACGGCCACGACATTGCCAGGTCGTTTGCCCGTGACCTTTCCCTGGCCGGTGTGGGCGTGGTGTCGGGGTTAGCGATGGGCATCGACGCCGCAGCCCACCAGGGTGCGGTTGCTGCCGGCGGCGCCCCGCCTATTGCGGTTGTGGCCAACGGTCTTGACACCGTCTATCCGCGAGCCAACCGAGCGCTTTGGGAAGAGGTGGTTTCGCAAGGCGTTGTGTTATCTGAAGGCCCGATGGGCACCGAACCTGAGCGTTGGCGCTTTCCGGCACGTAACCGCATTGTTGCTGCACTCGCCGACATTGTGATTGTGGTTGAGTCACACGCCCGGGGTGGCTCGATGCACACCGTCACCGAGGCCGAGCGCCGCGGTGTGCCGGTGATGGCTGTACCCGGGCCTATCCATAGCCCGGCAACCGAAGGTACCAACGCCTTGCTACGTGATGGTTGTGCGCCGGTGTGCTCGGTCGACGATGTGCTTATCCATCTTGGAATGTCGTCGGCAGCGCATCGATCGAGCAACGAACTTCGACTCGAACCCGGTGGTCTAGCGGGAGAGGTGCTTGCGGCGTTGGGGTGGCAGCCAGGGACGGTTCAGATGCTCCAGCGCTCGGTTCGATGTTCGGTCGCCGAGCTGGCAGGAGCACTCGGGTTGCTTAGTCACGATGGTTGGGTCGCCGAAACCCACGGGTGGTTCGAGCGGATAGCGCGCCCTGATGGCGGGTGACAGCTGGGCCGGTGGTCTTTCGACGGCTGACGGGGGAGTGCCCGCTAAGCCTCGGTTGCCAGGCTCGCGGCGTGTGCGTATGCCGCACGAACCCGGCCGTCGTCGCTCCGCGGCTCGATCGTCGCTCCTGTGCCAAGGCCCCAGGCGGTTGCGTCCGGCCAAGCACCCTGAGCCTGATACGCGGCCAGCATGGCGGCGCCGGTGGCCACGGTCTCATCAGAATCCGGAACGATGATCGATGCTCCTAAGAGGTCTGCGCATCGCTGCCGGTACGCCATCGAACGTGCACCTCCGCCGATGAGGCGGACCGTGCCAGCCGACTCGACGCCGACCTGTCGCAACGCGTCGAGCCCATCGAGAAGCCCACACAAGACCCCATCGTGGGCGGCCCGGGCGATGGACTCCCGCGTGGTTGAGGTCCGGAGACCGGTCATGGAACCGGTGGCGTCGGGCAGACTCGGTGTGCGTTCGCCGTCGAAGTACGGCACCAACACAACCTCGTTGTGGTCGGTGCCAGCGGCCATGGCCAGATCGCTGAGGCCGGGGGCGTCCACTCCGAGCCACGCGGCAACAGTGTCGGTGACCTTCGTGGCGTTCAATGTGCAGATGAGGGGCAGATACCCGCCGGTGGCGTCGGCAAAGCCAGCGACATGACCGGTTGGGTCTGCTGTTGGCTCGGAGGAAACGGCATACACGGTGCCCGAGGTGCCGAGCGAGATCGCAACGTCGCCGGTTGTTAGGCCAAGGCCGAGGGCTCCTGCCATATTGTCGCCGGTCCCCGGGCCAACCAGGACACCCTTTGGGAGGCCGAGCTGTTCGGCAGCGGCGCTAGACAATTCGCCCGCAGCGGTGTGGTGGGGGAGCACGGTGGGAAGACAACCCATCCAGAAGTCAGCGTCAGGAACAGCGGTCGCAAGAAGGTCGGTGCGGTAGTCGCCGGTCCGTGGGTCGAACCAGCCGGTGCCCGACGCATCGCCTCGGTCGGTGACATGGGCGCCGGTGAGCCGCCACGTGAGGTAGTCGTGGGGAAGCATGACCTTGGTGGCTCGTTGCAGGTCGTCGGGTTGATGCCCGGCCATCCAGGCGAGCTTGGCGATAGTAAACGCGGCAACCGGAACACTCCCACAGGCGTTCGCCCAGGTTTGGGCTCCGAGGCTGTCGACAAGCTGCTCGGCCTTGGTTGCGGAGCGCGTGTCGTTCCAGAGCTGCGCCGGGGTTACCGGCACACCATCGGCGTCGAGGAGTACCAACCCGTGTTGCTGACCCGCCACTGACATGGCCACCACGTCGTCGCGGTGGTCGCCCAGTTGTTCCACAGCCGAGACGAGTGCATCCCACCAACTGCGCGGGTCTTGTTCGCTCAGCGGCGGAGTAGTGGTTGGATGCCTTGCCGACCCCGAGGCCACGACTCCCCCGGTGTCGAGGTCGCGGGCCTCGGCCTTGGTGGATTGGGTCGAAGAGTCGATCCCCAGAACGACTGGCATCAGCGAGTCCGTTGGGTGCCACAGACCGCGGAGTGTTCTCCGGGGAGAGTCGAGAGAAAGGTTGAGAATGGTTCGCTCATAAACGAACTCTATTCTTCGGCCGGCCAGCACTACTGTCTCGGCATGCGCTTCTCACTTTGGCCTTCGCCTGCACGTCCCGTTGCCGAGATTCTCGAGTTGGCCCGAATGGCCGATGATCTCGACTGGTACGGGTTCTGGTTTGCCGATCATTACATGGGTAATTCTGGGAGCCAAGAGCTCGTGCCAGGCGACGTGCACGAGGCGTGGTCGGTTCTTCCGGCGGTCGCTGCGGTGACCTCGAAGGTTCGCTTGGGCCCTCTGGTTGCTCCAACCTCGGTGCATCATCCGGCGCTGCTAGCGAATCGAGCGGTCACGCTCGATCATGTATCCAATGGCCGAACCGTGCTTGGCCTTGGTGCTGGGTGGCAGATTAACGAACACCACGCGTACGGCATTCCG
>CALGZB010000096.1 GCA_937934655.1 uncultured Acidimicrobiales bacterium | reverse complement strand
CGAAGATGAGTCGGACTATTTGATGAACCAGTCGGCGCCGAGGTCGACGTAGTCGCGGAGCGTGATCTCTTCGAGTGGGCGGATCGGCACCCGGGTGCGGCGCGAGGCGACGTATTCTTCGCCGTCGCAGATCTCGAGTTCGACAGCGTACTGGCCGGGCGGAATCGCCAGAATCGGCAACTGGATGTCGATGGTGCCCCGACCCTCGATGCGCTGGTTGATGTCCTGAGTACTTGAACCGAGGAAGACCTCGGTGTCTTGGGCCCGGAAACGGATAGTCAGTCGAGGATCCTCGATGGGCGCTTCGAAGTCATAGGCCGCATGGATGCTCAGTGGAGCACCCGTGTAGCCAAATTCGATGCCATCGTCAGAACTGATCTCGAGGTGCGTAAGCGGGTTATCGTCGACGGCGCCATCGTCGGTAGGCAGAGCTTCATCACCCATGGTCATGAAGTCGCGGTATTCACGAATCACGTCGCGGGGGTCACCGATCATCTGCGCTTCGCCGGCGTGGAGCCACAGCACCTGATCGCAGAGGCGCTCCATGATGGCGAGGCCATGGGCCACCAAGACGATGGTGACACCTTCCTCGCGCATTCGGGTCATGTGGGCAACGCCGTTCTTGGAGAAACTTACGTCGCCGACCGAGATGATCTCATCGGCAAGAAGAATGTCGGGTTCGAGATGAACTGACACGGCAAACCCGAGGCGGGCACGCATGCCGCTTGAGTACGTGTCGACCGGGTTGTCGAAGAACTCGCCGATATCGGCGAGGGCCGCGACGTCTTCCATGATGAGGTCGGTTCGCTCGCGGGGGATACCCAGCACGGCGCTGTTCATGTACACGTTCTCGCGGCCGGTGAGCTGTGGCACGAAACCGGCACCCAACTCGAGCAGTGCCGTGATGCGTCCGCGAACTTCGATACGGCCCTTCGTTGGGGCATAGATGCCACACATCTGGCGAAGAAGGGTCGATTTACCCGAGCCGTTGCGGCCGATGATGCCGAGCATGGAGCCGCGAGGCACGTCGACCGAGACATCTTTGACCGCCCAGAACTCTTTGGGTTTGGCTCGCTGAAAGCCGGTGAGTGCTGCCCGAATTCCGGCGCCGGAATCAGAGCGAATCTCGAACATCTTTGAGACGTTCTGGACGCTGATGGCGATTTCGGGAGAGACCTCGGGAAGCGAGGTATCGGGTTTTATCTGGGGTTCGATGCTCATTTTGCGGTCAACCTACTGCCCCTCGGCGGCCTTGCCAGCGGTGCGATGGAATCGCATCCAGCCGGTCACGAACGTCACGGTCGAAATGACGATGAGGTACAGCCAAGAGTTGAGCGATGGCCACTGCAAACGATAGATGCTGTCGCGGGATGCCTCGACAACCTGGGTCATCGGGCTCCAGCGGGCGATCCCATTGATGATGGGGTTCTTGAGCCGGCCGTCGATGATCGACAGCGGCCAGATGATTGGCGTGACGTAGAAGTAGAGGCGAAGGAACACGTTGAAGAGCATCCCGATATCGCCATAGCGAGAGTTGGGTACCGCCATCCAGAAGCCGACGCCTGAGCCGAACAACATCACGAGGACTAGCAGGGGGGCCATAGCGATCCAGGTAATGCTGAGCGTCCGGATTCCCGTGATGCCCCACAGCAGAAGGTAGAACGCCATCAGCATGAGAATCTCGGGGATCATCTCGATCGATTTGCTGAGCACCTTTGCGATGCTCGGCGCAGCAGGCGGGAAGAACAGCTTTTTCCGCAGCGACAGGGAGCCGGCGAAGGCATTCATTGTGCTGTTGGCGGACTGGCGGAAGAACCCCCAGAACACGAGGGCAGCAAAGAGGAACGCTGGGAAGTTGGTAAGACCGGTAGGGCTTGCGGCGCCGCGGCTGACGTCGAGGATGTAGCCGAACACAAAGGAATAGATGGCGAGGGTAAGTAGCGGCTCCGCCAGCGACCAGATCCAGCCTAAGTAGGTCCTGAGGTAGTTGGTGCGGAGGTCCTTCTTGACCAGGTAGGCGATGTAGCCGCGGTAGTTCCACACTTCGCGCATCGACTCGCTGAGCGAGCGCGACTGTGACGCCGCAGAAAAGACGATGGGAGGGTTTTCGGTAGCCACGTGAATCAGGAGTCTCTAGGCAGGTCGGAGTCGGTCACCGGCAAACGAGTAATGCCGGGAATTGTCGGCAAACTGCCTGGGCGAAGGCTATCGCCGCCCGGGCGCCATGCGTACGCAACCCGAGGTACGCGGGCCGGGGCAAAGCTCTCGACTTCGAGCGACAGATTGGGGCTATACGCCGGGTCCGAGAGCAGCTCGTGCTCCCAGGTATCGAGCATGTAGGTGACTTCGCGGTGGAAGCGGGCCTGTTTCTCGGGGGTGTCCTCGCCGCCTCGACTGACCGATTCATGGTGGTACAGCTCGGCGAAGGGGGTGACGAGCACCCGGTAGCCGGCAGCACGGATACGGAGGCATAGGTCGATGTCGTTGAAGGCGACGGCTAGGTGCCCCTCGTCGAGACCTCCGACGATATTCCAGACGTCTCGGGGGATGACCAAGCATGCGGCTGTCGCGGCACCAACTTCGTGCACCAGGACCAAGCGGGAGAAGAACCCGAAGTCGGAACGGGGCGATCGCTTGTGGCCATGGCCTGCGACACCGCCAAGACCAAGCACCACGCCGGCGTGCTGAATGGTGTCATCGGGATAGTAGAGCTTTGCGCCAACCGCGCCGACGCCTGGCCGAAGCGCTTGGCTGACCATTTCTTCGAGCCAGTCGGCGGTAATGACCTCGATGTCGTTGTTCAAAAGACAGAGAACGTCGCCGGATGCGGCCTCGACTCCGGCATTGTTGATCGCCGAATAGTTGAATGGCGCATCGAACGGGACGAGGGTCACGCGACCGGCTGTCGCCAGCTCCGCAAAGTATGCGAGAGCGGCCGGGTCGTCAGACTGGTTGTCGACGAGGATGATCTCGGTCGATGGATAAGAGCTGGCATCGAGGCTGTCGATGCACTGGCGTACGAGGTCGGCGCCGTTCCGGGTAGGAATGATGATCGATACCAGTGGAGCCGGCTGAGGGAGCGGCCAGCGCAGCCGGTACGCGGTGGGCGCCGGGCCAACTTCGGCGCTGGCTGTTGAGCCAACGCGTTCGAGATGCTCGGTGAGCGCTTTTACCGCCGCTTGTTCGGTGTAGTCCTTGGCATCGGTGGAGGCGGCGGTCGAGCCGGCGATTGCCCGCCAGTGGTAGAGCACGAACGGCAGGTGGTGGATGCGGTCGGTTGAGGTGTTTTCGACACATCGCAGGAAGAGGTCGTAGTCCTGGCT
>CALGZB010000095.1 GCA_937934655.1 uncultured Acidimicrobiales bacterium | reverse complement strand
CTTGATGATGTCGGCGCCACTGCCGCCTTCGACAAGATCGTCGCCGGAGCCGCCGTCGATGATGTCGGCGCCGGACTTGCCCTTGAGCACGTCCTGGCCAGTGCCACCTTCGATGCGGTCGCGACCGGACCCTCCCTGGATTCGGTCGGCGCCAGGGCCGCCGTCGAGCAGGTCGTTGCCAGCGAGCCCTCGCAACGCGTCATCGCCTTCGTGGCCATGAAGTTCGTCGTTGCCGTCGCTTTTCCCGCCGCTGAGGATGTCGTCGCCGGACCCGCCGTAAATGATGTCGTCACCGGGGCCGCCGTCGATGATGTCGTCGCCTCCGCGGCCGTAGATGATGTCGTTGCCGCCTCGACCTTTGATTTTGTTTGCCCGGCCGGTTGCGCAGATGAAGTCGTTGCCGTTCGTCCCGCGGATGAGTCGCTTCGATGATTCGATGACGGTGTACCCAACCGGCACCTCAGCACCGCAGGAGGTTCGTGGTTGCGCAGCGGCAGGCGGTGGTGCCAGCAACGCTGCGACCAATCCGACAACTACGAACGCCGAAAAACATGAAAACAACAAAAGCCGCCGAGGACCCATTCCAACCACCCGCTAGTCGGTCTGACATATCAGGCACACCCGCTGCGCCATTTTCGAAGGTAGATGGGGGTCGGTCTCCCAATCAAATTGGGATGTTCAGCCTCTCAGTCAACAAGTGGGAGACGGAGTTCAAAAACTGCGCCATACCCTGGCTCTTCGACGAGTTTGACCGAGCCGTCGTGGTTCTGCGCCACCCGTCGGGCTATTGCCAGACCGAGGCCGGCGCCACCCTTTTTCGGCGAGCGGTGGTCGTTTCGAACTCGCGACTCGTCGACCCGAACGAATCGCTCGAAAATCTTCTCGGCGAACTCGGGCGGGACGCCCGGCCCGTCGTCGGCCACACGCACGATCGCCTGTTGGCCGCTTTGCTCGATTTCGATCCAAACCGATGTTGCCGCGTGGGCAGTTGCGTTCTCGACAAGGTTGCGCACCAGTCGTTTGAGGGCCGAGGTGTTGCCGGTAACCCGAACCGGTTCGATTACTCGCACCGAAACCTCGACGGGGTGGGGTCGCTCGGCCTCGGCCAAACAGACTTCGTCGAGATCCACCGCCCATGCGTAGCTTTCCGAATCGTGACCAGCATCCTCATCCATTCGGGCAAGGAGCAGAAGGTCGTCGACCAAGCTCGCTAGTCGGGTGTTTTCCTCATCGACAACTGATGCCACGTGTTCCCAGTCGGCCTCGTCGGGTCGGGCTCGCGCCACGTCCAGCGTTACACCGGTTGCGGTGATCGGACTCCGCAGTTCGTGGGAGGCATCGGAGATGAATTGGCGTTGGCGTTCGTTGGCACCTTGGAGGCGATCGAGCATCCGGTTCATGGTGGTAGCGAGATGTTTGAGCTCATCGTCGGCGACGGGTACCGCGACGCGCTGATCAAGGCTGTCGGCTCCGATGTTGTCGACCTGATCAATCATTGCGGCGACTGGGTTGAGGGCTCGTCCCAGCGAGAACCATGTGATCGCGCCGAGCCCAAAGAGGAGGAGGGGCAAAGCCACCAAAGCGATGTCGCCGATCCCGCTGGAGATATCGGAATCGCTTCCAACGAAGGGATCAACCTCCAAGGTCACAAGAGTCTGGCGACCGGTCGAGTCCTCGACCACAAAGCCATGAACGACCACGGGTCGTTTAACCGCAACGATCGAGGCCCGTTGGTCAACGGCTGCACGGGCCCAGGACGTCGGCTCGACGTCGCCTTCGGATTCACATTCGACGCCACCCGACACGCCCCTGCAACGAATGGTGGAGGAGATTCCGACGCTACCGGTTGGTTCGAGCGCGATATTTCGCCCTTCGATATCAACCGTTTCGATCTTCGGCGAGATGTCATCGAGGTTCCATGCGTCGAACGCTCCGCCGTTGTCGTCGTCTGACCAATCGAGAATTCGGCCCTTGAGTTCGTCGCCGTAGTCGGCCAACTTGCGGTCGGTGCTGTCGAGAGCATCGGCGGTTGACCCGAGCGACTCGAGGGTAATGCTCTCGTTGACCTCGGATACGCCACCAGCTCCAACGATTATGGCCGCCATCAACGCTCCCGTTGCGACGACGAGAAGGGTGATTCTGACCCGAAGCGGAAGTGATCTCATGGTGCCAACCGGTAGCCGTGGCCGTGCACGGTTTCGATGCGCGGCTGATGTTTGCCACTGTCGACTTTGCGGCGCAGGTAGCCGACATAGACCTCGACAACGTTGGTGCCGCCATCGAATGTTGGTCCCCACACCTGCGACAGCAGATGGTCCTTGCTGAACACCTGACCCGGATGCGTTGCCAATACTTCTAAGAGGTCGAACTCGCGTTTGGTGAGATCGACGCTTTCGTCGCCGCGCTGGCACCGGCGTGTGGTGCGGTCGAGTTCGAGATCACCGGCGGTGATCACGTCGGGATCGGCAGAGTCGCTACCCGATCGGCGAAGCAGGGCTCGGACGTGGGCGAGGAGCACGACAAAGGAGAACGGTTTGACCAAGTAGTCGTCGGCCCCGGTGTCGAGACCCTCGGCTTGGTCGTACTCGCCGTCTTTTGCGGTCAGCATCAGGATCGGCGTCTGGTTCTTGGCCGCTCGAAGGTCGCGGCAGACCTGATAGCCATTGCGGCCCGGCAACATGACGTCGAGGATGATCAGCCCGTAGTCGTGTTCGCTGGCCATCCAGAACCCGGTGTCGCCATCAGCAGCGACGTCGACGTTGAAACCCTCGGCCTCAAGTCCGCTCTCGAGGGCCGCGGCAACGTTGTGTTCGTCTTCAACCACGAGAAGTCGCATGCGCTCAGTCTCTCACCTGGTTCTGAGGAAATTCTGAGAGCCGCTGGACCATCCTCAGTTCTCTCAGGCTCTCTCAGATCGTTCTCAGCTCCTGCGCTCACAGTGTTGCCAGATCGAAGTATCCAGATCGAATTTCCAGACACCCACGAGGAGTAATCAAATGCACACGAAAGAATCCAAGAGAGATCGAGAAGTAGAGAACGGTGCGATAAGTCGACGGCTAAGGAGTGCGGCAATCGCTGTGGCTGGCGCAGCAATGCTTGCCAGTTGCGGGTCGGGAGCCGGAGCTGGAGCCGCCGATCTCAGTGAAGCCGACAAGACTCGCGTCGCCGAAGACTTTCGCGAATGTATGGCCAAGTACGGACTCGATGCGAATGTGGACTTCGAGGGCGGCAACCTCAACATCGACGTCGGCTCGCTCGAAGCAGACCAAGACCCGACTCTCGAGCAAGAGAAAGCCGCTGAGGAAGAATGCGAGAAGCTCCTCGAAGTTCTGGACGGGGGAAGCCAGCTCGACCCCGAAGACGAGGCTCGCCTCATCGATGCAGCTCCGGCGCTTCAGAAGTGCCTGAGGGAAAAGGGCTACGACATCGAGGTCGACGCCGACGGCGGCATCAGCTTCGAGAGCGACGGCGACGCCAACGACGGAATCGACGAAACCGAATACCTGTTGGCCGAAGACGATTGCTACAAGCAGGTCGTTCCAGACCTGTGGGAGAAGTTCGGTGAGGGCAACTAATGGTCCGCCATCAACCATCCGATCGATCGCTGATCGCGGTAGTCGCGCTTGCAGTGTCGTTGGTCGCCACAGGCTGCAGCTCGGGCACCGCTGAGCCGGCGGCGTCGGCCGCGTCGATATCCTCCGTCGACACCGAGCTCGTGCCGGTCGTGCGCCAAGACGTCATCGAGACCGTGAAGGCGCAGGCCGGAGTGGGCAACGGAACCGGTATTACGCTCCCGATCGAGGCCGAAGGTCTCGTGACCTGGGCACAGCCAGCTGGGTCGGTCCTCACCAGCGGCGACATCATCGTCGAAGTGTCGGGCCGACCGATCCTGCTGGTGATTGGCGAGCGTCCGCTGTATCGACCGCTTCGACTGGTGGGGCGCTACGAGACCGACGAAGCCAATACCCGGCTCGGTCAGCAGACAGGCGCCGACGTTGCCCAGCTACAGCAGTATCTGATCGCTGAGGGGTTTGACGACAAGGGTCGACTGACGGTTGACGAGGTGTTTGGCGTATCGACACAGCGTGCGGTGAAGCAATGGCAAGCCTCGGTCGGGCACCCGGCTACCGGGGTGGTTGACGCTTCGCAGCTCGTCTTCTTCACGAACGACGTGCTGCTGCAAACCGAGCTAGCCGTTGGCCAGCAGTTCACCGAGGTGGGCGTCACCGGCACCGGAACCGTTTTGCAGGTAGAGGGTTCGACGAGTCTTCGCGACTTCTTCCCGGTAGGCGAGACCGTAGAGGTGAACACCGAACCACCGATGACGGGTGTGGTCATTCGATCTACTCGGGTGGCCGGCGGCGACGATGGCGGAGTGCGTCAGCTGATCGAGATCTCGGTAGAAGGAGCGAACCCAGACGAGTTGGGCCAATCGGTCGAGGTCATTGGATCCATGATCCAAGCCGCCGATGTGCTCACTGTTCCTGTGCGGGCGCTCTTGGCGATGACTGGCGGCGGCTGGCAGGTGGAAGTCGACTCGACCGGTGGCGTCGACAACATAAAGAAGGTAGAGGTAGAGCTCGTCTCGGTGTTTGGCACTACCGCAATCATCGAGGGGCTTGAAGAGGACGATCAGATCGTGGTGCCGCTGTGACCCCCACCGTGGCTACCCAGACGGCTCCCAGCCAGACAAGCCGTCCGCCCGTACTCGAGCTTGATGGTGTGTATCGCACCTATCCAGGTTCACCTCCGGTCGAAGCACTCGCCGGTGTTGACCTGCGGGTCGAGGCCGGAGAGATGCTGGCGGTCGTTGGACCGTCGGGATCGGGCAAATCGACGCTGCTCAACATCATGGGAACGCTCGACCGTCCGACCCAGGGGCGCCTGTTGATCGAAGGCACCGACACCTCGAAGCTGAGCGATCGACGCCTGTCGGGATTGCGGTCGGCCCGGTTGGGATTTGTCTTTCAGAGCTTTCACCTCATCGAGACGCTCAGTGCTCTCGACAATGTGGCCACCGGATTGCTCTACCGGGGTGTACCCGGCCGAACCCGTCGAGCGATGGCCCAGACCGCGCTCGAAAAGGTAGGGCTTGGTGATCGTGTGAATGCTCGGCCGACGAAGTTGTCAGGTGGCCAGCGGCAGCGGGTTGCTATTGCCCGAGCAATCGTGGCCGAACCGTCGTTGATCCTCGCCGATGAACCTACCGGCAACCTCGACACGGCAACTGGCGACGGAATCGTCGAGCTGTTGACGCTGCTCAATGCTGATGGTTCGACCATCGTGGTCATCACCCACGATGGTGATCTTGCGGCCCAGTTACCCCGCTACGTCGAGGTTCGAGATGGCAGGGTCCTTTCGGGAAACAACACAACCACCGATGGCGCGACACCACCAGGGAGCGACCGATGAAAGATCGATCAAAATTACGCGGCCGCGATGTTGTTTCAACGAGCGTGGTTGGCTTGCGCAGTCGTCGAGGCCGGACGGTGCTCACGGCGCTCGGAATCGCCATCGGGATTGCGTCGATGGTTGCCGTGGTCGGCATCTCCTCGTCGTCGAAGGCGGCCCTTATTGCCCAACTCGACAGCCTTGGCACCAACCTGCTGCAGGTGCAGGCCGCATCAGGCGGCCTCAGCGTGCAGCCGCTCCCGATCGACGCCGAACCTATGATTCGGCGCATTAGCACCGTCCAGAATGCAAGCGCGGTTATCGACACTGGCTTCGAGGTGCAACGCAACGCACATGACGAAACCCTTGTGGGAATCAATGCGCTCGGCGCGACGCCACAGTTTTTCGAAACGCTCCAGGTGTCCGCTACGACTGGGCGACCGCTGGATGACGGCCTGCGTTCGATGCCCGTCGTGGTGCTCGGTGACGTGGCTGCCGTTCGGCTCGGTATCTCCAGTCTGGCTGGAGGTCCGACCATCAGTATCGGAGGCCATGAGTTCGCGGTCATCGGGATCCTCGACAAGCTTCCCCTCAATCCCGACCTCTCGCGCAAGGTCCTCATCGGCGATAGGGCCGCCGTGGCCATGCTTGGCGTGGCACCCAACCCAACCGCGGTCTACGTACGCGTCGATCCGGATTTGGTTGCAACAACCCGTCCGCTTCTGGCACCAACGGCCAACCCTGGTCGGCCCGCGAAGGTCGAAGTCTCCCGCCCATCTGACCTGCTCGAGGCAAGAGCCGAAGTCGATCAGAATCTACAGAACCTGCTCCTTGCGCTCGGCGGCGTTGCCTTGCTCGTTGGCGGTGTGGGGATTGCCAACGTGATGGTGATCTCGGTACTTGAACGGCGGGGAGAAATCGGTCTGCGTCGGGCGCTGGGCGCGACCCGGGGCCACATTCGATCTCAGTTTGTCTTGGAGGCCGCACTGCTGTCGGGATTGGGTGGAATGCTCGGTGTTCTGATCGGTTCGGGCATCACCATCGTCTACGCCAACCGACAGGACTGGGTGGTTGATCTCCCTCCGGGTGCACTTCTGGCCGGCGTTGGCGCCGCGCTAGTAATCGGCATGCTTGCCGGTTTCTATCCGGCCGCAAAGGCCGCTCGCCTCGACCCGGCGCTGGCCGTGAGCGGCGGCTTGGGGTGATGTTCACTTCGGTCAGGCTTGCAGGAACCGCCTTCTCCGTTCTTTGTCTCAAGCCGAATCGGTAGACCACCGGGCGGGGAGTTTCTTGCGGCCCCACAGCAGGAATGCGCCGATGCGCTCGGTGTCGCCGTTCAACTCGATGGTGGTGAAGCGGTCCAAGGTAAGCCGGAGTGCAATGCGTGCTTCCAACCGGCTGAGGTGAGCGCCGGGGCAGAAGTGATGCCCCAGACCGAAGGCCAGGTGCTTGCGGAGTTCCACCGGGTCTCGGTCTAAGCGGAAGGTATCGGGGTCTTCGAACATTTCAGGGTCGCGGTTGGCGGCACCGAACGTGGCCATGATCTTGTCGCGATCCTCCAGCGTGACACCGGCGAGTGTTTGTGTGCCCACCGAGGTGCGGTAGAGGCCCAGTACCGGAGCGTCTATGCGCAGGCTCTCTTCCACCGCAACGGTGTCGAGTTCTGGATTGTTGCGAACTTGCTCGAGTAGTTCGGGTTGTTGCAGGAGCCGCCAGAACAAGTTGGTGATGAGCGACGTGGTGGTTTCGTTGCCGCCAACCAACAGTTGGTTAAGGATCGTCATGAGCTCTCGATGCTCGAGGCGACGCCCCTCGGTTTCGGCGATGAGCAGGCCGCTGATGACATCGTCGGGTATCGCATCTCCCAGCACGTCGGCTTGGGCGGTGTCGGGGTCATGGCCAGCCAGCCGGAGCAGCTCACGACGTTCTTCGAGCCGTTCGACGAAGTAGTCGGCCATGGCCTTGCGAGGTACATCGCCTGCCGTTGGGTCCTGGGAGTTTGCGGCGTCTAGCTGGTCGTCGCTCCACTGTTTGAACTGCGACAGATCCTCGGTGGGTACGCCCAGAATTTTGGCGATGATGAGCACCGGCAGGGGACAGGCCAGGTCATCGTGCAGATCGCCGCTGTCGCGTTGCGCCATCTGGTCGAGCAACTCGGTGACCAGCTGGGTGATCTCGTCTTCCATGCGAGCCACATGGCGTGGGGCAAAGCTCTTCTGCACCAGCTTGCGGTACATGCTGTGCTCTGGCGGGTCGGAGAACAGGCAGCCCTTCTCGCTGTAGCTGGGCATCTGTCCGTAGCTGCTGGACCATTGGTCAACATTGGTGAGCAACTCGACCACATCGTCGTACCGGGTGGCGGTGTACAGCGGATGGTTGTAGCCGTCGAACTGATGAACAGGGCACTCGTTCCGCAACGCTTCGTACGCCGGGAACGGGTTGTCCAGCGTTTCCTGAGCGAAGGGGTTGTAGGCGCTGGCATCGTGACTGGTCATAGGGTTACGTCGTTAGCCGTCCGATGAGCTCGCCGATTGCGGTAAGAGCCGGAGCATGACCCGGCGACTCGTACCTCGGCCTCGAGTCCGCTCTTCGCCGCCACATTTGCAAAGTTGTAGGAGCGAAAGAAGGCATCAGCGTCTTCTCGAGGGTCGGCGCTGCAGAGAAAGATCAATTTTCGCACGGCCCTACGATCGGCCAAGTTTTGGCGAGATGCAACCTTGGAGTTCGCTCCGGTGCAGCGAGGGGTGCACACTTGCTTTCGTGAGCGACACGACACGCCTGACGGTGGAGATCACCGGAACCGTTCAGGGCGTGGGGTTCCGGCCGTTCGTGTTTGGTGTGGCGTCATCGTTGGGCCTAGCAGGAGAAGTTACCAACGCTGGGGCCCAGGTGATCTGTGTTGTTGAGGGCGAGCGAGAGGCATGCCACACGTTCGTCCGAAGGGTTCGAGACGAAGCTCCCGACCTGGCCGACGTGCATCAGATCGACGTGGTTGCCTCGGATCCGCAAGGCGAAACCGAGTTCGTGATCGTGCCAAGTCGCAACGTCGACCAGCAGCGGTCGGCGGCTATCCCGCCCGACGTTGCCACGTGTTCGCAGTGCATCGCAGAAGCGGCCGATCCGAATGATCGGCGCCACGGATACCCCTTCATCTGTTGCACTGCGTGTGGCCCGAGGTACAGCGTTGTCGACGACCTTCCCTACGACAGAACGAACACGTCGATGGCGACGTTTCCCTTGTGTACCGAATGCACCAAAGAATTTGAGGACCCTACCGACCGGCGTTTCCACGCGCAGGCCACGTCGTGCGCAGAATGCGGGCCACGGCTCACCGGGCCTTCCATCGACGAGGTGGTCGCTGCGCTGGGCGATGGCGCGGTGGTCGCAGTGAAAGGCCTTGGCGGTTACCAACTTCTCTGCCGAGCCGACCACGACGAAGCGGTGCAACAACTTCGAGATCGTAAGCACCGCGAAGCAAAACCGTTTGCGCTGCTTGTGGACTCCCTTGCGATGGCGGAGCGGCTGGTTGACCTCGATCCAGCTGGCCGCCAGGCGTTGCAATCTCCCGAAGCCCCGATCGTGCTTGCACCTGCCCGACCCTCGAACGAGGTGGCCGACCAGGTCGCCCCACGAACCGCGCTCTTGGGGGTCATGCTGCCCGCATCGAACCTCCACGCCATGCTGGCCAAGGGTGTTGGGGTTCCGCTGGTCTGTACCAGCGGCAACCGGTCGAACGAACCCATCATCATCGATGATGGGCGCGCCGCTGAGGCGTTCGATGGAATCGCCGATCTTGTTCTGGCGCACGATCGCTCAATCGAACGTCGGGCCGACGACTCGGTCGGGCGGGTCGTTGCCGGACACTTCCAGCTTGTTCGTCGGGCACGCGGGTATGCGCCACGGTCCGTGGCGCTGGCCTCCGACGGGCCGACAGTCCTCGGTGTGGGTGCCGAACTGAAGAGCACCACGTGTCTTGCCGTGGGCGACAGGGCCTCACTATCGGTGCACCTCGGAGATCTCGAAAGTCCGTTAACGCTGGCCGCATTTGAGGCCACGATTGCCGATCAGATTGCGTTTGCCGCGGCCGACGTTGCGCTGGTGGTGCACGATCTCCACCCCGAGTACCTGTCGTCGAAGTTCGCAACGAGCCAAGACATCGCCCAGTCGCTTGCCGTGCAGCATCACCATGCCCATCTAGTTTCCTGCCTCGTCGAGAACCGGCACGAGGGTCCGGCTATTGGCGTCTTGTTCGATGGACTCGGTTGGGGCGACGACGGCACCGCTTGGGGCGGCGAGTTCCTCATCGGGGATGCCAACGGATACGAACGGGCCGATTCGCTGAGGGCTGTCTCGATGCCCGGAGGGGTAAAGGCGCTACGCGACCCGTGGCGAATGGCGGTGGCTCATTGCGTGGCGGCGTTTGGAGAAGTCCCGCCACGAATCAAGTCGTCGTTTGGTGACCATGAGGTAGATACGGTTGCCCAGATGTGCGCAGCCCCGACCGCTCTGCAGACCTCATCGATGGGTCGTCTCTTCGACGCCGTCGCGGCGTTGTGTGGCTTGTCGCAGTCGGTTACCTACGAGGGTGAAGCGGCAATCGCGCTTGAAGGCGTGGCTGTCGAGTTCGCTGGAGACAGCAGCGCGTATCCGTGGTCGGGCAACGACGCCGCCGAGTTGATTCGTGGTGTTATCGACGACCTCGAATCTGGCGCCGACAGCGCGTTCGTGGCCCATCGATTCCACCGGTCCATCGCAGAGTTCGTGGTGACGACCACGGCAGGTCTGGCAGCCCAAACCGGTCTCGACACCGTCGCGCTCAGTGGTGGCGTGTTCCAGAATCGGCTTCTCGTGGAACTGTTGCTGCCGGCGCTGGCGGGCGAGGGGTTGCAGGTGCTCCGACACAAAGAGGTCCCGACGAACGACGGCGGCATCTCGCTTGGCCAGGTCGCTATCGGCCGCGCCTCGCTGGTTCGTTCGGCTAGTTCGGTCAATCGGGACCAATAGCGGCAATGACAGGACGTCGTCACCACCACTACCATTGGCCTCCACAGAGCCTTTAGTACCGTTGGGGGAGACACGCGATGAAGATTGGAATCGTTGGTAAGGGTGGCGTCGGGAAGACGACCACGTCATCGCTTCTCGCTCGTGCGTTGGTGGCCCGTGGACGGCGTGTTCTGGCCGTCGACACCGACTCCAACCCAAACCTGGGGCTCTCGCTGGGGCTCAGCCCTGATGCCACCGAATCACTTCAACCGATTCCTCGATCGATGGTTGTTGGCCGGCGGGGCGATATGACCGTGGCCGAACTGATGAACGACTTCGCAGTTCTTACGCCAGAGGGCGTCAGCCTGATGTCGGCACTTCGGGTCAACGAGGCTGGCGCGGGTTGTACCTGCGGCGGCCATGCCAGCGTTCGAAGCCTTCTTGGCGAGGCGCTGCATTCAGAGACCGACGACACCATCATCGACATGGAAGCTGGCATCGAGCATCTCAGCCGGGCCGGCGGCACCTTGGCCCATGCCGACGTTCTCGTCCTGATGATGGAGCCGAGTCGCAAAGCAATCATCACCGCCCAACGCACGATTGGTCTTGCGAAGGAACTCGGTATTGCTCGCTGGGTCGGCGTCGGAAACCGGGTCGAGGACGATGATGCCAGACAGGCCCTCGAAGAGATGTGCGCCGAACACGACGTGCCACTCGATGTGGTGATCCCGACCGACTCCACGCTCGCCGCAGCCGACCGGCGGGGCATTCCGCTCGAAATGGTTGCGGCCCCCGATGTTTGGGCAGCGATTGAGACGCTCGTCGATCGACTAGACGTAGGCGCTGCCGACCTCACCCACAGCTGAGCTCGGCCAACGGTCGGGCCGCCTGTGCCTTCGGTTCAGCAGATTCGGGGGAGTGGTGCGCCGACCAGCATATCGACGATGCGCGAACCGCCGAACGGCGTATGGGCCACAACCATGCCCGGGTGTTCGTCGTTGATCTCGCCGACCGCAACGGCGCCGGCAGAGACTGGGTCGGAGTGCAATGCAGCGAGCGCGTCGTCGGCTTTGTCGGCCGGCACGACAGCAACAAACTTGCCCTCGTTGGCCACGTAAAGCGGGTCGAGACCAAGTAGTTCGCATGCACCGTTCACCGGCGGATTCACAGGGAGGGATTCTTCGAACAGCGAGACCCCCAGGTTTGCCGCGGTGGCGAGTTCGTTGCAGGCCGAGGCAAGTCCGCCTCGGGTGGGATCGCGCATCCAACGTGTGGTGGGCACCGCATCGAGAAGCGCAGCAACTGCTGTGTGGAGTGGAGCGGTGTCCGACGAGATGTCTGCGTCGAGTTTGAGATCGCCACGAGCCAGCATGACGGCCATCCCGTGGTCGCCGATGGTGCCCGAGACCAACACGACATCGCCAGGCTCAACCTGTTCGGCGCCGAACTCGCGGTTCTCGGGAAGGAGGCCGATACCGCTGGTGGTGAGGTAGCAGCCATCGGCCGCACCGCGCTCGACAACCTTGGTGTCACCGGCGACGATCTCGACCCCGGCAGCTGCGGCTGCGGCTGCGACATCTCCGACGATGCTGCGGAGCTCGTCCATGGGGAGCCCCTCTTCTAAAACAGCCGACACGGTAAGCCACTTCGGCGTGGCCCCCATGACGGCGAGGTCATTGACCGTGCCGTTCACGGCGAGGTCGCCGAGCGAACCGCCGGCAAAGACACGGGGTGTAACAACAAAGGCGTCGGTGGTGAAGACGATGCGGTGGCCGGACGGAATGTCGAGCACGGCGCCGTCGTCGAGACGGTCGAGTTGTGGGCCTCCGTAGGCGGCCTTAAACACCGCCTCGGTGAGCGATTGGCTGGCCTTTCCACCTGCACCGTGGGCCATGGTGATGACGTCGTCGGTGAGCCGGGGTGGCCGGAGTTTCCATTGCTCGATGCGCTCGAGGACCTTTTCCCGATCGTCCTGGGTGCTCACGTAGCTTTCACCGGGATGCGCTTTTTGGCACGGAATCGCCCGTAGTTGAAGTAGGCCGCACAGGCGCCTTCCGATGAAACCATGCAGGTTCCGATCGGTGTCTCAGGCGTGCATGCGCTGCCGAAGACTTTGCATTCCCAGGGACGAATTGCGCCCTTCAAAACCTCACCGCATTGGCATGCCTTCGGGTCGGCGACTCGTTGGCCCGGAAACTCGAACCGTTTCTCGGCATCCCAGGCCGCATACTCTTCGTTCAGTCCGAGCGCCGACTGAGCAATGAACCCGAGCCCTCGCCATTCGAAGTGTGGTCGGATCGTAAATACCTGGGCGAGGATGTTGAGCGCCGCGGTGTTTCCGCCATCGCGAACAACCCGCTTGTACTGGTTCTCGACTTCGCAGCGTCCCTCAGCAAGCTGACGCAGAAGCATTGCGACGCCCTGCAGGATGTCGACGGGCTCGAAGCCAGCAGTTACCAACGGAAGTCCGTATTCGCGTGCGACGAACTCGTAGGGACCGGTGCCGATAACGGTGCTGACGTGGCCCGGCCCAAGGAATCCATCGAGGTTCATTCCGGGAGAATCGAGAATCGCCTTCATGGGCGCCACGATCGTGACGTGGTTGCAGAAGATTGAGAAGTTGGTGACGTTGCGTTCGCGAGCCTGCATCGCGGTGATTGCGGTGGACGGTGCGGTTGTCTCGAATCCAACAGCGAGGAAGACCACCTCTCGGTCGGGTTCGGCTTCGGCGATGGTGAGTGCGTCGAGCGGCGAGTAAACCACTCGGACATCGGCACCGTTTGCTTTGGCTTCGAGAAGGGTGCTGGTACCGCCTGGGACCCGCATCATGTCGCCGAAGCAGCACATGGTGACCTCTTCGCGCGAGGCAATTGCGATGGCGTCGTCGATCCGTCCCATCGGGATCACGCAGACCGGGCAGCCTGGTCCGTGAACCATTTCGACCGATTCGGGTAGAAGGGTCTCGATGCCGTGCCGATAGATGGCGTGGGTGTGTCCGCCGCACACTTCCATGAGCTTGCGTGGCGGTTGGTCTTTGGCGAGCGAGTTGATCTCGGCGATGAGTGCCTTTGCGGCAACCGGATCTCGGAATTCGGTGACGAACTTCATTGGCTCACCTCGTGTTCGACGCGTAATCGGGTACACAGCTGGTCCATGAGAACTCCTTGCGCTTCCTGAATTCGATGCACCGATGTGGAATCGATGGTTAGGCGGTGGTCGGTGGCTGGGTGGTGCGCGAGTGGCCCGCCGCCATAACCCGCCGAAGTAACGGTGGTGACGTTCTTGACGACATCGACATCGAGAGCGGCGAGCAGGTTGGTCGAGGAACCGCTGGTGCTAAGGACGACGAGTGCATCGCCGGGGCGAACCGCTGCTTCGACCTGGCGAGCGAAGATCCGCTCGACGCCGAGGTCGTTGGCCAGGGCGGTGAGCACGGCTGCGTCGGTTGCGAGGCAGGCGGCTTTGACCCCGTGGGAGCGCAGTTGACGGGCGAGACGAGCTGCATCGCTCGAGCTTCCGCCGTTACCGATGGTGTGTACGGTTTTGCCGCTGCGGCGACATTCGTCGATGGCGCTTGCGACGGCGTCGAGAACTGCTTCGTTGGCGGCAACTGCCCGGGCGCTCACGTCGGCAGATTCGAGCGCCTTGTTTGCGGTGGATTCGCGCATCGACTCCAGGAGTTCGTCTTCGTTAGTCTCGGAGGCATCGAGGAACGGATAGAGGAAATCGGTGCTGTCGCCACCGGACACGGCGTCGCCGCCGGTTAGTCCCGGGTGCTCGAGTCCAAGCTGAACCAGCTCCCACAGCACGTGATACCACTGCACGAGTTCCGGTTCGGTTGCGGCAGGTTCGGTGGTGAGAACAAGTGCTGCGGCAGGCAGCTCAAAAGCCTTGTCGAGGTTACCGTCTGGCCCGTCAGAGTGCGGGAGTAGCACCAGCAATGCGTCGTCGGCTGCGACATGATGTGGGAGGTCTTCGAGGCTCGAGGCAATAGCCGGTAGTGACCGGGCGCCAACCACGCCTGGGTGTATGAACTCGACCGCGACGTGCTGGGCGTGGTCGTGGCGTCCAGGAGCAGCTATGACCAGACGGCCACCGTTTGAGAAGACTCGGGCCAACCCGAGTCCTGCGGTGGCAAGGTCGGTGGTCATTGATCGCTCTGCTCGGACGCAGTCTCCATAGCGGCCGTAGGAACCTCGATGGAGAAGGCCTCGACTTCTTCGTCGTAGACCGACCCGAGCATTCGCATGAATTCGAGCTGCTTGTTCGCTTCTTCTTCGTCGATGATGCTCATGGCGAAACCGACATGAAGG
>CALGZB010000094.1 GCA_937934655.1 uncultured Acidimicrobiales bacterium | reverse complement strand
CGCGTGGTCAACGGGTACATGCTCGAACGCATTACCAAGATGCTCTCTCTGGCCGGAGTCGATGGCACCAGCATTGCGTCGACCCCACTCGATGGGCGCGAGATGAAGCGGATCATCGTACCGGGCACCCTCTCGCTCGTCCTTCGCATCGGGCGGGCTGCTCGACAGGCCCGCTCCACCGGAGAAGATCCTGTCGCAGCGACGATCGAAGCCGCTGACGCTTGGCGGCTCTTTGACGGCAAAGTCATCGACAAAACCTGGGAAGATCGAGATGGTTACATGTTTGGCACCCTCGAACTTGAGGGGACGCTGCCGGGAAGCATGAAGTCGTCAAACCTCAAGATCTGGCTAAAAAACGAGAATCACGTCACGTGGCTCGATGGAGAGCCCTGGGTATGCAGCCCAGATCTCATTTCGATCATCGATACTGCCACTGCCACAGGGCACACCTCGACCAACATCGCTCCGGGCGATGTTGTGACCGTCGTCGGGATGCGCGGCCTCGATTGCTTCCGCACTCCACATGCGTTGGCCAACGCTGCCGGTCCGGGCTACTACGGCTTCCCCGAGGTGCGGTACCGCCCGATCGAAGAACTCGTCTGACCACTTCGCCAAAAGTAAGGACGCTGGGGTCTGAGTCGCTCGCTACGCTCGCTTCTGGAGTTTGACTGCGTCAAACATCCCGGGGCGTTCTTACTTTTAGGCAAACGCGGACATCACTCAGCCGGTCGTAGATAGATCTTTCCGCAGTTCTTGGTGAGACCGGTGTCGAAGGCATCGCTTGCTTCGCTCATCGGGAAGCTGTGGGTGGTGAGGATGTCGATGTTGCGCTGCACGGCGGCGTCGCCGAGCATGCGGAGCAAACCATCGCGGTCTCGGAAGCGCACATCGTGGCCGCCTGTCCAGGAGATGTGGCGATCCATAACGGTGTTGAGGATCGACACGGTGTAGTCGCCGCTGCCAAGGAATCCCATCGAAAAGAGCGACCCATATCGGCGGAGTCCGGTGAAACAACGGTCGAGGTAATACGGCGCTCCCGAGCACTCGAACGCGACATCAGCGCCACCTCGATCGCCTGTGAAGGCGTGAATCTGTTCGAGCCAATCGTCATCATCGGGGTCGATCACGGCAGCCACGCCTAGCTGGCGGCACAGATCCATGCGGTAGTCGTTTCGGCCGAGCACAACCACCGTGGCTCCTCGGTAGATGGCATTGACGATCGCGCCAAGGCCGATGAACCCGACACCGCCAACGATCACAACGTCGCCCGCTTTGACCCCGGTCTCCTCGGCTGCGGTGTAGGTGCATCCCAAGGTGCAGTTACCGGCGGCTGCGTGTTCGAACGACAGATCATCGGGGAGTGTCATGATCATGTGCTCGGGCGCCAGCCGGTACCGAGCCATAGCGAATCCGCCCGACTCGCTTCCGTTGACCTTCTCGATGCCGAGCAAGCCAGCGGTGACGTCTTGCGGGGCCATACCGTCGTCAAAGCCCTCATAGGGAATGCCAAGGCAATGCGTAGGCGACAAACCTTGGGTACAGACGAAACACTCTTGGCAGCTGTTGCCCTGAAACACGATGACCCGGTCGCCAACGCTGAACCGCGATCCAGCGGCCACCTCCGCAACCGTGCCCACACCCTCGTGGCCCAGGTGCTCGGGGCTGTCGTGCCATTCGAACTGATGGTCGCGGTAGATGCGCGCCTCGTTACACACCGGCGCAATAGCCACATCGATGATGACAAACCCTGGCCCACAGACCGGATAGGGCTTTTCCTTCAGCGCTGTCTCCCCAGGAGCAGGAATGGTGAGAACCGTGTTTGTCAAAGTCGAGGAGGTTATGGGCATGCAAGAATATTAATATGACCGGCGACCCATATAAAGTTTCTTCGTAGACGCCGACCAAAACGGGAGCACGATCATGGATCTGGGATTAGCAGGAAAGAACGCCATCGTTACTGGTGGTTCGCGAGGCATCGGTCTAGCGATCGCCCGAGCCCTGATCGACGAAGGAGCCAAGGTCGCAATCTGCGCCCGCGGCGCCGATGGTGTTGCCGAGGCGGTCGCCGCACTCGGCGAGAACGCTTGGGGCTCAGCGGTCGACGTGTCCGACATCGACGCGTACGCCGCCTGGGTTGCCGAGGCCGCCGAACAAATGGGCGGACTCGATATCTTCGTCGGCAACGTGGCCTTCACCCCCGACGACGACGCAGAAGCCCGCTGGAAAGCAGCGTTCGACATCGACCTCATGCATTGCGTGCGCGGCGCCGACGCAGCAATGCCGGCACTCAAAGAATCCGACGACGGATCGATCGTGTTCATCTCCAGCGTGTCGAGCGTGATGTCGGAGCTGCCACCCGAAGAAACCGCGTATGCCGCAATGAAGGCAGCCCTAATCAGCTACGCCAGCCAGCTCGCGCAGGTAGCAGCAGCCGACGGCGTGCGAGTCAACACCGTCACGCCCGGCCCGACCTTCTTCACCGACGGCGTGTGGGACCAGATCCGCCAGGCCGAACCCGACTTCTACGAGTTTGCCCTTGGCCTTCCAGCACTGGGCCGCATGGGTACCCCCGAAGAGATCGCGGCCTCGGTCGTGTTCCTCGCGAGCCCGATGTCGAGCTTCACCACCGGAGCGAATCTCCGGGTCGACGGCGGCACCATCAAATCGGTCCAGTACTAGTCAGAAGAAAAGACGAGGAGCAGAACTGATGCGAGCAGCGATATTCGACGGGCCGGGTAAGCCGCTTCGTCTCGACGAGGTCCCAGACCCGGTTGCGGAGCCAGGCGAGGCCATTCTGCGGGTTCGCGCCTGCGGTATCTGTGGCTCGGACATCCATGCAACTGCTGAAGGCGTCGCTCGTGTCGGAGGCGTTCTCGGGCACGAAGTTGCCGGCACTATCGAATCGCTCGGACCGAACCCGATGGGCGACTGGAACGTTGGCGACCGAGTGTTTGTGGTGTCGCAGTTCTCCTGCGGAACCTGCGGCTGGTGTTTGGTCGACCAGGCCCACAAGTGCGAGTCGATCAAGTTCTTCGGCGCACTCGGCCCAGGCGAGCCCGACGGTGCCTACGCCGAGCTGCTGCGGGTTCGCACCAACGACCTTCTGCGAGTTCCTGACGGCATCGACTTGGGGTTGGCAGCGATGGTCGAACCGCTGGCCACCGGCCTCATGCTGATTCGCGAGGCCGAGTTATCGATTGGCGACCGGGTCGTCGTGATGGGTGGCGGTCCAATTGGTTTGGCCACCGTGTTGTGGGCCCGCTTCTTCGGCGCCCGCCGCATCGTGATGACCGAGATGGTTCCGCATCGGCTCGAACTCGGAACCGCCATGGGTGCTACCGATGTCGTCGACATCTCCGGCGACACCGACGTCAAGACCGAAGTCGAGGCGCTTCTTGGCCAAGCCCCCGACGCCGTTATCGAATGTGTCGGCCGGCCCGGGATCCTCTCGCAGGCCATCGACATGGTGCGTCACGGCGGCATGGTCATCGCCGGCGGTGTGTGCATGCAACCCGACACGTTGAGTCACCTCGATGCCTACTTCAAAGAACCAACCGTGCGTTTCCCCGCCACCTACACCAAGGCCGAGAACCAATTCGTGATCGAGATGATCGCCGCCGGCCGTATCGATCCTACCCCGATGCTCAGCCACCGGGTCACCCTCGACGAACTACCGGACGCGTTCGAAGCACTCCGAACCCCAACCGACCAATGCAAGGTGATTGTTACCCCATGACTTCAACCAAGTTTCGTTTCGATCACGTCGGATTTATGACACCCGACATGGACCACGCCCTCGCCACCTACCGGGCGCTCGGTTGCCAGCTTGAAGAACGGCACTACCGTCGCGACGACCACGACCTGGCGTTCATGAGCGCCGGCACCGATGTACTCATGGAGTTCCAAGCCCCGCCACTGCTTGAGGAATCGAAAGAGTACGTCGCCCGTCAAGGTTGGAGTATCGAACGGGTGGCGTTTGTGTGCGACGACGTGCAGAAGGCGTACGACGACCTGATGGCCGCTGGCGTGAAGTCGGCGTGGGCGCCGGAGCCGTTCATAATCGACGGCCTCACTATCGCAATCGCCGCTGGCGTATGGTCGCCCGAGGGCATGATGATCGACATCGTGCAGCATGAGAATGTCGCGGTTCCTCGTCCCGAACGTGGCGACCGCGGCGAGCTGGCACTGCATCACGCATGTTTCCTCACCCCCGACCTCGCGGCGGCGGAGAAGTTCTGGACGCGCCACTTCGGGCTTGCGAAGGTGCTCGACTTCACAGCGCCGCTTCTGCCCGGGGATGGCGGTCCGGCAGATGGTAATGGCACCAAAGGTTTCGTGATGCTCGGCGATTCGGCGTTCGATGCCGGAAACCACGAGTTCTGTCTCGAAATCATCGGTGGTGAATTCGATGCCATCGACGGCCCTGCCTATAAAGAACGTGGCCCGCACTACGACCATGTGTGTTTCACCACCGACGATGTGGCAGGCGTGTGGCAACGAGCAGTCGACCTCGGCGTCGAACCACTCAGCGCCCCCGCGTACTACGAGGAGTATGACGGCACCATCGCCTGGCTCTACGACGCCGACGGCACCCACATCGAACTGCTCAGCACCATCCCACCCGACGAGATGCTCGAAGCCCACCGCACCGGCGTGTGCTCGAGCCAATGGGTCGACGACTGGCAACGAGACCCCGAGGTCTTCCCCCGCAAAGGCAGCCAACCAGTACAGATAAAGCCATGACAAGCGAAGCAACACCCCGAAAAGTAAGAACGCGGGGTCAGACCCCGCGTTCTTACTTTGGCGAACGGGGGGCATCGGGTGGCCAGTGGTCAACGTGGGCTGAGCAGATTACCTGCGATGGCCCGCTTCCCGACGATGCGTTGCAAATCTGGAGCTACACCGGCCAGCCGAGCTATGCGCCGGGCGACACCGTCGAACTTCATGTCTCGACCACTGCGGCCAACTGGGGTTTCCAGATCTGGCGCGATGGCGTCGAATTCGAGCTGCTCCACGAGGAGTCGGGCTTCGACGGTGTCTGGCACCCGGTGCCCGACGACGTGGTGAACGTCGGCTGCGCTTGGCCAGTCGGCGCCACCTTCGAAATCCCCGCCGATTGGGCCAGCGGTGGTTACATCGTGGTCGTCCGAGCCGAGCAGGACGGGCTCGAAGTAAGCCAGGACGGCTTCTTTGTGCTGCGAGCAGCAACGCCCGGCGAACACTCCAAGCTCGCGATGATCGTCGCCACCTATTCTTGGCAGGAATACAACGACTGGGGCGGCGGCTGCGGCTACTTCTCCGACGAATTCGTCGACCACACCGCCGACCCGCTCGAGGTTCGAGAGAAGAGCTTCAAGGCTCGACTCAACTTCCACCGCCCGTGGGCACGGGGCCTCATCCGCTCACCAGTCGGCGCACCCCGCTTGGCGCAGCCACCTATCCCGTTTGGCGCGGCCGTCGGCACGCCAGCTGCAGAGTGGAACGTTGCTAACGGCTATTCGGTGTGGACCGTCGCCAACGGCTGGGCCCGTTACGACGGCCTCACCGCCCGCTGGCTCGAGGGCGAAGGCTACGAGCCTGAGTTCATCTCGCAATGGGACCTCGACCGCGACCCATCGATCCTCGATAACTACGACGCGGTCGTCACCACCGGCCACGACGAATACTGGACCGCCGCTGGCCGTGAGGTACTCGACAGCTTCATCGAACAGGGTGGCGGCTACGCCCGCTTGGCAGGCAACATCATCTGGCAGGTGCGCATGGAGGACGACCTCACCGTGCAGGTCTGCCACAAGTACGCCGCACACGCCGACCCCGAACGCGAAAACCCCGACCTCGACATTCGCAGCGGAGCGTTCGAAGCGCACTACATCGACAACCCGCCGGTGACGACCTTCGGCGCCAACGGCTTCCGCGGCGTGTATTCACGGATGGGTGGGCTTTCACCTCGCGGCCCCGGCGGGTTCATCGTCTACCGACCAGGCCATTGGGCCTTCGATGATGCCGACGTTTACTACGGCGACGTTTTGGGCGGCGCCCTACCGCTGGTCGGTTACGAGACCGACGGCGTCGACTACACCTTCCGCTCCGGCCTTCCGTACCCCACCGGCGACGACGGCACGCCTGACAACCTCGAGATCTTGGCCCTCACGCCGGTGACCCTCGAAGAGGAAGACCACGGCCACGGCGGCAGTCTTATCACCATCGCCGACGGCGACCTCGCCTTCGCCGCCGAGGCGTTGTTTGGCGAAGATACCCCCGAGGCCCGCGACAAGCTCCGCTACGGCAGCGCTGTCATCACTCATATGACCAAGGGCAAAGGCCAGGTCTTCTGCGCCGGCACTACCGAGTGGTGCCACGCTCTAGCTCAGCGAGAACCACAGGTAGAGATCATCACCCGCAACGTCTTGGACCGGTTCCTAGACTGAAGGCTGGGGCGCTAGTTGTCCCGCTTTGTTGTCCACTGCTGTGACACCTGCTGTCCGGCGGCAACGTCGTCGACGAGCACGATGAGTTGATGGTCGTGGTCGCTATAGAGCACCTCAATGTTGACGTCGGCGGCAGCCATGGCGCCACAGAAAGAGCCCAACTGCCCCGGAGTCTCTTGATCCAAACGTTGAACGAGCACCTCTTTGCAGGCGGCCACGTCCAACCCAGCGGCGGTGAGTACTTCGCTTGCTGCGGTGCCGTCGTCGACGAGGAAGTGCGCAACACCCACGCCGTCGACAAGGAACATTCCGCCGCCTTCAACACTGATGCCGGCAGCTCCCAAGGTGTCTCCCATTAGGGCGAGTTGCCCGGGTTGGTTGGTCATATGAATCTCAAGGTCGTACATACCCCAACGGTAGACAGACAACCTTTCGGCGTGCGCCGAAATGTACATAACTACAATGGAAGCCATGGCCGCAGAAGAGCTCGCAACAATCGGGAGGCTCATCGCCGACCCAACCCGAGCCGAAATTCTCTGTGCCCTCATGGACGGCCGGGCTCACACCGGTGGTGAACTCGCACGCCACGCCCAGGTCAGCCCGTCGACCGCAAGCGAACATCTCTCAAAGCTGCTCGACGCCGCCCTCGTATGCGTTGAGCCGCAGGGCAGACACCGGTACTTCCGGCTTGCCGACCAGAAAACCGCCGAGCTCCTCGAGCTACTCGGCGCCGTGAGCACTCCGCTCACCACGGACCACTCAAGCTCGACCCG
>CALGZB010000093.1 GCA_937934655.1 uncultured Acidimicrobiales bacterium | reverse complement strand
TCCTGGCCGCCGAGCACGCGTTTGGGGAGGTGGCGGATGGCCATAAGCGGACCCATGGCCCGGATGTCGCCGATCGTGACGTCGATGCAGTGAGGCCAGACGTCTTCGATCGGGCCCTGAATCGTTCGTTTATGGAGCTCGCCGAAGGGCGCATCGGAGATGGTGTCAGCGAGTTCGAGTGTGCTGTTTTGGATGGTCTTGGAGGTGTTACCTGCTTGGTCCATATCCAGATACTGACACACTGTCTCAATTTGAATCAATATGTCATTGGTCACCTGAAACGACTTCTGGCCTCTAGCGGTGCTGATCTATGAGGATCGGATTGCCGTCGGGGTCGACGACCATGAATGAGGCCGGTCCTTCGGTGCTCTCGCCGGTGTTGTCGGCATCGACTGCTAGTCCGGCCTTGGCCAGGGTCTCCCGCCAGATGCGGATGTCAATGAACTCGCTGAGCTCGGAGGCGTTCTGGGCCCATCCCGGGTTGAACGTCAGCATCGGCTTGTCGAACATGCCCTGAAACAGGCCGAGGACTGCAGTGCCATTGACCAGCATCATCCAAGCGCCTTCTTCGCCGCCCAGTGCCGAGAAGCCGAGTTTCTCATAGAACGCAATCGAAACGGCCAGGTCTTCCACCGGAAGACTGATCGAGAACGCTCCGAGCGACGACACGCCGGTCATCGTCGGAAGCGCTGGGTCTGTGGGTTCTGTTTCATTCGCCATGCTGCCTTGCTATCACCGGTTGCGCTTGCCGCGGGCTACAAGACGTCGGTGCACGGCAGGAACTCGGGCGATGAAACCCAGGCCTAACAGCACTGTGTCCGGGCCAACATCGGGAATCAGCAGCACGTGAACGACAAGGGCAACGGCGATGACGTACGTGAGTCGATGCAGCATTCGCCAGCGGCGCATTCCGAGAAATCGCTGCGACCATCGGCTGCTTGTGAGGAAGAGCGGGGTTGCTAAGAGGAGGGCGGTGAGTCCGGCGAGGATCATCGGTGAACCACCGACTCTCGCCGCCAATCCCACCTCGCCAGTGAGTTGTTGTTCAATCACAAACATGGCGAAGTTGTTGACGGCGAGGCCGTAGAAGACGATCCCAAGCAACTTGCGAATCCGAATCTGCGAGCGGCCAGTGAGCCACTGAATAGGTGACGCAAGAAACATGGCGGCAAAGGTGAACGTGCCAGGGTTTTCTCCCGCTCCAAGCGCAAGCTCCACCATCTGCTCCGTTGTGGTGAGGCCCAGAAGGCGGGACGCCAATGCTCCGATGATTACGAGGGGAGCGATGAGGGCGAGGGCCGCGACGACTCGTTGTAGTGGGCGGAGTTTGCGTCCTTGGACCTTTTGCAACCGGATTGGTGGTTGTGCCGGCGCTTGCTGCGACGTGATCGTATGGCTCATACCTCAATGGTGAAGCACGTCGGTCGGTGGCGAATCCGCCGCTGGGTGGTTCTCGACTACTCCCTTGGGAGTAGTCGAGGCCTTTTGCAGACCTCAGAGCGGAGGAGCTAGCGGCTGATGGTTTTCACAAGTTGGTCGGTGGCTTCGAGAGCTACGAAATGGCCAACGTCGTCGAGGCGAATGGCCGAGGCATGGGGGAACTCCCCGGTCCATCGCTTCAGAACATCGGGCCGGAAGGCGACGTCCTGCATACCCCACAGGAGCGACATGTCGAACTGGCGAAGGGTTTCGCGTCGTCGCCAGAGGCCGTCGAGCCAGTCTGTCGACCCGGTGATCTCGGCTGGGAAGACCCACATGCCTTTGCGTTGGTCCTTGATTGGATGAACGTCGGTGAAGAGCTTGTGGAGTTCGGGCGTGAGCGGCGTGGCTTTGCCCCATGCACTTTTCACGACACGCTCGGCGAAGAGGTTGTGGTTGCGAATCATGTAGCGGCCGAATGCGCCGCCCATCGCTTTGCTGAAGCCTTGGTAGTAGAGCGACCGGTTGACCGGCCACAGCCAGGTGTTGGTTATGACGAGGTGGTTGATGTTGCCGGGGTTGTCGAGCGCCCACGACATGCCGATCGGGCCGCCCCAGTCGCCGACAACCAACGTGACGTTCTTGAGTTTGAGTTCATCGAGGAGCGCAGCGAGGTTGCTTGCGTGAGACTTTGGGAGATAGTCCCAGTTGGTGGGCTTGTCGGAGTCTCCGAAGCCGATGTGGTCGACAGCGACACACCGGTAGCGGTCCTTCAGCTGATCGATGGCCGGCATGAACTCGGCGGAGGAGGCTGGGTTGCCGTGGACAAAGACGACTGTCTCGTCAAGGCCATTGCTAGGAGCAGAGCCGGTATCGATGTAGGTCATCGTTCCGGCCGTGACGTCGAACTCCTTCTTCGCAAGTGCGATCATGTCGCGGCTCCATTGCGTCGTTCGCAGTGGTCTTTGAGGGATGTCAGGAGGTCGGTCCAGCCGCCATTCCAGGCGGCGATGGTCTCGTCCGTGATCACGCCGATTGCCTGCTGGGTCAGAACGATGCGGCTGGTCCCTTCGCCCGCCGCTTCAATGGCGATGGTGGCGGTTCCGTGGAGTGCCCCGTTCATCATGAAGGTGCCATCGAATTCGATGAGGTGAGGGCGACGCAGGGCTCGAACGCTGGCCCAGGCTCTGCCGTTGCCGTCACTCCAGTCCTCGAAGAGCAGCCCACCTGGTTGGGCATCGAGGGTAAGCGACACTCGCTCGTCCGAGCTGACGTAGGGGGCACCCCACCATTGGTTGATGTCGTCCACAAGGGTTTGCCACACGGTTTCGATTTCGGCTTCGCATGTTGTTTCTAGATGGACGTTCACGATGCGGGGTGCGTTGTCGGTCACGAGGACTTCCTCTTCATGTGTTCGGTGCTGCTTTGGTTTTCGGTGGCGGTTTCGGCAAGCCGGTAGAGGCTGCTGGCCCAGAACGCTTCGTAGGGTTTGAGCCAGCGCTCCGAAATCTGTTGGAGCGGCACAACGTTGAGGTGGTTGAGCCGTTCCCGGCCCGCTGCCTCGACGCGAAGAAGGCCGGCAGCCTCAAGACTCTTTATGTGTTTGATCACGCCGTGTCGGCCGAGATGATCGAATCGGTCGCAGAGGGCGGTGGTGTTCTTCGGCCCGGCCCGGAGCTCGTCGAGGATGGCCCGGCGGGTGGGGTCTGAGAGGGCTCGCCACACCGGGTCGAGATCTACCGGCTCGCCTGTTGCATCACTGTCGGTTGACGGTGTCATAGGTGCCAAGAATGTCACGTGACCAATGAGTCACGCAACTTCGAGAAATCTATTGTTACCCGATGTGAGCTCAACCTCGGACGATTGATGTGGCCCAGCAGCCGCGATGGGCGTTGTGAACGTGTAGCGAAGTGGCGGCTTGGTCGGCGAAGAATTCGACGATCGTTGCGTCGAGATCCGTCCCGTCGACAACTGCTGCGTCGATCATGTGGCCGGTGTCGTCGAATGACCGCACCGACAGCTGTCGCACCGCGAGTTGTTCTGGAATCGCAGCGAGGCCGTCAGGTGGCGTGCAGGATTTGCTGTGAAGGAAGATTGGGCTCGCCGACCGGTATGGGGTCTCGAGATTGGGAGCGAAAGGATCGTGGGAAACGAGCACGAGTTCTTCGCCAATCTCGGCGTCTCGGAGACATTGGCGGCATGGATATCCGGGTTTGGAGTCGGCGACGTTGATCGCGCCGCCAGCGGCTCGAAGCGCCTCGGCTGTGCTGGATGAAATCGGGTTCAGGACGAAGGTGGAGTTGCTCATGACCTGAGCGTACGAATCGGCGACCCCGAAGTCTGGCGGATTTCGGACAAGCTAGTTTCGTCGCCAATTACCCCACAGGTAATTGTCGACGGGCCGTCGATTGGAGACGATGCAAAGTAGTGGCGAGCATTCGAGACTCGCCGGACCGGAGTCGACGTGAACGAGACCAAAGGCAACCAACCAGCCGAGCGATTGGTGGTCAAGGCGTACTGCGACGCATGGATGGCAGGCGATGCGATGGCCGTGGTGTCGATGTATCACGACGATCTGACACTCACCTGGCCTGGTCTGCATTACCTTGCCGGGGTGCACGAAGGTCAGACCGCGTCCATCGAAGCACTCCTATCGCTGCAGGCGCTGACGAACCGGGTGCCCATACAGATCGTCGATATTGCGGCGGGGGAGCGCTCGGTTATTGCCATCGTCATCGAGCGGTGGACCGACCCCGCCGATGAGTCGGTGACCCTGGACGTCAGGCGAGCGCTGGAGTTCACCGTTGCTGACAGCAAGCTGCGAACGTGCCGGATTTATGAAACCGACCAGCCGGCAATCGACGAGTGGATTGCAAGGGCCAGCGCTTAGGGGTGAAGTGGCGCGTTGAGCTGTGCCCATTGCAGGAGGAGCACGGTCTTGCCATCGATGATCCGTCCGTCGGCGACGTGGGCGATGGCATCGTCGAGATCGAGTTCGATGACCTCAATATCTTCGCCCTCTTCTTCTACGCCGCCGCCGTCGTCGAGGCGATCTTCTGGCCTGTACTCGCCCACAAAGAAGGCGATCCGTTCGGTTACTGAGCCTGGGCTCATGAACAGTTCGAAGACTTGTAAGACATCGCTGATCTGGTAGCCGGTTTCTTCAACGGTTTCCCGTTTGATTGCGGTCATCGCGTCGTCCTCATCGAGGAGTCCGGCTGCGGTTTCGATGAGCATTCCGTCGGCGTGTCCGTTGAGGTAGGCCGGTGCTCGAAACTGGCGAGTCAGGAGTACCTTCCGGCGCGACCAATCGACTAGCAGGATCGTTGCGCCGTTGCCCCGGTCGTAGGCCTCGCGCTCGTGGGTCGCCCATTCGCCCTGTCGGTTTCGATAGTCAAACGACACCTTGCGGAGGGTGTACCAGTTGTCCGAGAGCACCTCGACACTGTTGATCCGGACGTCGGGATTCGTGGTTGGGTGCAGGAGGCTCATGGCGCCGAGGGTACAGACGGTGTGCGTGTTTAGCAATCAAAACATGCAAGAACGTGTATGATCGTGCAATGACGTCTGATGGAGAACTCGTCGAACAACGGCACGAATGGTTGCTGGAACAAGTTGCCAAGGAGCGCCGGGTGATGACTGCCGACGTCGCCGCACATCTTGGTGTTTCCGTCGACACGATCCGACGCGACCTCCGAAACCTGCATGACCGCGGGCTCGTGCGCCGGGTTCATGGTGGTGCTGTTCCGATTGCCCGTTTGCCAGCGTCGTTCGAGGGGCGTTTGAACGAAGACTCCAATGGGGTCAATGTGCTAGCTGCTGAAATCGTGTCCCGGTTCAAGCCGGGGCAGGTTATCGGGCTCGATGGGGGATCGACCTGTGTCGATGTCGCCGCGATGATCCCGCCATCGCTCGAGGTCACAATCGTCACCAACAACCCTGCGGCGGCAGTGGCACTCACGGGACATGCCCATGTGTCGGTGATTCTGCTGGGCGGCCAGGTCGACCTCACGTGGATGACCACCACGGGCTCCGAAACCGTCGATGCCTGGCGGAACTACCGGCTGGACCTTGGTGTCCTCGGTGTTTGCGGGTTCGATGTCGAAACGGGCCTCACCACCAACTCGCCAAGCGAGGTCGCAACCAAACGGGCGCTTATCGAATCATCTACCGATGTCATCGTGCCGGTGCACCAGGACAAGCTGGGAGTAGTCGCGCCTTTCGCGGTGGCCGAACTCGATGCGGTCGACATCGTCGTCACCGAGGTGAAGCTCCCGGCCAGCCTCAAGCGGGCCTGCAAACGGGCAGGCCATGAGGTCGTTGTTGTTAGCGGCTGACGCGAAGAATTTTTTGAAGTGGTTGTTCACGAAGGTCAGTATGCGTCGATCAAGGCGTTGCTAGATCGGCTTCACGCTGGCAGCGAGAGCGACGTCGAGCGCATCTCGGAGTCGGTGCGCGTCTGGGACGGAGATAGCGATCAACTCGACATCATCGAGTTCTCCAAGTGCAATCGACACCATTGTGCGGCCCTCGTCACTTGTTCCCTTATAGGCCCATCGAACCGATGTTGGGCGACTCTTCATCGCGAAACCGTCTGTGGTGGGAAACACTGGTCCGGGGTCGGCGTGCCGAGCTGCGATCGATTCGAGAACTCGTTCTCGTTGAGCAAGGAGTCGGCCTCGAAGGCGTGAGTGTAAGAGTTCGGATGATGCGACGGGAATTGATCCTTCGTCCCACCACATCTCTCGGCAGTATCCCGCTTCTTTTGGTCCGAGGTTTTTGACGAGGAGCGACCATGCAAAGTCGTTCGCGAGCGCGGAGCACGAACCGACGCCAAAGGCGTCCCAAAGGTCCTGGGTCGTTGTCGCAGCGCGTCGGCCGACCTGCCCGTTCGCTTTGAGGGCAACCCAGGCGATTGCAGCGGCCTTTCGGGCCGGTTTGGTTCGTCGGTCAAGTGGGCGGGCGGGATCTAACGCGAGGGCTCGCGTCACCCTCCACATGATGGTCTCGTACTCGGGGTCCCGAAACCTGTTGATGTTCGAATCCTCAATGAGGAGTAGCAGTTGTTCGATGGACTTCTGATCGGTCGCGGGAATCCCTGCCCAATCAAAGGTCGGATCGCAATGAGGCTCTATCGAAAGCGAGTCGATCGCTTCGACCGACCCGAGTTCATGCACAAGTCCCTTGATCGAAACCCAGCTGGGTCCTTTGCCGTCAAGCTCTTCAAACAATGTTGGCGGCGGCTGGCTGCATTTCTGCAGAATTCGCTTGAGGTCGGCAACTGGTGCGAGGCGAAGATCGCTGTCGGGTGCATCGGTGTTGTTTGCGGCACAGTTGCGACTCGTCCGTGGTTTCTTGCGTCGTTTGCTCATGAGAACGATTGTTTCAGCGCCCTGTGACAGTCGACGTCAGAGCACCCAACTCATAGCTGTACCGCTATAGACAGAGTCAATCTGACCTACGCGGGACACCATCGGGTGAGCGAGGCAACGGTTGTCTTGGATACTTGAGCTGCTTCCACGAGTCGCTGGATGGTGGTGCGAGTTGTTGTGCGTGAGCGAGCCGACGATTCCGAGAGGCTGAGCACCTTCACCATGTCGACGCGGATGACGCCATCGCCAGCGGCCGGGAGCGGCACTCCACTCACCCTGGAGCCAACGATGAACGTTTCAGGCGCAACACCAAGCCATCCGACAAGAGCGAGGACCCCATCGGCTTCTGCATCGGTCGCAGTCTCGAATCGTCGAATCGTTGATATCGCAACACCGACCTCTTGCGAGATCTCTTTCCATGTCACGCTTCGATCGGTTCGCTCTTGGGTAATCGACGTACTCAGTTTGTTGAGATCGAAGGGGCGCGGTTGCGTTGACACTTAGGGCTGCGGGTCGAGATCGTCGAGCTGCCCGAAGTCGAGGTCGAACTTCTTGCCGAGGTCGTCGTCGCTATCGAGTTTGGCTTCGACGACCACATCGGTGTTCGCCTTCTCCGGCTCAAGGACTTCACCAAGACCAAGCATGGCGGCGCCCAGTACCGAACCCGTGCGTGCCGACTTCAGCTTTGGCTTTGGTGTTTCGGGAGCATTGGCGCTTTCCGAAGATTCAGTGTCGTCGGTGGTGGTCTCTTCGGGCTCAGTCATCCTCACCAAGTGTAGAAACCTTCCGACAACTAACGGCTTCGGGTCGCGGCCGAAACCAGCCGAAATTTTCGCGCAACGCCACCTCTGTGGTGGTTAAGCGCGATCAGAAAGTCTCGGGGGAACCTGGACAGCTTTCGGCGCGCCGGTCCGCGTCGAGATCAGCTGACGACGCCGTCGTTGCGTAGCTCTTCGAGACGGTCGTTCCATCCGATCTCGGCCACCAATTCATCGGTGTGTTGGCCGAGGGTCGGGCTGTCGAGGTTGGTGAGTTCACTCGGGGTGCCGTGGAAGATGGTGGGTGGTCGGGTCTGGCGAACACGGCCCATGACCGGGTGCACGTGTTCGATGAA
>CALGZB010000092.1 GCA_937934655.1 uncultured Acidimicrobiales bacterium | reverse complement strand
CCTGCGTCGCCCGGCTTCTCGCCTACGGCGCAACCGTCGCTACCACGTATCTTGCTGGCGTCGAGACATCACAAACCGTCGGCGAAGCATTCCCCGAGGCCGACGGCATCACCGCTCATGCGCTTGACCTTCGCGACGTCGCCTCGATCGATGCCTGTTTGCAGAGTGTTGTCGACGCTCACGGGGCGATCGACATCTTGGTCAACAACGCTGGCGTCGGATCGGCCACCGTCGCCAAATTCTCTGACGACCCAAGAACCCAAGACAGCCTGATGTTGGCTATCAACGCCGATGGCACGTTGAAACTCTGTCAGCTTTTCCTTGCAATGAACGCCGAGGCCGGCCTGCCCGATCAGTCACGAAAGCTGATCAACATAAGTTCGGTCGGCGGAGGCATCGCCGTGTTCCCTGGCTTCCGCGTTTCCGACGGCATGAGCAAGGCGGCGGTTGCCTTCATGACCAAGCAGCTTGCGGCCGAGACCGTGCACGCCAACGTCGACGTGTTTGCGGTTTGTCCGGGGGCTACCGACACCCCGATGTTTGAAGCCAGCACCCTGGCAACCCTCTCTGCAGACGAGCGGATTGCGTTTGAGCAGAAACTTCCTAAGGGAAGATTGATCGCTCCCGAGGAAATCGCCTCGGTCGTGCACTTCCTCGCAACCGGACTCTCCCAACCGCTCCACGGTTCGGTAATCGACGCATCGATGGGTCTGGGTGTACGCCCGGGCCTACTCGACTAGCCGCTGTGGGCCAAGAGTTACGCGGCCTGTTCGTTGTGTTCGTTGAACTGCGAGCGGGTCAGGTAGTCGACCCGGCGCTCTGAATCGCTGATGAGACGGTCGAGGTCGGTCGGGCTTTCAAGTTCAAGGAAGAACTGGAAGCTGCAAAGTCTCGACGCCACGCGGATGCCAGCTTGGTTGAGCGTCATCAGTTTGTCAGCCAACGGGGATTCGCCGACTGCGAGCGGGAACGGCACCGGGATACCTGTTTCGGTCTTCACGGCAAAGCCGGCCTGGCGGAACAAGCGAGAGATAGTCCGGCGGGTGAACAGACGAGTGTGGGTCATGTCGAGAATGCCGCGTGGTCCGTAGTTGAACTGCCCGGCCGCCAACATGACGCGCTGGGCGATAAACGCGACGTTGCCGGTCGACACGAGGGTGGTGGTTACGTCTTTCGCCTTGCAGAATTCGGCGAGCTCAGTGACGAAGTCTTCGGGGGAGCGAAGGTGTTCGATGACATCGAGCATCACCACAACGTCGATGTCCTCCTCGAGTTCAGGCAGTCCTTCGTCGAGGTTGTGTTGGGTGAACCGGTCGAAGTTGGATTCATCGGCAGGCATGACGAGGTCGACACCAATGACCTGGCAGTCCTTCGCCTTGAGTTCGGCGGCAAGGTGTCCGTCGGACCCGCCAAGATCAAGCACAACGCTGCCCGCAGCGATTCGATCGAGGGCAACGGTCGCTGGGCTCAGAAAGTTGGTCTTTGATTCATAGATCGAGCCGTCACGTTCGGGCTCAACGTCGAACTTGCGCTCGTAGAAGAGGCCGAGATCGTGGAGTCTCGATCGCAAGCTTTGCGAGACCACGTTTCCCGCATAGGAGAATCCATCGACTCGGCATTCTTCATCGCCGTAGTGGGTGTTGATCGCTATTTCACCAATCGGGGAGCCGGCGCGTCCGATCTGAATAAAGATTTCGGTGTCGAAATGAAAGTCGTTGCTGTTAAGTCCGAACGGGATCGATCGAAGAAGGTCGGCTCGGTAGGCGCGGAAGCCAGAGTGAAACTCGGTGAGGTCGGTGGCGAGAAGTCGATTCTGAAGACCGGTGAGGATCCGGTTGCCGATGAACTTGTAGCGAGGCATTCCGCCCGCCAATGCGCCGCCTTTGGTGGCAAACCTCGAGCCGAACGCCGCACCGTTCTCGAGTGCACAGTTCGCGAGTCGTGCGATGTCTTCGGGTGGGTACTGTCCATCGCCGTGGACCATGACCACCACATCAAAGTTCGCGTTAAGGGTGTACTGGTAGCCCAGCTTCTGGTTCCCGCCATACCCCTGATTTTTCGGGTTCGAGAGCACCCGACATGGATACGGCAGTGCGAGTTCTTCGAATGCTTGCTGTGCGGTCGCCACGGTTGTGTCGGCAGAGGCATCGTCGAAGATGCACACCTCGGTGTCGAACTGTTCGTTGAGGTCGCGTGGGATCCGATCGATGACCGACCTGATGTGCCGTTCTGCGTGGAACGACGGGATGAAGACCAGCAGGCGCGGAAGAGAGAGAGGAGAGGAGGGAGAGGCCGGGAGTTTCGTAACGGTCATGACGTGGAAATCTGTTCGACGGATGGTTCAGTGGGTTGTTGCCTGGTTGCCAAGACGAGGGCGACGGCAACAATGCCGACGCTCATCGAGATGGCCCGAAACATGATCCAGTTGTGGATCTGACTGTGGTTTGAAGCGAATTCGTACCAGCAGAAGGGCAAGATGGCGGTGAAGACGATGCAGAGGAGCTTCGTTCGGTGATCGCTCCGTTCCTGGCTGCTGGGTTGGTGTCCAACGGCTTTTGAACGATGGACGAACCAAAGAACGACCGCCCCAGCAAGGATTGCGGCCTCAAACACCAGGGCTCGTTTTGCGAATCCCAGCTGGATCCAGAAATCGATGTTGCTCCAGGCGCCGTTGCCGAAATCGGTCGATGAGGATCCGACCTCCCCGTTAATCCTGAACTCGGTGATAGTGCGAATGTTGTTGTAAATCTCCTGCGGGCCGACAAGAAGTGCCATGACGGCCCACTTCGATAGCCAAACGCCCGCATACCCGACCCACCAGCCGACGCTTGCAGCAAGGCCGCTCGTCAAAAGGGGACGCGCCGTAGTTTGTCGCTGGTGTTCGACGATCATCGCTGTCGACACGCACAAGGCGGCGGCGAGCGGAATGGAAATCATGAGGTCAAAGGGGTGAAGTAGGGCACCGGCGAACGCCCCGGTAACGAGCACCTGTGAGACATGGGTGGACCGTTCGACACCGATGAGCATCACGATTCCGGCAAGAAGGGTGAAGAAGAGCGAGATTGCCTGATGCACGGCTTCGAACAGAGCCAGGAAGTCGGTGGCCACCACGATCGGGCCGAGGTACGCCAGAGCGGCAAGCATGCCGATCCGTTTGCGCCACGCGAGAAGCAGCGCCATGAACGATGCTCCGAGGACGATCTGTGCCAACACGCGGGTTGCCGGGAGGCCTATTGCGAGAACGCTCGGGCGAGTAATTGCCGTGTTCGCCCACCAGTAGCGGTAGTACTCATCGCCGTCGGGGAGTCCCCTCCCGTTTGCATACGCCTGGAGTTCCTGGGCGGCGTTCGAACATGGCCCATAGGTACGTGAATGAAGGGCTTCGGCGGGGCCATCTGAGAGTCCCATCGTCAGTGTTGTGCATTCGGTCCAGCGATCCGAAGGAGTGTCGAGCCAGGTGAGGGTTCGATTTTCTCCGTTCATTGGGCCGCTGTCTTCCGCCGCAATCAGGGCGTCGGCGACGCGGTCGTCGGGGAGGAGGTCGGCGGCGATGACGAGCGCCGAAAGGACGATCGGGGCGATGATCAGGAGCTTGGCGATGGTGACTACGGCTCGTTTCCACATGCCGTGGTTGGTGTTCGTGTTCGTTGGCGCGGGCGGGTTGGACGTCGCCGATGGCGACGTTTCCGGTGTTGCTGTCCCGAGGTTCGTCGAACCAAGCACCTCTTACAATCGGCATCCAACAAGGCGAGATAATGGGCCAGATGGCCCACAACCGAATCGGAGGTGAGCCGTCCTGAGGCAGGGTCTAAGACAGGGTTTGGGGCGGGAAGAGCCCCGAAATTTCGTCGTTGGGGATTGGGGCGGGGTCGACCGTGAAGGACCCGGTGTCGAGGAACTGGGTTACGTTCTGACGAAACGCCGCCATGGTTGCTCGAAAGAGTGACCCGCCGACGCTCACCCGTCGGATACCGATACGCCGGGCATCGTCCATAGTGATTGAGCCGCCGACGCCAAGGAGCGCGTTGATCGGCCCGCCAGCTTCGGCGACGAAACGAGCGAACGTATCCAAATCTCGTATCCCGGGGGCGTAGACACAATCTGCCCCTACCTGGGAGAACGCTTGAAGTCGATGCAACGCCTCGTCGATTGCCGGAAGGTCGCCGTCGTAGAAATTGGGTTGCAACAGGGCTTCGGCCCGAGCACATATGACGAACGGCCGATCCAAAGACTCGACGGTTTCGACGGCGGCCACGATTCGCTCGACGGCTTTGGCTCGGTCGTAGAACCCAATCGATGCGTCGCCCGACCAATCCTCGATGCTCGCACCGGCTGCGCCAATATCGGCGAGTTCTCGGATGATCGACGCAACATCTTCGGGTTCGTGACCCCAACCGTTCTCGGCATCGACACTCACGGGGATATCGACGGCAGCGCAGATCTGTGCGGCCCGTTCGACCGCCTCACCTTTGCTTAGAGCACCTTCGGCGTCGCGGCGACCGATCGAATAGGCATGGCCCGAGCTTGTGGTGCCGAGCGCGACGGCCCCGGCTGCCTCGGCGATCGCTGCGGTGCCGGCATCGTGCACGTTGACGAGGAGGAATGTTCCTTCTTGGTGCAATGCGTGAAAGTTGCTGCTCATCATGTGGCCTGGGTGGTGGTCCGGTACACGAGCATGCAACGAACACGGTCGGCATCGCCACCGATTAACTGCGGCCCCGAGTGCAGCTGCGCGAATTGCGGGAACACCACGATGCGATTGGCCTCGGTGTGCTGCTGAGCGATGTGGCCAGCGAAGAACTCATCGATCACGTCGTCGCTGACCTCGAGCGGCAACCCGGGCTGCGTTGGCATATGTCGGATGGGTTCGACCGCTATCCGAGAGCCAGCGATATCACCGACGATCGCAACAAGGCCGACACCGTCATCGGGAATGAACTGGCCGTCGTCGAAGTGGGGGAGGCCAATGACTTCGCTTGCCGGCGTGACCGAAGCAGTGAGGTACGACATGTCGGCCTGGGCGATTCCCATCACATCGCAGGTCTCGCGAATTCGGGCCACGACTTCGGTGACGACGGGCTGCCAAAGTTGGATGAAGTCGGTGTCGGTTCCGGTTGGTTCGGCAAGGCCATCGGCCGAAATCATGAAGGTCTCGATCAGCGTTTCGCCGCTGGCACACAGGGGATCGGCCAGGTGGGCGGCGTCGGGAAGCGATATTTCGCCGGGCAGATAAGCGCCCCCGACCTGGTGAACGAGACCTTTCGGGGCATCGGCCAGCAATTGCCGTTTCGATACGCCAAACCACTCTGCGTACTCGCCGCTTATTTCAGCCGGTTGATCGCTCACGGCGAAAGGGTAGAACAGCTATCTGGAACGAGCTATCGCGATGTGCCGATCTGTCCCATACTGCAGGAATGCAAAAAGACACTGCAGGAATGCAAAGAGACACTGCAGGAATGTCCGGCAGCGAAGGTTCCAAGGATCAGCAGGCCGCCAAGCTCGATCTCCTTCACGCAGCGGTAGCCGCGTCGGTTCGGTATATCGAGGCCGACCGCAACGGTGTGGTGTCGCCTACTCCCGAAGCATTGGCCCAACTCGGCGCGTTTTCGCAGGTCTCAGTCGATTCGCCGATCTCACCCGAAGCGGCACTGGAGATGCTCGAAACCATTGGTAGTCCGGCCACCATGCGCCAAAACAGCGGCCGATACTTCGGGTTCGTGAACGGCGGAGTAACGCCGGTGGCGCTTGCCGCCTCGGTGCTGAGCGGCACCTGGGATCAGAACGCGGCCTTGCCCGCAATGTCGCCGGCAGCAGCCGCGATCGATGGTGCTGCAGCGGAGATGATCGTCGATGTTCTCGGACTCCCCGCCGAGTCGACCGCTTCGTTCTGCGGCGGCGCAACCTTGGCCAACATCACCGGCATCGTGACGGGCCGTGACCATCTGTATGCCCAGGCCGGGTGGGATATTCACACCAAGGGTTTGGCCGGAGCTCCACCGCTTCAGGTCATCGTGTCCGAAGAAGCCCACGTTTCCGTGACCAAAACACTTCGTATCGCGGGCTTTGGGTCCGACACGATTACCTATGTTCCCGCCGACTCGTCCGGCCGGATGGACGCCGATGCAATGCCCGACGTCGACGGGCCAGCGCTTCTCATTCTTCAAGCCGGCAACGTGAACACGGGGCATAGCGATCCGTTTCGCACAATCATCGAACGCCTCGACCGGTCGAATACGTGGGTGCACGTTGACGGAGCGTTTGGGCTTTGGGCCAATGCAGTTCCCGAGCGACGACACCATGTCGAGGGCGTTGAGCTGGCCGACTCGTGGGCCACCGACGGCCACAAGTGGCTCAACGCGCCCTATGACTGCGGCGTGGTGGTGTGCCGTCACCCAGAGGCCCTAAAGCACTCGATGCTCATGAGCGCGGCCTACGTGGAGGCCAACGACGAGCGCACGGCGATGAGTCTTGGTTTGCAGATGAGCCAAGCCGCTCGAGCGGTTCCCGTCTGGGCGATTCTGGCCAGCGAGGGCCGAGCCGGCATCGCGGCCTCAATTGAAAGCTCGTGTGTGGCGGCCGAGCGGTTCGGCGAGCAACTCACCGCAGCAGGCGTCGAGTTACTTGCTCCCGTCGTGATCAACCAAGTGCTGGTTGCTTTTGGGAGCGACGAAGCGACCGATGCCATAGTTCGGGCGGTGCAAGAGTCGGCGGTCTGTTGGGTTGGCGGCACAACCTTCCAAGGGCGTCGAGCAATGCGAATCAGTGTGTCCGACATGAGCACCACCCATGATGATGTCGATGCGGCGGTTGCCTCGATCCTCGAAGCGATGGCCCAGGTGTCTTGCTGACCGTACTGTTGGCCCACTGTTCCCATACCCTGTGAAGATGACCGCCACCGCAGTCGCCCCCTCCAACTCCACATCGGCCGACCACAACGCCAAGCCTCACCTGCGCGGCTGGTCGCACTTTGCCGCCTTCATTTCGGCGCTCACGCTGGCCCCGATCCTCATCGTGATTTCGCCTGGTGTTGCGGCCCGGTTCATCGCCGCCGAGTACGCCCTAGCTATCGCCGCGCTCTTTGGTGTGAGCGCTCTGCTGCATCGCGGCGACTGGTCTCCCCGAGCCCACCTGCTGTTGCGGCGGCTCGATCACTCGATGATCTTTGTGGCGATCGCCAGCACCTACACGCCAATTGCGCTGCTCGAACTCCCTCGTCGGACCGGTCTGATTTTGTTGGCCGTGGTTTGGACCGGTGCGCTCTTGGGTATTGCGAGCCGAGTGGCGTGGACCAATGCCCCATACCCGGTTATTGCGCTGCCCTATGTGCTTTGCGGATGGGCTGCGCTGGCGGTTGTCGACGACATTTGGACCTCGCTCGGCGTTGCTGGGTTTGTGCTCATCCTGGTTGGCGGAGCGCTGTACACCTTGGGTGCGGTTATCTACGCGTTGCATCGCCCCAACCCCTGGCCGAAGTGGTTTGGCTATCACGAGATCTTCCATCTCTTTGTTATCGCCGGAGCAACCCTCCACTATGTAGCCATCGCCTTCTTCGTCCTCCCGAACTAGGGCAAAATTGAAGTTGAGCGAGAAGGCGTTCTCCACTGTCGCTGTAGCCAACTAGGCTCGCGCGTCCTATGGAGTACCAGTCCCTTTATCGCCGCTACCGACCCGGTCGGTTCTCCGACGTCAAAGGTCAGGAACACGTTCGCCGCACTATTCAGAACGCCGTGCGCGAAGAACGGGTAGGTCACGCCTACCTCTTGAGTGGGCCCCGCGGAACCGGAAAAACCACCACAGCTCGCTTATTGGCCAAGGTTCTCAACTGCGAAAACGTCATCGATGGCGAGCCGTGCTGCGAGTGTCAGTCGTGCGTTGCGGTCGAATCGGGAAGTTCCTTCGACCTTCACGAACTCGATGCTGCGTCGAACAACAAGGTCGATGACATTCGCGACCTGCTGGCCAAGGTTGCCCTCGGAACCCCCGGCCGAAACAAGGTATACCTCCTCGATGAAGTCCACATGCTTACGCCGGGTGCCGAGAACGCACTCCTGAAGACACTCGAGGAGCCGCCAGCGCACGTCACGTTCGTGCTGGCCACTACCGAGCCTCACAAGGTTGTCGCCACAATCCGGAGCCGTACGCAGCATCTAGAACTCACGCTGCTGCCCGCCGATGTTCTCCGCGAACTGATCACCGAGGTCTCCGAAGACGCTGGCCTCGAAGTCGACGAAGAAATGATCGAGTACGTCATCCGCGCTGGCGGCGGTTCGGCCCGCGACACGCTCTCGGCACTCGACCAAGTCGTCGCCGCTGGTGGAGTTGGCGTTGCCGATACCTCAACCGTTGATCTTCTCGAAGCTCTTGCCGCTTCCGATGCTTCGGTGGCCCTTTCGGCGGTTGCCGCGGCCACCAATCGCGGTATCGACCCTCGGGTCATCGGCGAGCAACTCATCGCTGTTCTGCGCGAAGTTTTCCTGCTGGCCATGGGTAGCGACGTTCCGCAGATGTCGGCCAGCGATCGCGAGCGGGCCGAGTCTTACGCCGAGCGCATGTCGCCGTCTCATCTCACTCGTGCGCTCGAGCTCATCGGAACCTCGCTGGTCGAGATGCGCCAAGCACCCGACCCTCGTATCGATCTCGAGGTTGCGCTGGTCAAACTCACTCGCTCCGACGCCGACTCTTCGACCGATGCACTTTCCGCCCGGGTGGCCAAACTCGAACAGGCCATCGCCTCGGGCGTGCCCGTTGCGGCGGCGCCAGCTGCTGCCGCTCCAGCTGCCCCGGCGCCTGCGGCTCCAGTTGTGGCGGCCGCACCACCGACCGCCGAGACCGCCCCCGTCCCCGACGATGGGCCACCTTCGGTTCCTGCTGCTGCTCCCGCGGCGGCTGCTGCCCCGGCGCCCGAAGGCGGTGCCGGCCCGGCCGCGCTTGCCCGGGCGACCCTCGCCGCGAAGCTCGGTCGCCCTGGCGCCCCTCCGCCGCAAGCTCCGGCTCCGGCTGCCCAAGCCTCGGCTCCGCCGCCGTCGCCCCCGCCCGTCGACCCAGCGCTTGCCCCGGCGCCCCAACCGCCACCAGCGCCTGCAGCACCTGAGCAACCGGTGGCCGAGGCTCCAGCTCCAGCACCAGCTGCCCCCGAACCGCCGGCAGCTCCTGCGGCGCCCGCTGCTCCTGAAGCGCCAGCAGCCACTGGCGACGCCGATGGGTTCAGCGACGGAACCCCGCTTCCTGATGAGCCGTCCGACGAGCCGCCCCGCGAGTTCGATGGCGAGCCTGCCGAATCAATCCCTGCACCCGAAGCTCCTGCTGCTCCTGCGGCGGGCGGCGCCCTGCCAGGACCCTCCGAAATTGCGGCGGTTTGGAAAGAGGACATTCTCACCGCCGTGTCGGGACGAGCCCGCTCACGATTCGGTATCGCCGAGTTCGTCTCGAGCGATGGCCCCAAGGTGCTGGTGAACTTCCCCAACGAAGTGCACCGCAAACGCTGCGAAGAGCTTCTGCCCGAGGTCGAACAAGCGCTAGCCAGCCACTTCGGCCGGCCGGTTCCTCTCGAACTCGTTTCGGGCCACGACGGGGGCCAGATCCCCGACGGTTCCAACGTCGGATCCGGCCCACGGCCCGCACCAAAGCCCAAACCAAAGGCACCCGAAGGCGCCGAACTCGAAGAGGAAGAGATGATCGATGTCTCCGAGTTGGTCGACGCTCCTACCGCCGACGGCAGTGCTCTCGACCAGCTCACCAAAGCGTTTCCCGGAGCCGAGCTCATACAGGACGAGTAGTCGGTTTCAACCGCCTAAGCTACGCCGGTACACCAGACGCGCAATAGGAGTTCCCCAATGAGTGACGACCAACAAATGCCCGACCTTTCTGCTCTACTCGCGCAAGCTCAGGAGATGATGGCGGGAGCGTCCCAGGCAGCCGAGGCTGTGGTCACCGGGCAGTCCGGCGGTGGAATGGTAAAGGTCGAAGTCAACGGCCACTTCGAGTTTCAGTCGGTCAGCATCGACCCGAAAGCCGTCGACCCTAGCGATGTCGAGATGCTTGAAGATCTCGTTCTTGCCGCCTTGCGCGATGCCTCCGATCAGCTTTCCGAAGGTCAGAGCGATGCCATGGGCGGACTCGACCTGGGTGGGCTCGACCTAGGCGGCCTTATGGGTGGGGCACCCGAGTAACGCTTTTCGTGTACGCACCACCGGTTCAAGAACTCATCGATACGCTCGGACGCCTGCCCGGCGTCGGGCCAAAGTCGGCGCAACGTATTGCGTTTCATATCCTCCTCGTCCCGCGTGAAGAAGCGCTGCGACTTGTGCATGCCGTGGTCGAGGTGAAGGATCGCATCGGGTTTTGTACTCGATGCTTCAACATCGCCGAGATCGGTTGCGAGTGCGAAATCTGCGCCGACTCCCGCCGCGAGCCCAACGTGTTGTGTGTGGTCGAAGAGCCCCGCGACGTTGTGGCTATCGAGCGCACCGGCGAGTTCCGCGGCCGTTACCACGTGCTTCAGGGCGCCATCAGCCCCATCGATGGCATTGGTCCCGACCAGCTACGGATCCGCGAACTCATGACCCGGGTCGAACCCGAGGCCGTCACCGAAGTCATCTTGTGCATGAACCCCAACATCGAGGGTGAAGCAACCGCCATGCATTTGGTGAGCCGCCTGCGCCCAATGGGTGTGCGCACAACGCGCATCGCCAGCGGCCTACCAGTTGGCGGCGATCTCGAATACGCCGACGAACTCACCCTCGGCCGGGCACTCACCGGCCGACGCGAGGTTGAGTTTTAGGATCGGCTAGTCGACGTCGCGACGGTTGAAGGCAACCATCGCAGCGACGGCAAACACGCCCGCCCAGATCGCCACGATGAGTCCAGCGGTGAGGTAGCTGTGGCCGTACACGATCTGATGTGAGTTGCCGATCTTCTCGTACCGGACAGCATCGCCTTCGGAGATGAACGCGGTGGCGTTCATGAACAGCTCCCATTGCCGGAACCATTTCGCTGCCAGCTCAACCACGATGTTGCTCACCACAAACCAGCCCAGGATTGCCACCACTGAGGCCGTGGTGTTTCGAGCTAGTACGGCTATGGACATGGCAAGGATGAAGAACAGCCCGCCAGCGATGCTCGATCGGAAGATGGTCGAGGCCATGTCGATCCAGTACCGACTATCGACCCCTTGGGTCGATCCCTTCACGCTGGCCACCAGGTAGAAGAGCGCCAGTGCAACCGCCAAGATCAAGGCGGTGAGGGCTGCCGATGACAAAAACCCGGCACCGTACTTTGCCAACAGCACACGGCTTCGTCGCGGTTCCCAGAGCAGAAGGTTCTCGACCGTGCCGAACTTGTACTCGGCGCCTACGAATGAGGCCCCGATCACGACGGCAATGACGAGGAAGAACACCGAAATTGTCGGAATAATGCCTTCGAGCCCGCCTTTGGCGTCGCGAATTTGGCGCCCCGCTTGGGTGTAGGTCTCCGGGTTGCCGTCGGGCCGAGTTTGGCTCCAGTCGGAGGACTGGTCGCCGCCGAGAAGGAAAGTTGCGTAGAAGGTGTTGTCGTCGACGTACCAGCTTGGATCTTGGTAGCAGTAGTCCTGGGCGAGGAACCGGTCGAACTCTTCGTCCGACATCGTGTCTTTCGCCTCGACGAGAAAGTCGTCGAAATTCTCGCCTCGTTCTAACGCACTCGAGACGTCACGAATACAAGCTTGCGTGTTGTTGGCGGCTTGTTCGATCGCTCGCTGGCGCTGGCCGTCGTCATCTCCGGGAGAGCTGGTCTGAGTAAAGGTGATGACGGCGGCGAGGACGAGGAGGAGGGAGATTGCAATGGCGATTCCCCACGTGATGCGTCGGCCCCAGAAACGCCGGAGTTCGTTGATGAATAGCATCATTGGACATCGCCTCCTTCGGTGCCGGTTAACTCAAGGAAGGTGGATTCGAGGGTGGCTCCTTGCGGTTCGAGCGCTCGGAGGTAGCGGCCTGCTGCGGCGAGGTGGTGGGTGACGTTGGAGCCATGCTCAGCTTCGAGGTCGATGTCGATGGTGTCGGGGGCAGAGCCGAGTCGAGCGCCGAAACCGGCGGCCACCAGAACCGTGAGTGCCCCGGGTGCGTCGTCGATTGTGGCGCGTAGGGTTCGGCCTCCGGCCTTGGAGATCAGGTCGGCGACTGGACCGGTGTCGATGAGTTTGCCGTGGGAGATAATGGTGACGATGTCGCAGGTCTGCTGCACCTCGCCGAGTTGGTGGCTCGAAACAAAGATGGTCTTTCCCTGATCGGCGAGCTCGCGAATGAGCTTGCGGATCTCGACGATTCCGGCTGGGTCGAGGCCATTGGCCGGCTCGTCGAGCACGATCAGGTCGGGGTCTTTGAGGAGCGTGGCGGCAACGGCCAGACGCTGTTTCATGCCGAGCGAGTAGGAACCGAAGGTGTCACCTTCGCGGCCGGTGAGGCCAACGATACTGATGACTTCGTCCACTCGTTTATCGGGGATCCCGGCGACCCGGGCAAACATCTTCAAGTTCTTCTTGCCCGAGAACGTGGGGAAGAACTTTGGCGACTCGACGAGTGCGCCTACCCGTTCGATAACCCGGTTGAGGTTGCCCACGTCTTCACCAAGAATTTTGACGGTGCCCGAGGTGGGTGTGATCAACCCGAGAAGACACCGAATTGTGGTGGTCTTTCCCGAGCCGTTTGGGCCGAGAAACCCGTAGACCCCTGGGCCGGGTATGTGCAGATCGAGGCTGTCGACGGCAATGACCGGCTCACCCCGCATGCGCGTGTATTCCTTCCGCAAACCTACGGTTTCAATGACAGTCATCGCCCCAGCCTCTCGACGCTCTGTCCTACAGAGCGCGTAACTTCGTGCATCCAACCCTAGGACGCAGCGGAGAGCCTGGTTGGGTGACGCCGAGTCTTAGGATTCACCCTTTGCTAGGGCTTCGCCGTATTGTTCGGCGGAAATTTCGCCGCCAGCTTCGGCCACTTTGCTCTGGTCGTCTTCGGGAAGGAACGGCAGGATCATGTCGATCCGCTTCCACGATGGGTAGGGCTGCTCGCCGTTTTCGTCGGGCACGTAGGGAGACGTGGCTTTTCGTTCGTGCTGGTGGATGTATCGAGCGCAGTTCACGAAGACCTGATCGATAGATGCTCGGACGATACCGATCGCTCCAGGGAAGTGGGGGAGGAGTTCGTCGTCGTCGTGAAAGGAAGCGGTTGCCTGCACCCGGACCCGGTTTGGGGTCTCGAAGTCGATAAACAGCATGCCGATCTTGGCCGTATCGGCGATGTTGCCCATCGAGAGGAACATTCCGTTGCCGTCGTAGGCGGGGAACGCGAGGGTGCTGGGGTCAAGAACTTGAACCGTGCCGACGCCGCCTCCCTTGTAGCTCACCGTTGGTTCTCCTCGGCCGTTGACGGTTGAGAGAAAGAAGAAGTCTCGTGACTCGATGAAGCCGGTGTGCATGTCATCGAGTTGGTTGACGACGATTGCAGCTTCGAGTGCATCGGCTAGCGGTTGGGTTTCGAACTGTTCCTGAATGTCGCGTTGCGCGGCGGTGTAGAACGTCATAGATGCTCCTGATGGCTGGGTTTGGAGCAACCGTACCGGGGATCTGGCCGGAATTTTGCCGGGAATTACGAGGGGCGCCCTTGTAACGGCAATGTTACGGTTGTAACATAACCGTAACGAACAGCCACTCTCCCCCATGACTCCGGCTGTTCCGAACCTTGGTGCCACCTTGGTCGATTCGGTACACCGCCCGCGCCCGAATCGGCCAGGGAGGCGCTAGGGATATTCCGGCGCTCTTCCTGGAGTCGTTGGCGTTTCTTTGGTTGGTTTTTAGTGTTGGATTGCCCGGCCAACTGCCGATTTCACTGCTTGGAACAGCGGTGTCGGAGGTGGTGGGGCCGACGAGTCAACGACACTCATTACGGCAGTGTCGATATGTGGAGCGTCATTCTCGACCGACCCCGGAATTTGCACTCGCATACCTGAGTTCGCCACACCCGCAGTGCCGGCCTGGGTTTGTAGCGCAGTGAGTTCTTGGCGAAGACGGGCGATCTCGTCGATTGACTCGGCCCTTACCCGCTCGGCGGCTCGACGCTCGTCGGAAGCAATTCGTACCGCCTTGCCCGATTCGACATGAAGTCGTTCGACCTCACCTCGAAGCGCTTCAAGCTGGCGGACCTTGTTCTGTAGCCGACGCTCGGCGTCGGAGGTATCGATGGCCGATGACTGGGGAGCAGGTAGCGCATTGCCCAACAGAGCGGAAGCCCCTGGCGCCGCCGCCATCGCCGCCGCCTGCTCTTCGGCCTCGCGGGTGGCTTCTTGGCGAATCAGCTCGGCTTGTCGGCGAGCTTGCGCCCGGATGCTCTCGGCGGTTTCTTGCGCCGCGAGCAAGATCGCCTTGGCATCGTTGCGGGCGGCATTGGTCGACGGTTGGACTGAGGCGTCGGTTTCACGGCTGTCGCGGCGAATTCCTGCGGCAACAGAGACGAGGTAGGACCGAACCTCTGCAGGGTCGAATCCGCGTCGAACCGTGTTGAAGTTCATGCGTTCAAGGTCGTCGGGGTGAATCGCCATATCTCGGTGAGAGCCTTTGTTTGAAACCAATGCTGTCGTGCAGCTAGTGCTGCCCGAGGGAAGATGAACAGACCTTAGTTCGGTCTGCGGCGCTGTTTGTTCCACCCGAGCGATTAGCGCTGCTGAAACGACCACTGCTATCCAAGCCCTATGTTGTTAACCGAAATCGATCATGTTGCCATCGCCGTCCACGACCTCGAGGCTGCAATCGCTTACTACCAAGAAGCGTTTGGCGCCGAAGTTGCGCACCGCGAAGTCGTTGAAAGCGACGGGGTCGATGAGGCCCTTATCAAAGTTGCCGACTCCTACATCCAGCTCACCGCAGCAACTCGGCCCGATTCTCCCATCGCGAAGTTCCTTGAAAAGAGGGGCGAAGGACTGCATCACGTGGGCTATCGGGTCGACGACTGCGCGGCAGCGCTCGCCTCGCTGGTCGAGGCTGGCGGTCGGGCAATCGACGAGGCGCCACGGCCCGGCTCACGCGGAACTACCGTGGCATTCGTGCATCCGAAGGGATCCTTCGGAACCCTGATCGAACTCGTGCAGGAGTAACGCGCTATTTCGCGAGCTTCTCGAGAAGTGCCGGGTCGACGATGCTGATGCGTCGTCGGGCAATGCCGATTGCCCCAGCTTGTTCGGCGCGCTGAAGTGCCCGGTTTGCGGTTGGCCGGGTTGTGCCGGCCATCGCAGCAAGATCTTCTTGGGTGATACGGATCTCGGTTGGGCTGTCGCTGTCGGTCTTGAAGTGCGGTTCGAGCGTCATGATTCGACGAAGAACTCGTTTGTCGGCCGGCAAGTAGCGGGCTTCTTGAAGAAGCTCGAGCAACGTCGACATGCGATCGGCGACGACCTTGTCGAGGGCTTGATCTACCGAGGGATACATCTTGCGGAGCTCGACTACGTCGGCTGCCGAAAGGCTTAGCAACTCGGATGGTTCGAGGGCCACGATGGTGGCCGAGCGGCGATCGTTGCCGTTGAGCAAGATCAACTCGCCCAACAGGTCTCCAACACCGTGCAACGCAAGCGCCGACTCGTCGCCTTCGGAGGTGAGTACCCGTGCCAAGAGTCGCCCCTTCGTTACGAGGTAGAGCCGGTCTCCGAGGTCGCCTTCGTGGAAGACGATCTCTCGTCTGCGAAATCGGCGCGCCACCATTCGGTCAAGAACGGCTTTCCGTTCGGCTTCTGGAAGCCCGCCAAGGAATCCCCAATCCATAAGTTTTGTCTTTCTTTGTCCCGATCAATGTTCTGCTGGTGTCAGCCCCGCCAAGACCAGAAACCGTTTTCATCCTACCCCTGATCACCGAGTTTCTCGAACTATCCCAATTGTGGGGTCGAAAAGTGGACTAGGCGCCGCTCTTGTGCGGCCGGTCATTGCTCGGTCGGCTTCGTGGCCTTTGCCTCGTGGATGGCGGTTTCGCATTCGGCGATAAGCGGCGCAACGTTTGGGTAGCCGGCGTACGGCGCCAAAATGATCAGGGTTTCTCGGAGCTCGTCGGGCGATAGCTCGCCTCGACCGAGAGCTGCCTGCGCCTGGATTTTCCACACGTCGGCGGCTCCGCTGGCGGCGATGACCCCCATGATCAGCAGGCGCCGGTCGCGAATCGAAAGGACATCGCGATCCCACACCTCGGCAAACAGGCTTTTCATCATCACGTCCATGAAGGGCATGCTGCCCTCGGGGAGCGCGGTGACATTGCCGTCATACACCTCGGTGATCTTGCGGACGCCCCGCTCGTAGGTGCTTTCGTCCGTGGTCATGAGTTGTTCTCCTGTTTTGGGCTAACGCCATAGATCGCCGGCATCGCATCGTGAATCGTCTGAATAAACGCATCGGTCCCTTGCCTCGACTGCCCCAGCGACTGCGCCAGCGAAAGGTCCTTCTGACTGATCCCTACCTGGGTTTCGAGCATCGATCGGAACCCGCCCGTGATGTGTTCGGCCGGTATGTCGAGCATGCCGCTGAACTGCTCGGTGAGTACACCGAGTTGGCCCGCATCTTTCCAAGCGGCCAGCAGTTCTTTCGGGTTGCCCCCAGCGCTCAGAAGGAGATCATGCGAGGTCGCAGCAGCAGCAAACTGCGCGTACGTCATCAGGTTGAACGCGATCTTCATGGCCGCTCCGGCGCCCACGGGCCCCGCCGAGACCACCGTGCGGGCGTAGATGTCGATGAGGTCGGCAACCACCGGTGGCATGTCATCGACCCCTCCGGCCAACACAAGCTGCGTTCCCGCTCTGGCGTTGTCGGCCCCGCCAGCCACACAGGCATCGAAGAGGGGCACCCCCCACTCGGCTGCAGTGTCGCGGGCCGATGTCATGGTGTCGGGGTGAACGGTCGAGTGGATGACGATGTGCAGGCCGTCGTGCTTTCCCTCGACGATTCCGCCCGGGCCGGTCATCACCGCTTCGATGTGCTCAGCAGCCGGAACGCAGACGCTCACCACATCGCTCGCCGCTGCCACTTCTGCCGGGCTAGCGGCCGACGTTGCCCCCTGCCCTACGGCGGAGGCGACGGCGTCGGCATCGAGGTCGTACACCGTTACGGCCGCGCCGGTGCCGATGAGATTCTCGGCCATCGCCGATCCCATCGTGCCAAGGCCGATGTATCCGTAGCTGGTCATGAGGGTGTGCTCCCACGTTGGTTGGTTGTGTCGCTGAGTTTTTGGCCTGGCGTAAACGTGATGGGCAGGCTTTCCCAGCCGGTCACATTGCCGCTGTGAAACCGGACCTTGGCGTCGTGGTCTACCTGGTAGTCGCCGAGCCGTCGATGGATCTGTTCGATCGCGATGCGCCCCTCCATGCGGGCAAGGGCTGCGCCGAGACAGAAGTGGGCGCCGTAGCCGAAACCGAGGTGTCGTTCGGGTCGACGGCCGATGTCGAACACGCCAGCCGTTGCGCCGAACTCGTCGGGGTCGTGGTTGGCGGCTCCGATGAGAAGCACGACCGAGTCGCCCTCGTGCATCTGCTGGCCGTGCATCTCGATGTCGCGGGTGAGGGTGCGGTGCATGTACTGCGTCGAGTTGTGGAAGCGAAGGACCTCCTCGATCACCGCAGGGGCGACGGTCGGGTCGGCCACAACCTGCGACCGTTGGTCGGGGTGACGCGACAGCAACTCGATGGTGTTGGCCACCATCTTGGTGGTGGTCTCGTGCCCGGCGATAACAAACAGGGTGCAGAAACCTAGGAGTTCGGGCTCGGAAAGCGCCCGGCCATCGACCTCAAGGGCCAGCAGGTCCGAGATTAGGCCTCGGCCGTCGCCAGGCGTTCTTGTTTTGAGATCGGCGATGAAGTAGTTGAGTAACCCGAAGAACCCTTCGATGGCTTCAGCCGGCAGGTCCATCGATCCGTCCTCGCGAACGAGGAGTCGGTCGGCTTCATAGCGGAGTGCATCGCGGTCCTCGGCGGGTACACCGAGCAGCGCCGAGATTACATCCATCGGAAAGGGGCCGGTGATATCAGTGACCAGGTCAGCGGTTCCCACTTCAATGACGTTGTCGATATAACGATCGACGATCGATCGAATGTCGTCTTCCATTTCGGCAACCCGGCGACCGGTGAATACTCGCGAAACCAGTTTTCGGAAATGGGTGTGGTCGGGCGGGTCGAGCTCGATCATCTGCTGATTTTCGGGACTGACTTGGCCGATAGGCCGGCGGTTCTCGAGCGCTACGCCGCCGGCCGAAGAGAACGTTTCGAAGTCACGAAATGCTTGCAGAACATCGTCGAATCGGCTCAGTACCCAGAACTCAAGATCGGGATTCCAGTACGCCGGTGCTTCGTCGCGTAGCCGCTGATAGGTGGCGTAGGGATCGTCGTGGAGAGCAAACGCATACGGGTTGTAGACGAGTTCGTTTTGGGATGCACTCATATTCGGACCCTAATGTCGCGAATGGTTCCGAACGAAAAAGGGTGAGCGCTATGGGCGAACGGTTTGTTGATCGGGTTGCGATTGTCACGGGTGCTGGCGGAGGCATCGGCGAGGCGTATGCGCGTGCGTTGCACGCCGAGGGTGCGTCGGTGGTTATCGCCGAGCTCAATGCCGAGGCCGGCCAGCGGGTCGCCGATGAGTTGGGCGACAGGGCGCTCTTTGTCGAGACCGACGTCGGCGACCCACAAAGCACCGACGCCATGGCTGCCGCAACGGTGGAAGCATTCGGAACCATCGATCACCTGGTGAACAACGCAGCCATCTTCGGCGACATGGAGCTCGCCGGCCTGTTGAATGTGGACTACGAGTACCTCGACACGTTCATGAAGGTGAACATGATGGGCGTGCTGCATTGCTCGCGCTCGGTGAAGCGGTCGATGCGAAAGGGAGGCGGCGGTTCCATCGTCAACCAGTCATCGACGGCGGCATGGATGGGCATCTCCGGTTTCTACGGTTTGGCTAAGGCCGGGGTGAACTTCCT
>CALGZB010000091.1 GCA_937934655.1 uncultured Acidimicrobiales bacterium | reverse complement strand
ACCAAACGCCTGGTTTTGTACCTGGAACAAAACGCCTGGTTTTGTACCTGGCACCAAACAGGGGTTTTGGTGCCAGGTGAGCGCGTCCGCTCGTGCTATTGGCTCCTAGGGAACCGTGAAGTCGAGTTCTAGCCAGGTTGGGTTGTCGGCGGCGCCGGCGTTACCGGAGAACCGCAAGGTGTAGTCGCCCGTGGCGAGTCCTTCAAACGTGATGTCGAATGCTCCCCAGACCATAAAGGGCACCATCGGGCCGAAGTAGCCAGAGCCCTGAGCCTCATCGGAACGGCCGCTGTTCCACAACACGTCGTTCACTAGATCGCCGTTGGCATCGAGCATTTCGACATTGAGCTGGGCCTCAAACGGGCGAGCGAAGCCGCGAACCCGGGCCGCACCCTCGATAGTTGGCCCATTTGGTCCGTCGCTATAGCCCTCAACGTTACGGATGATCACGCCGGCGCCATCGGCGAGCGGAACCGGAAGCTGATCGGGGGCGATCGGCAGAGCCACATAGTCGATGACAAGAACCCGTGCATCAGGGTCGAAGTATGCCGCTGCACCATGAGGACCAGCCAGAATCTCGACAACAGCAAGATCGACACCGTTGCCGGAGACCACAGCAGTGCCGGAACGCATTTCGCCGGGGACGGCATTGATGATCGCCGCCGGGAACTCGACAAGAATCGAGTTGCCGTCGGCCGAACTCACTACCGAGATACCACCGGGCATGTCGGTTTGGGGTCCGGAGTTGGAGAAGTCGAAGTCCTTGCCAAACTCGATGACCGTTCGTACACAATCATTGCTGATCGTGGTTTGGTTCAACGAGCTGATGTGATCGGCATCGGAGGCACTGGCCGCCGAAGACTGCGGCAGCAGCCCGTTCGCTGGGTCGGCGCCCTCAACCTGACAGGGCAAGTCATCGATACCGCCGCCGGTCTCGAGTAGCTCGAGGTAGCGAGCGTTGAGCCACCCGGTGCCGAGGCCGTTGATGTCGATTTCGTACCACTCGGCGCCGCCGGGAAGGCGAGCCGCGTTGCCGCTGGTGGTCACGATATCCCCGTTGGGGATACCGCCCTGGATGGCGTAGTCGACTCCGGGGCCCGAGCGAATGTTGAGTACATCGTCGTCGGCAACGTTGATGACCCTGTAGTTAGCCGAGTCGATCATGAACGACTCGAAATCCGGGGCTCCGGCTAACTCCACCGAAGACCGCAACGGACGGGCCGAGGTCAGGTTGACGGGCAGATCATCGATGGTCACGACATCGCCGGACGCAAGGTTCGTGAGCTCAACGAGTGGGGCCTGCCCACGTCGAGCAACAACCGCCCAGTCGCCCCAGATATCAATCCACTTTGACGTTCCTTCTACCGTTGATTGAACGTCACCGGTTTGGTCGTTGTGGAGGTCGTTGTCGTCGGCCCACACCACACCGCCATCGTGGGTCAGATCCACCGCCCGATACATCTCGTCGTTACTGAAATCGCCGCCGCCCTCGGGGATACAGCGGTCCTCGGAGCCAACCTCGGCGCCGGTTGTTGCGTCGTACGTCCGGAGCCGGGTACACGGGCCATCGCTGCCCACCAGAGCAACGAGCGAGTGATCGCCTACCTGGCCGCCGACTCCACCGGCGATAACGCCGTACTCGACGCCACCTACCTGAGCGATGCGTTGCACACCGGTGTCGGTTCCGAGAGCAAGCTTCGACAACCATTGCGACGGTTGTCCATCATCGAGGACCTCGGTGAAGAACACCGTGTAGTCAGCGTTCTCGGCATCGACCTCGACCTCGAGAAGGTCAACAGAACCAGCGGGCTGGGCCTCGACAAGCTTCCTCGGCGAGAGCGCGTTGGCCGGGTAATACCAAATGGCATCATCGGTCTCAAAGATCACGCCGCCAGCAAAGTCAATCGCGTCGACAACTGGACCGATACCCATGTCGTAGGACTCGCCGTCGACCCATACCGACGTGCTCGCGTCGGTAATAATCAGAGCCGGTGGCGGGCTGTCCACTGCGGATCCGGGCTCGGTAGTCGGCGTGGTCGAGTTCGTCGAGGGGATGGTTGACGGTGTGGGTACAACGTCGGTCGTGGGCACATCGTCCCCGGGCTCAGGGATCGAACCGTCAGGCGTCTCAACCTCGGCCTCCTCGGCAACAAGGTCTTCAGTGCGGACATCGTCGCCACCTCCACTGAGCGCAATACCTGCGCCACCAAGGGCGATGAGTCCGACCATGAGTGCGCCGCCTGCTTTCGCCATCCGGCGTCCTGGGGCGTTGTGTCGATGCACACCGGCCAAACCGCTCTCGACATCGAGGGTGTTGGCGGCTGCCGAACGTTCGGCGAATGCATCTTTGAGTGGATCAAAATCGTTCATGACGGACTCCCGTCGGCGCCGAGTTTTGCGGCGAGGCTGGTGCGGGCCTTGTGCAGGTGCACTTTGGCTGTGGAAGGGGAACATTCGAGGATCTCGGCGATTTGTGCCACTGGACGGTCCTCGAGATAGTGCAAGGCAATCGCCGCTCGTTGCTGCGGAGGAAGTTCGGCCACCGCGGCCCAAATTGGCTCATGCTGGGTCGTCGTGAGCATTAGCGCCAGGCTGGCACCGCTTCGCAGCTTCAGTTTGGCCTTCAACTCTGAGGTTCGACGGCGCGCCGACGAAGTCGCGAGGTTGATGGTGACTCGACGGACCCATGTACCGGGATTGTCGTAGCCGGAGATCTTCGACCAACTGCGATGCGCCTTGATCAGCGCATCCTGTGCCAGATCTTCGGCGACCCCTGGTCCGGCTCCAACGCTCGCCGCTAGGGCCACGAGACGGGGGAACTCTCGACGGTAGAAGTCGTCGAAGGTTTCTACGACCCGAATCGATGTTGTGTCCACCGGTTCGGGGATCTCGGCCACCGCCACGGAAACTCCTCTACATAGGACTGCATTGATCGCTTGCATACCCCACACACGCACCAGCGCGTAGAAAGGTTTACTTCCGATCGGGATTTTTCCTAGAAATCGGAGAACTTTGCCTGATCAGCGCATCGGCCAACCGAAGACACTGCTGGTCTAAGCACCCGAAAAGTAGCCGGCGACGTTGACCAAAACGGTCAACACAACCGAGACCGCGAGCATTGCCTTCCAGGGGAAGAACACTTTGACTCGGCGGCCGCCAACACCACCTGTACCTTCACCTGAATCCCGAGATTCAAAAGTCTCGCGCAGCTGTTCGTGGATCCGCTGCTCCGCCTTGTCGGTAGCTTTTGGAAACAACCGAGGCAACAAATTGAGCAGCACTGTCAGCACAACCGAGGCGATGATCGACTGAAGAAGAAAGGCTTGCATACGTCTATCTTTCTCCAGCCGCCGCTCTCAGACAACAACCCACCCGAACAACCTGTTCAGCCGAGGTGGGACGAAACGCCCGGGAGGGCTAGCGTTACTACCTATGTCTCACCGGCTCGATGTCGAACTTACAAGCAACCGCAACGATGGCACCTGGACCTGGCGTGCCGCTGGTGCAAAGCAGCCCAAGGGAGCCCTTGATGAAGCGCTGCTTTACGAGGGCGCAGAGGTCGGTGACGTCTGCAGGGTCGAAGCCGAGACGATGATCGATGGCACCGAAATCATTGCGGTGCTGCCACCAAAGACCAAGGCCCGCAAAGAGCCCGAGCGTATCGAGATCCTCGGGTCAGGACGCCCAGCCGAGTTGGTCACCACCCAACTTGCCCCCAAGGGCCGAGGTGGCCGCGATCGGGGCGATCGCGGTGACCGAAAGGGCGGCGGTGGCCGAGGCGACCGTAACAGCCGAGGTGGACGCAACGAACGTGGCGGCGCCAAAGGCGGCGGCGACCGAAACGACCGCGGCGGACGTGGCCGCAACGAACGTGGCGACGGCGAGCGTCGTCCTCGCAACGACCGACCGGCAGCACCAAGCCGCCCCAAGGCAAAGCGGCTCAAGCCACGGCGCACCCACCGCGATGCCGCTATCAAGGCACTCCCCGAACTCCAGCAGCCGCTTGGCCGCGAAGTTCTTCGAGACGGCATCCCCGGTGTCCGGGCAATCGCCGAGAAACAAATCGCTGCCGCAACCGAAGCTGGCACGCCAAAGATCCGCACCGACGCCCTTCTTGCTGCGGCCGAAAAGCTGCTTCCTTCCCTGAAGGCTGCCGAATGGCTCGATCGTGCCGAAGCAGCAAAAGCCGGTGTTGACGACATCGACCTTCGCGACCTCCGGTCCGTCGTCGCCGCTGGAAGCACCCAAGCCAAGGGCGCCGAAGCGAAGGCACTTGCAACCGAACTCGGTGAGGCCGTCACGGCCCGTGTCGATGGCGAACATCGCAAATGGCTGCAGGAACTAACCGAGACCCTGAACGAGGGTCGCACCGTTCGGGCACTTCGCTTGTCGTCTCGTCCGCCCAAGGCTGGCGCACCAATCCCCGCCGAGATCGCCCAAAAGCTCACCGAGCAGTCCAACGAGTCGCTCACCGCCGAAACCGGTTCCGACCGGTTCGCCACCGTGCTCGACGCCGTTGCATTCTCACCGGTTCACACCCAGGTTCGTCCCGTGTCGATCCCGGCCACGCCAACCGATGAGCTTCTTGCCGCAATCAAGCGACTCTCGATGCGAATTCCTGACATCGCCAAGATGTTCAACATCGAGCCCACACCGCCGCCGAAGCGCAGTCGTTCGGGTGGCGGACAGCGTCGCCGCTAAAGCAGCGTGTCGATGTAGCCGTGCTCGGCCAGGAAGTGGGCGAGGCCCTCGACCAGGTTCAGCTCGGCGACATCGCAAAGCGGTACCCACCGCACCTCATCGGCATCAGATCCGGCCACGGGATCGTGCGCGCTCATCACCGTGACTTCGAAGTCCATGATGACGTAGTGGTAGAGCTCTTCGATCCGCTCGACCCAGCCCACGAACGGGCCGCAAACGGCGTCGAGGCCGGTCTCCTCGGTGAACTCGCGCAGCACCGCTTGGGCGAGTAGTTCGCCTTCTTCCACCTTGCCGCCGGGTACCGACCATTGGCCAGCACCTGGCTGTTGGCCCCGACGTACGAGCAGCATCTCATCGCCCTGCACCGCAATGGCTCCGACAGCGACCTGTGGGCGCATCAGCTAGACGGTGCAGTCAGCGCGTGATGCACCAGGATTGCGCGGGCTTTGAGTCCGTTGGACTCAAAGAAGTTTTTGGTATGGCGGTCGCCGGGAAGCGCCGCAGCGTCGATGCCACGACAGTCGTTGTCGCGAGCCCACTGCATCAGCATGGCCATAATCTCTCCGCCGACACCGACCTGACGCCCCTCGAGCAGGACATACAGGTCATCGATGACCGCAAGGGTCGTGCCATCGGGCAGCGATTCGAGCCGGGCGAGTGCGTAGCCGACCGTGACACCGTCGAGTTGGCCCACAAGGGCGAGTTCGCTGGCGTCGCTGACCGCTTTCCTCACCAGGTCGTGAGCGGGCAGGGAGCGTGCTTCACGGAGCGTCCAAAGCTCGCCGCCGCGCTCGTCCGCTATCGCCGCTAGCGCGGTCTCTGCAAGCCAAGCGATGTCGTCGACATCGTCCAACTCGGCCACTCGGGCCGTTTCTGCCAGGCGGATGTCGCTCATGCGGCTCTTTGGATCTGGCGAATGCGGTTGAGTACCGTCACTCGGTGGCGGTTGGTTTCTTCAAAGACCCGAATCGCTTCGAGCTGCTCGGGCGAAAGCGAGTCGAGTCGTTTGACGATCTGCGATGCCGGCATCGAGCCGTACGAGGCCAGCGCCAGGTCGTTCTCGACCGGAACTTTCGGCTCAGCTGTCGCCGATTTCGTTGGTTTGGCCGGCTTCGAGGCCTTGGTCGAAGACTTCGGTGACTTGGTTTGGGCCTTCTTCTTCGTCTTTGGCGGGGTCTTTGATCCGCTCTTCGATTCGGTCTTTGTTGCCGCCTTGGCCGGCTTCTTCTTCGGTTTCTTCGGCTTCTCGTCGCCTGCTGCCCTTGGGGCCGTCGTAGAGGCTTTGGGCTTCGACTTACTCACCGTTGCGGTCTTTGGACCCGAGGAGGGCGTCTTGGGCGTCTCAGCGGCGCTCGGAGCCTCTGGTGCCTCTTCGCCGAGCTTCACGCCGAAGATGTCGCTAACAACGCCCTCGAACTCGCTCTGGCCCTTCTGGACGGCCATTTTGCCAAGCATCTTGGTGATCGTCGCTTGGCTCTTTCCGCGAGCGACCCACGATGGCAAGCGATCGATAACCTCATAGGCGATTCCGATGGGAGCGTATAACAACGCTTCCAACGCCTGATCTGGCAAAGACTTGTCGTCACTTTTCGCCACGTGTCACTTCCTTAGGTTCGGTTCGCCTGTCGGCACCAAACCACGGTCTGTAAGGCGTAAGCCTAAACCGCTACTGGATAGCCGCAGTGAGGACACGCCGGGTTGTCCGGATCGTCCACCTGACCCAAGCTGAACAACAGGAAACAGTCGAGGCAGGTGTGCTCACCATCGCGCTTTGGCGCTACGTCGTCACCCTCAACGGGCTTTTTCACCGGAACGACGGGGGCGCCGTCCTCGTCCTCGTCGTCATCTTCTTCGTCATCACCTGACGCCAGACGATCCTTCAAGATGGTGTCGAGATCTTCTTCGAGGTCGTCGGGGTCAGGTTCGTCTTCGTCTTCGTCATCATCGCCCGCTGCTTTGGCGGCGGGCGCGTCTGAATCTTCTTCGTCGTCATCGACGGGAATAACGTCGTCATCATCATCAAGCACGTCTTCAGCGTCGATGTCGAGCTCATCATCAAGCTCTTCATCGTCGAGTTCTTCAACGTCGACTTCTTCTTCTGGCTTTTCTTCTTCAGGCATTTCTTCGTCTTCTGTCATGATCTCCGAGCCTCGAACCGCGTGTCGGTAGAGACGAGGGGATCATAGACATACTTCATCCAAGTTTTACGACATCTGGTCGGATTGATCAGATTGTCTTAGCGACTTGGGATGTTCAGACGACTACCCGTATCGAGCGCAGCATCGACCGAGATGCCATTAGCATCGGCCAAAACTTGGGCTTCGATACCGAAAAGTGAAGCGATCGAAGCGACCGAATCTCCCTGTTGGACCACATAAATCGTGGTTACTACCCCAGGAGAACCAGCATCATTCTTTTCTGGTTCAGGTTCAGGTTCCGGTGCAACCTCAGGTTCGGGAGCTTCTTCAGCTGGAACTTCTTCCGCTTGTTCCTGTTCGGCTTGCTCGTTTTCGGCTTCTTCCTCTGCCGCTCGGTCCTTTTCAGCCTGCTTCTCGGCTTTCGCCTCAGCTTTGGCTTTGGCTTTGGCCTCTGCTTCAGCCTCCGCTTCTGCCTTGGCCGCTGCAGCAGCTTCCTGCTCGGCCTTTCGAGCTTCGCGGGCCGCCTTCTTCTCCGCCCATGTCTTTTCAGGCTGAGCGTCGGCTGAACCGCTTTGTGCACCGATACGCAGTTTCTGGCCCTCAATGATCCGGGCCGAAGCTCCAAGACCGTTTCGATCGATGATCGACGCCACAGTTACCCCGTGCGCTTGGGCGATCGACCATACGGTCTCACCCGGTTGAACAACCACAGTGATGTCGTTCGACGCTGGGAGCGAAAGCTTCTGGCCGGCGACGATCAGGTTGGGGTTCGAAATATTGTTTGCAGTCGCAATTTCTTCGACGGTCACGCCTTGTTCTTTGGCCAAGCTGTAGAGCGTGTCGCCACGCTGCACAACGTGGGTAGCCATCTGGCCACCCAGGCCGAGCAGAACAATCGCCGCAGGCCCGGCGATACGGCTCTTGTTCGTCCGCAAAAAGCGGCGAGCGTCAGCAAGATGTTCGTTGTCGAAATTGAAGCTAGTCACGTTGGATTTTCCCTGTCAGTGGTTATCCGCCCACTTAGGGAGAATAATCTAACAACTTTTCCAACTTTCCCAACATAAATCTCACGAGCATCACCCACTAGGGGCGCGACACCAGCTATGCCAAGCGATCGGCGGACCCGAGCCGCAGAAATGAACACCGGCCGAAGCGTCCGAAGCCCGGCCAAAACGACGAAAGCCCGACACAACCGCGTCGGACGTTCAGAGAACCCACTCCGAAGGCCGACGGCCACCGGGGTACGGGCTCGGGACTAGCTCGACTTTTCTGCCGACTTCCGTTCGCCAGCGAGGCGACCGAGTTCAGGCTCCTGCTCATGATTAACGAACGTCATCATCGCCGCAATCGCCTTATGACCGGCCCGCTCGCCAATGAGGTTGTGCATCTCTTGAGCAACCTCTCGGTACGCAGGGTGACCCTGCGGCGTTGTGCGCAGCTCAAGCATGTGCATCGCTTCCCGGGCGTTGGTGTGCATCATGTAGCGAATCTTGTACGCCAAGGACACGGCGTAGGAGGCTTGCTCAGGATACGGCCCCTCGAGCAACGCATACAGATCGGCAGACCGCTCCATCTGGGCTTCGAACTGATCGGCGAGGCCGGCAGTTTCGACCTCGGGAGGCATGGTGTAGCCGTGGGAAGGCGAAAGTTTCTGCCACTCGACGGTAAGCATCCGGTGACGTTGAAGGTCCCGGAACGCTCCGTAGTCGGACAAAATATCGAATCGGTACGACGGCCGCTCGAGCGCTCGACCAGGACGGTGCCTACGGTTCTTGCGTTCGCCGGTGTAGGCCCGCATGACGGCGATGCGGTCATCGACCGACATCGTCCGCACCCGAGCCTCTAGCTGGGTCTCGGGCAGCGCAACATGTGAGTACAACATGCTGGCAACGAGCTTGATCTCGGCATCGGGATCGAAATCGACGAGCTCGACCATCGGCGCAGTGTCGGGCGCAACGTCGGTCGGGAAAAGCTGCTCGGCGATATCGGCCATGGCTTCGTAGTTGTCAGAAAGATACTGGCTGGTGACCACACCGCGATCGGGCAAGTCGACACGCTTCAAGAACGATGGAATGACCTTGCGGAGTTCGGTCAGCATTAGGTCGCCGTATTCGCGTGCCTCTGGAAGCGGATGCGACGCCATACGCAACAGCAACGCTTCGTAGGCTTGGCCCGAGCCATAGATGCCGACGTTCGAGAGTGCCGAAGCTGGCAAGATCCCGCGAATCGAGTCGAGGGCCTTGGCCTGAATTGCGGTGCGATAGACGAAGTCTGCGTCGCCCGCCTGCTGAGGAATGTGGCTTCGGAAGAAATCGGCCATCGTCGGAATCATCGACGAATACGCGTCGAACAGTCGATCCATGTCGCCGACATAGCGAGCGCCAAGGGGCGAAGCGAGCAACTCGGGATCGCGGTAATAGCGGTAGCGGCCACCGAGGCGTTCGTCGTAGGCGATGTAGCGAGTGGATTGCTCGAGGTAGGACATAAGCCGACCCCACTCGAGCACCTTGGTCAGGATGTTCGATGACTGCTCGCACGCAAGATGCACGCCACCGAGCTGGGCAACCGAGTCGTCGCCGTACTGAAAGAAGACTCGGTCGTAGAGTTCTTCGGCCCGTCGCAGCCCCACCGTTGCGTCGATCGTTTCATCACCGGTGATGTCAAGGTCGCCGACGAACTCTTTGAGAAACAGTCGGCGAAGACTGAGCGGCGAACGCGAGTACCTGGCGAAGAGCGCGCCCTTCACCACTTCTGGCAGGTTTACCAGTGCGAATACAGGCTGATCAAGGTTGGTGAAATCGCGGCGGAGCACATCGGCCTCATCGGCGGTGAACTCTTCCTCCACATAGGTCTTCACGAGGCGAAACTGTAGGCGCGATCATTCAACAAGGAGTGGACCTGAGGTGACGAATTCGTCACGTGCATGCTCCTGACCTGCTCTGGCTACACAACAATCGGCAAACCATCGGGAACCAACACCACCGAGAAGTTGTCGACACGCGCCACGTTCTTGCCATCGACCCAAAGGTCGAGCGGCTTATCGAGCTGAAATTCAAACGTTGCGCCGCGCTGCTGGTGGATCGCCGGGTGCGGAATATGGGTGCCGGCGGGAAGACGCCGGCGGGCCTTTACGCGGTCCGAAAAGGACATCGTGACATCGAGGACCTCGAACACACCGTCGGAGGGGTGCGAGCGAGGCGCGACGTTCCACTTGCCTACGAACGCAGCGTTCATGACCGCAATCACCCGACCGCGGGTGAGTGACCGTCGAGCCACTACGTGGGCAACGAACGGGAGCTCGGTGTCTTCGAACCGCACCAGTCCGTAGTCGACCACCGCACGGGCCGCGTCGGGATGGCGCATTTGCCCGCGGCCTCGTCGGCCGCCGAGCGTGCGCCGAAGGTCGCCGGCAATCAGTCCGACGGGCGGCACCTCGTCGACAGCGTTGGCGATCACGAGCGCCGCGGCGCGGTCGGAGGTCGCGACCACACCGTTATCGGGTAACGGGCCGTTCTCGCCCCAGTCGGCAAATCGTTCAATCATGATTCGTCAGCCTCTTCGGTGTCGCCCTCATCATCAGGCTCGCTCGGAGGAGCCACCGCTCCCGAAGCGGTCACCACTCCCCTGTCAAGCCGTTCTGCAGCAGCCGCCGACCGGCGTCTGGTATCGGGGTTTGGAGCAGCGACCGCAAGCTGCCGCAAGAGGTCGATAATCTGTTTGATCTGCCGGACGAAATCGCCGCCGGTGAGATCGTCATCGAGCACATCGTCGAGGTCGACACCCAGTGCCCAGGCATGCACCGAGGCAAACACCGTCGGGTCGGGCTCTGTTGTCTCCGGGAGCCCCGCCGACCGTTCGAGCCGGTTGATCCGTGCGTGCATCGCCGCGAGTTCGCCAAACCGCTGCCGGGCGGTCTTGCTCGGAAACCACGGCGACGGCGGTGGGGTCGAGCTGCGATGCTCGTACGTAAACCCGCTGACCATTCCGGCCAACTCGGATTCATCAAGGCCATCGAGCAGGCCGCTCATCAGCGCTTCGGTGATCAACAGATCGCGTTCGTGGTAGACCCGCACGAGCATCTCGCCGCGATCGGTGAGCGACCAGCCGTCGAGATAACCCAGCTGGTCGAGCACACTGCGAACAGCCGCGAACTGTTTCTGGATAGAACCGTCGCGATCGGCCATGCGTTTGGTCAGTATCTCGATCTCGCGCTCGTCGGCCTCGATCTGATCAAGGAGTGCAAGGTTGAACCGCATGTCGTCGGTGTAGGTCTGCTCGGGAGCGTCATACGCAGCGCTTTCGCCACCCGATTCGGAGGCACGATCCACCCGGTCGTTGGCCCGGTTCTTGCCACGCCGTGCCCGAAAGCTGGTTCGCGACAGCTCGTGGCCGGCTGCCTTTTGAAACCGGTCGCTGTTTGGCGAGTACGGCTCGGGCAGCGACATCGTACCGATGGTGTCTGGTAGCTCTTGAAACTCGTCGGTATCGACGGTGAACGAATCGCCAACCTCGTTGACAAGGCGAACTCGAGCCTGGCCTCGCCGAAACGCGGTAGACACAACAACAACACGTTCGTGGGTCGCCGATGCCGCCAAAACGTCACCCGGCGCCAAGCGGTCCACCGTCTTCGCAATCCGGTCGGCCAGTTCTGGGTTTTGTCCGACGCTTCCGCCTTCGCTGCCTCGAGACGAGGGCCGGGATGACTCAACCTCAGCTCTTGGCGCGGTGAGCGCATCGGTTGCCTTGCGCACGTCGTCCCGGCGCTTCTGTACCTTCTTCGCCAACTTTGCCACGGCGCTCCGCGACTGAAACTGAGCGAACGACTGACGAAGCAAATCGCCGGCTGCGTCTTCTTCGACCCTGCGGACGAGATTGACCGCCATGTTGTAGCTCGGCCGGAATGAAGAGAACAGCGGGAAGCTGGTACTGCCCGCTAGGCGCGAAACCTGATCGAACGTGACGTACGGCGACCAAAGCACAAGCGCATGGCCAAGCGGGTCGATACCGCGCCGCCCGGCGCGCCCGGTGAGCTGGGTGTATTGGCCTGGGGTGAGGGACTCGTGAGTTTCGCCGGTGAACTTTGTGAGCTTGTCGAGCACAACACTTCGGGCCGGCATGTTGATGCCCATGGCCAGTGTCTCGGTCGCGAAGACGGCTTTAATAAGCCCCTCGACAAAGCAGAGCTCCACCGTTTCCTTGAACGCCGGAACCATGCCTGCGTGATGGGCGCCGACACCTCGCATGAGGGCAGCGACGAATCGCTCGTACTCGAGCGCGATGAGATCTCGTTCGGAGAGGTGCGCGGTGCGTTTGGCCGCGATCGCGGCGATCCGTTCTTTCTCGGACTCGGTGGTGAGGTCCATCCCCGAGTCAAGCGAACTCGATACGGCATCGTCACAGCCGGCACGACTGAAGATGAAGAAGATACCGGGCAGCAGGTCGCGTTTGCGAAGGTAGTGAATGACGTCCAGGCGGCGAGGCGTGGTGAACGGCCGGCGACGCTTGGGCGGACCTTTGCGACCCTTGCGATCGTTGCGTCCGTGTCCCTTACTGCCGCTCTGCACGTCGAACCGGAACGCTTCGCGGTTGGGTTTGTCATCGATCAGTACTGGCACCACGTGCAGCTGCGAGGATCCGCGCTCGGCAACGCCGTAGAGGTCGCGTAACTCGACCGGTCTGGTCGTCTCGAGCACGGCAACAGTCTCGCCCCGCACCTCGGTAATCCACTCGGCAAGCTCATCTGCGTTTGAAACCGTGGCCGATAGGGCAACGAGCCGAACCTGCTTCGGCAGATGAATCATCACTTCTTCCCACACGGCGCCGCGGTAAGCGTCCTGGAGGTAGTGGACCTCGTCGAGGACCACATATCGGAGCCCCTCGAGCAGATCAGACCCGGCATACAACATGTTGCGGAGAACTTCGGTGGTCATCACCACAACGGGGGCGTTGCCGTTTACGGCGTTGTCGCCGGTGAGTAGACCGACCGAATCGGCACCGTATTTTTCCTTAAAGTCCCGGTATTTTTGATTCGACAGCGCCTTGATTGGGGTCGTGTAGAACACCTTTTCGCCAAGGCTTCGGGCTTCTTCGACGGCGTACTCGGCGACCACGGTCTTGCCCGAGCCAGTGGGGGCGGCGACCAGAACCGATCGGCCGCTCTTGAGGACGTCGATCGACTCCTGCTGAAACGGATCAAGAGTGAACCCGTAGTCCGTCATTTCGGGCTCACGTTGCAACGGCCTTTTGGCGCCTAGCCCTCAAGACGCCGAAAAGGATCGCGCACTCGTAGAAGATGTACATCGGCACCGAAAGCACCAGCAGGGTGATTGGATCGCCACTGGGGGTTACCACCGCAACCAGCACGACGATGCCCACAATTGCGTACCGGCGACCGCTCTTGAGGGCGTCAACCGACAAGATGCCAGCCAGTTGCATGAATATCAGCACGATGGGGAACTGGAACCCCAGCCCGAACGCCACCAGCATCTTGATAACAAAGGTCAGGTACGGCTGGGGTCTGAAGTTGACGGCAAAGTCGAGCCCGCCAATCTCGGTAAGGAACACGAGCGCTCGGGGCAAGCTCCAGTACGAGAGCCCCACGCCGAGGCAGAACAGCAGCATGCTCGAGAAGACAAACGGCAATGCGTAGCGCTTCTCGTGCGGATAAAGACCTGGTGTGATGAACCGCCAGAGTTGCCACATCACTACGGGCAACGCCAGCGAGAACCCGCCATAGAGCGCTGTAGTGACCCGCACGTTGAGCTGTTCGGTCGGCTCGGTAACCAGAAGCTGACACTCGCCGACCTTTCCGCCAGCGGCGATGATGGCTTCGGGGTCGATGGTGTCGCAGTAGGGCTCGACGAGAAACTGGAGCAGGTCGGGGCCTTTCCACCAGCAGATTACGAACCCAACGGCAATCGCTATGGCCGCCCGGATAATGCGAGTTCGAAGCTCCGTGAGGTGCTCGACGAGTGTCATACGGCCTTCGTCAGCGGCCGGCACGCGCGACTGTGACGAGGTTGAAGGTTTCGTTGGGTCAGCCACCGCTATGCGTCGGATTCGATTCGAGGCTGATCATCATCGTCGGCGTCGTCACCGGCATCACTGGCCGTGCCATTGCTCGGAGGGCCGTTGCTCGGCGCCGGGCTTGAGGCATCGGTCGCAGCTGCTGCGGAAGCGTCGGACTCATCGGATGACGAGAGCTCGGCATCGGTGTTCGTAAACGGTTCGGTGTTTTCGGTCAGGCTTTTTCCGGTCGGCTCCATACCTGCCTGCTTGGCTTTGCTCGCCGCTACGGCAGCATCGCCTTTGTCTCGTGCCTTGGCTTCGAGGCCAAACTCATCGAGCATCGCGGCCGAGCGCATTTCATCCTGGAAACTCTTCGAGACTCGGCGCAGTTCACCAACGACGTTGCCGACTTTGCGCACCGCTTCGGGAAGCTTCTCCGGGCCCAAGACAACGAGCGCTACTAAAAGCACTACGAGGACTTCAAGACCACCCACGTTTCCCATATGACGAGTCTACCTATGCAGGTCCCGGAACGAAGCCCCGAAGAAGCACCGCAACGAATGCCCGCCGAAACCGGGACAAAAATGACGCAACGCTGGGTTCAACCCAGCGTTGCGTGGACACGAGCGTGAGCGCTGATGCGCCCTTTTGCTCCGTCGCTAGTCTTTCAGGTCCTGAAGCGCTTCAACGAGAACGTTGTCGTTGTGCAGCTGCGAGTGGAAGTCGATGATGTCATCGTGGCTAATTGGCGCACCCGACTTGGTTTCGTAGAGCTCCTCAGGGAGCGTCCACGTATCCATGTGAACGCCAGAGGCAACTAATAGGTCAATAGTGCGGTGCTCGGCGGCCTTAACGACCGTCATTGAGCACACTGGACAGCGGAACGAATACTCGCCTCGATCATCATCGAGGCATACGCGGACTTTGACATCCGCCGTAGTCAGTTCTACATCTCCACAAGAAGGGCATGTTGCCCGAATCGTTGCCATGTTCAGCTTTCGTGTTCCATTGCGACATCACAACTATCGGCACTCCAGCCACCCCCCTTAACAGGCCAATCGACCCTTTCGTTTCCCTACTTTTTGGTCGTGAGACCCAAATTTTGGGCTATCCACAGGGCCATTCGATACAGGGGAAACGTCACACAGCTGCAATGGCGCCAAGAGACCTTCAGAAGCGTTCGGGAGCCTGCATGCCAACCGGGTAGCTTGGGAACCATGAAGACCCGTAATCCGGCGATGAGGACCCCTCCCATTGGGTTCGCTCACCGTGGCGCCAGCGCTCACACCGACGACAACACCATCGAATCGTTTCTGCTTGCGAAAAAGCTTGGAGCATCCGGACTCGAAAGCGATGTTTGGATCACTCAGGATGGTGTGGCCGTGCTCGATCATGACGGCGTTGTTCGCAAAAGGTTGGTGCAACGCCAACCGATCCGAGAATTCGATCGGGCCGACCTTCCGAGCCATATCCCTTCGCTCGACGAGTTCTATGACCAGGTGGGTACCGACCTGCCGCTCTCGCTCGATGTCTGTGACGCTGGGGCCTTTGTGCCCACGGTCGAGGCTGCAAAGCGCGCCGGGGCTCTCGAGAATCTTTGGCTGTGCTTTCGCAACCACGAGACGTTGGCGTCATGGCGTGACGCTGCGGGTCCAGCCAAGCTTGTACATTCGACGAAGCTTTCGGCCATGGAGAAGGGGCCCGAACGCCATGCGGCAACGCTGGCCGAGCTCAAGATCGATGCGGTCAATCTGCGCAACACCGAGTGGACGGGCGGCAATATGGCGATTTTCCACCGGTTCGGGATCGAGGTGTTCTCGTGGGATTGCCAGCACCTGCGGGTCATCCGTGAGTCGCTAGATATGGGAGCCGACGGCTTCTTCAGCGATCACTCAGACCGAATAGCAGACGCCCTAAGGACCTACCACCAGCAATAAGAAGCGTCCACCTGGCACCAAACCACCCATTCGGTGCCAGGTGGAAAACAGGGGTTCCGGTTCCAGGCACCGACGTAGAGCGAGCCGCGACAAAGCGCTGGGAGTCGGCCAGAGCGAAGGCGGCGGCCGAGGTTGAAGCTAAGGAGTCATAGCGAAGCGCAGAGCGAAGGAGCCCGCGACGCAGCGACCAATGTCAGAGCGCTTCGATGTCGTTGAGCGGCCAGACCTTTAGGAAGGCTCGGCCTACGAGTTGATCGCGGGTTATGGGGCCGAAGAACCGGCTGTCGCGCGAGTTCTGGCGGTTGTCGCCCATCATGAAGAGGCCGCCCTCGGGGACGGTGCATGAGTTACCGTCGCCTTGTTCGTTGGCGCAGCCTTCGGTCCAGACAGGGCCGAACGAGGCAATTCCGTCCTCGACGTAGGGCTCCTGGAGCATCTTTCCGTCGATAAACATCGTGCCGTCTCGGGCTTCGACGGTTTCGCCTTCGAGGCCAATGACTCGCTTGATGAGATCTTCGGGATCGTTGGGATTCACAACCTCGCGTTTGAAGACCATGACATCGCCTCGGTTTGCGGCTTTGCTGAGCTTGTTGACAAGCACCCGGTCGTCCTCGACCAGGGTCTGTTCCATCGACGGCGAAGGGATGAAGTAGGCCTGAAGGAGGAAGCTCTTGATGACCAGCGCAACAGCAAGGGCCCCGGCTACAACCACTGCCCATTCGATAAGCGAACGGAGGCGAGGGTTGATGACGTCGTAGTCGGCTTCGTCACGGGTGGCGATGGCTTCGTCGCCATCGACCGGACTGGCGGGACTGGAGGCAGTTGGGGCGGAGGCTGGTGGCGTGGAGGCTGGTGTCGCCATTGCCGCAGGCGCCGTTGCCACAGCAGCGGGAGCGGTCGTGGGGCCGTCGGAGGCTGATCGTTGCCGAGCTGGCATCGGTTCTGTTAGCGACGCCTGTTGGACTGCTGGCGCAACGGGAGAAACGGGCGTGGCCGAAGGAGCGGTCGTCTGCGCTGCACCGGACTGGACTGGCGTTGCCACGGTCTGAGCGGCAGCGATGGGAGCCTCGACCTTTGGCACCATTGTCGCCGTTGGCTCAGAAACCGGCGGTTGGGCCGGTGCGACGTGGTTTCCTTCGACCGGATTAGTCGGCACTGCCGGTGTGGGAGTGGGCGACGCTATCGACGGCGACGTGTCCGCAACGGGCACTGCGGCCGCGGGAACGCTCGAAGACGTTTCCGGCACCAACTGGTCGGCTGGAGCGGATGGGGCGGAAGGGGTAGATCCGAACTGGGCCACGCCCGGCTGCGAAGCAACGGTGCCGTCGACGGACGCAGAAGTGCTGGCCGCCTGTTGTTGCGCCAAACGCTCTTTGGCACGGGCCGCTATGCGCTCGGCAAAGTCGGGGCTGTCAAGAGCCAGCGCAGGCTCATCAGGTACAACAGGATCACTAGGCACGGTACAAAGACCCTACAAGCTCAGCGCCGCTAAGAGGTCTCATTGATCGGCCTGATATCTAGCTAAAACACGAGCTGCGGTGCCTTGCACGAGGTTCACCGGAATCGCCGGATCAGCCTCGACGATCGAGGCAGAGGATCCGAGCCTTACAAGGAGACGTTCGAGCCACGGCACGGCGGCAACGGCGAGGGTTACACGGAAGCCACCGTCGTCGAGTTCTTCGACGCCCTCGTTCGGATATTGCTGCACCACCCACGCAGCATCGGCGGCAACCTCGAGCGTCACTCGTGGATCGCCATCACGGGCGGTAAACACGTGCATTCCGCCCTCGCCACGAGGCTCGAAGGTTTCATCGAGGAGCGTTGCGTCAACGATCCGGTCGACCCGAAATACTCGCTCGTCGTCGGCAAGGCGGCAATGCGCCGACACGTACCATTTGCCCTCGTCGGCAAAGAAACGAACCGGCTCGATAGAGCGGTGGGTTCGCTCGTCTCGACCAAACGTGTAGTAGTCGAGTTCGACGACGCGGTGATCGGTAACGGCGGTGCGTAGCAGGTCGAGTGTTTCTTCTGGGGCGCTCCCCAAGCGAATATCGAGTCCTTGATCGACGCCGAGTGCGGCGCCGAGTTTCGTCAGTCCACCGAGCAGCGGACCGTTTTCGTCACCAGAGAGCGCAAGCACGCTCTCCCCCGCTGCCATGAGGGACACAGCCTGTTCCGACGTAAGACGCAACGGCTTGGCGAACCAGTCGGCATAGTGAATCCACACCCGATCATCATCGAGGCTTACCTCGATCATCGTGTCGGGCGTGAAAGGGTAGACGCCGACGAACTGCACCGCTTCGAGCAGGTCGGCCTCGAGGTGGGCACGCGGGTAACCGAAGCGTTCGGCGATCTCATCGAGGTGCACGCCTGGCTGGCTGGCAACCCAGGGAATGACCGCGAGGAGCCGGGTGACGCGATCGGATGCGTTGAGGCGACTCATGCCGATGCCCCAGCGTGAAGCTCCTCGAGCCAGGAGATCAGCTCGTTGCGAAGCTCGGGCGGCGACAACAATTCGGCGTGTTCGAGAAAGGTCAGAACAAACGACCGAAACGCCTCGCGGTTACGGACCGTTAGTTCAAACTCCGCCGAACCATCGGCGTGGTCGGCCACCACCGAGTCGCGCCCGAGGTAGTGCTTGGCCCAGCCGGCCTGATCGGCATCGACAAGAATTCGGGCCTGAATGGGTTCTTCATCGCCGAGTTCCCACGATTCGGCCCGATCGCTCTGCGGCCCATCGGGGCGTGCGGTTGTGGCATCGCCGCCGATCTCCACAATGCCCTCGATGCGGTCGACCCGAAACTGGCGTTCGTCCTCGCGCATGTGGTCGAAGCCGATGAGGTACCAGTGACCACGAAGAAACGAAAGCTTGTACGGATCGAGAGTTCGGCTGGCGGCGTTGTACGTAAACGACACCGACTTTTTGGTTCGAACAGCATCGAACAGCGGACCTAGGTTGGTATCGGAGGGAAGCGCGGCGAGCGGCTCGACCGACTCAGCGCCTTGGCCGTCTCCGACGAGGCCTCCGACTCGCACGAGCGCCTGATCGCCTTGCACGCCGTCGAGGCGTACAAGGTTGGTGGCAAGGTGCATGGCGGCGAGTTCGTCTGGGTCGAGTTGCGGGTCGCTGCCCGCGTACTCTTTGGGGTCGATTCGATAGCCCTCGACCGGCGGATCGGTGCCGGGGACCGTCTCGACCCGGATGGGAATCCCCATCGAGCGAAGGTCGTCCTTGTCGCGTTCGAACGATCGCCGAAAACTCGGTCCAGCATCGGGGTAGCCCTCGATCCGCTGACGAAGTTGCTCGGCGGTCATCGGCACCGACGTATGCAGCAGCGCGGCCAGCAAATTCATCAATCGTTCGAGCTTGGACATCAGCCAGTGAGTATCGCACGGCCAGACGGCCGTTGTGTGCGTTTCAGCAACTTCTCCGGCTTCACGATGCGACCAATGCCCGGAACCGCTCCACCAAAGGGGGTATTACAGGCTGGCGATGAGCTTTTCGACGCGTTCGTCGTGCGCTTTGAACGGGTCTTTGCAAAGAACGGTACGTTGCGCCTGATCGTTGAGCTTGAGATGCACCCAATCGACGGTGTAATCGCGCTTCTTCTCTTTGGCCTTTTGGATGAACTCGCCACGAAGACGAGCCCTGGTTGTAGCCGGCGGGTTCTCGACCGCATGCGCAATGTCTTCGTCGGTACAAATCCGCTCGACCATGCCGCGCTTTTGCATTTGGTAGTACAGGCCGCGGTCGCGGTTGACATCGTGATATTCAAGGTCGACCAGCGAGACACGGGCATCGGCCAACGACAGCCCATGCCGTTCGCGATAGGCCTCGATGAGCTTGTATTTAATGACCCAGTCGATTTCTTGGTCGAGGTTTAGCGGGTCTTTCTCGATTTGGGTAAGGCAGTGCTCCCACATATCAAGCGCCTTTTGTTCCAACGGCGTGAAGTCGTTGTGCTCGGCGTAACGGAGCGCACGGGTAAGGTACTCGCTCTGAATTTCGAGGGCACTGGCTTCGCGCCCGTTGGCCAAACGCACCCGTCGTGTACAGGTCATGTCGTGGCTGATCTCGCGAATCGCCCGGATCGGGTTCTCAAGCGTCATATCGCGCAGGACGACGCGAGGGTCTTCGAGCATTCGCAGCATGATCGAAGCGGCACCAACCTTGAGGAAGGTGGTGTATTCGCTCATGTTGGAGTCGCCCACGATGACGTGAAGACGGCGGTACCGCTCGGCATCAGCATGGGGCTCGTCGCGGGTGTTGATAATGGGCCGGGACCGAGTAGTGGCGCTTGAGACGCCTTCCCAGATGTGCTCGGCCCGCTGGCTCACGCAGTACATGGCGCCACGTGCGGTCTGCAGAACCTTGCCTGCGCCGGCGTAAATCTGGCGGCTTACGAGGAACGGAATGAGCACTTCGGCGTAGCTGGAGAAATCGTCGCGGCGGCCGGTGAGGTAGTTCTCGTGGCAGCCATAGGAGTTGCCGGCCGAGTCGGTGTTGTTCTTGAACAGGTAGATATCGCCGCGGATACCTTCGTCTTCGAGTCGCTGTTCGGCACTCACCAAGAGTTGTTCGAGGATTCGCTCGCCTGCTTTGTCGTGCACCACGAGGTCATAGATGCTGTCGCACTCGGGCGTCGCGTATTCGGGGTGTGAGCCCACGTCGAGGTAGAGACGAGCACCGTTTGCGAGGAAAACGTTGCTGCTGCGTCCCCACGAAACGACGCGCCGGAACAGGTAGCGGGCCACTTCGTCAGGGCTTAGGCGCCGCTGACCGCGAAGCGTGCAGGTAACGCCGTACTCATTCTCGATGCCGTAGATCCGCTTTTGCATGTGGTGCCGACCTTACCGCCTAGGTCTCCTTAGTGGGCATCTCATTTGAGATACTTGCCTTAGGCAGCGAGCGGGAGCAACGTTTCGCGGATACCGACGAACTGCTCCGGAGCCGCCTGGAACCAGTACGGGAAACGCTGTTCGAGGTATTCATCTTCGAGATTTAGGAGCTGAGCGAGCATGACCCTGTCGGCCTCGCGGAGAACGACGGGCGCCGAATCAGACGCACCGCGCAGCTTGCGAATACACGCAGCGAAGGACCGGAGCAGGTCATCGTTGTCATGGCGCCGAGGGTCGAACTCGATGGTGAGCCAGCCGGCGTGCAGGAGGAACCGTTCCTCGTCGTAGACCAACGGTTTTCGAATGGCCTCGCCCGAGGTAGGCAGTTGCTCGGTATCGATTCCGTATATCTCGCCGAGCGCCTCAAGAATGCCCGTGGACGGCTCGTACATCCCGGCTTCGATCTCGAGGAGTTGCGCCGTCCGAAGGCTGGTTTGGCGACAAACCCCTTCGACGGAAAACCCAACTCGTTCTCGAATTGTGCGAAGGGCTTCGCCCAACGCAACTGGACCATTGGCCATGGCACGTACATCTACTGGCATGCCTTTGGGTATCGGCGGGCGGGCCAAAAACCTTTACGCAGCCAGCCGCGATATGAATTCTGGGCGGCTAGAGCAGCCCGGAGAGCTCGTCGCCTTCGATGCGGCGGAAACAACGGCGGTGGTCGCCGCGTTCGAGCACTGCTACTTCGAGATCTGCAGCTTCAAGCTGGCGTTCTTCTCCGGCAAGCGACGAGACAAGAAGTTGGAGCACCGCAGAGAGTGCAGCTCCCGGCTTCCATTTTGCGGCAAGCCGTTCACGAATGGCGTCAGAGTCGCCGCCGAGCACGACATAGTCGGTGTGATCGGTAACGGATCCGTCGTAGAGGACCTGGAACAGCTGATCGCGTGCGGCTTCTTCTTCGTCGATCTCGGCGACGAGGATCTCGACTTCCATGGGCTTCATCTCGTGGGTGAAGACTTGGCCGAGCATGTTGGCGTACTGATTGGCCAAGCTTCGAGCGTCGACGTCAGCACGGCTGTAGTTGAAGCCCTTGAGGTCAGCGTGCCGGATTCCGGCGATCCGAAGTTGGTCGAACTCGTTGTACTTTCCGACCCCGGCGAAGCCGATGCGGTCGTAGATTTCGCTGACCTTGCGCAAGGTGTTCGAGGTGTTCTCGGCGCAAATCACTACGCCATCGGCGTAGGTTCCGCCGATAAGGCTGCGGCCACGGGCTATGCCCTTGCGGGCATAGTCTGCCCGGTCTTTCATGACCTGCTCGGGAGCTACATAAAACGGCTGACTCATGCTTGGGGGCCTCCGTCGGTGCTGAGCGAGTTTCCGCCATCGCGTCCACCACGGTTGGTGAACTTGTCGATGAGATGGCGAGTTTTGTCTTCGAGTTCGGCGTCTTCGACCCGGTCAAAGCCATCGGCGGTGATGGTTGCGACTACGGGGTAGACGCCGCGGATCAGGTCGGGAAGACCGGTCGCTGAATCGGAGTCGGCTGCTTGGAAGAGCGCTTCGATCGCGAGGTTGACGGCTTGGTCTCGGTCCATCTCGTCGATGAAGCTGATCTTGATGACGGTGCCGGCGTGCAAGCTGCCCGAGCCCGTTGCGGTGTAGTCGAGCTCTTCGTAGCGTCCACCGGTGACGTCGAACTGGAACAACCGTCCCTTGTCGGCGGCGAAGTCGTACCCGGCGAAGATCGGAACCACGGCCATGCCCTGCATCGCCATCGGCAGGTTATTGCGGAGCATTTGGCTGAGCTGATTAGCTTTGCCATCAAGGGAAAGCGATGAGCCTTCAACCTTCTCGTAGTGTTCGAGCTGGAGTTGAAACAGCTTCACCATTTCGATGGCTGGGCCGGCGGCTCCAGCGATGGCTACACCGCTGTGACGGTCTGCGGCGAAAACCTTTTGAATCGAACGGTGACTAATGATGTTGCCCGAAGTAGCCCGACGGTCACCGGCAATCACAACGCCATCGGCGTATCGAAGACTCACACACGTGGTGCCGTGCGGGATGTCGAGGCTTGCACTGACGTCGCCGTTTGGCACTGGTGGCTCAAGGCCTGCCTTACGGAGCAGGCCAGCAAAGTCGGGGCCTGGGTCGTCGGTTGGATCGAAACGCAGAGAGGTCACTGTCCACCTTTTTGGATGTAGCTCTTTACAAAGTCTTCGGCATTGGTCTCGAGAACCTCGTCGATCTCATCGAGGAGGTCGTCGAGTTCACTCTTGATCTTCTCGCCTTCCTCAGATACAGCCGGCGTTTCGTCGATCTGTTCCTGAGATTCCCGAGGTGTCGGGCGCTTCTTCTGTTCGCGTTCAGCCATTGTTCGTTGTTTCCCTCACTGGTAGAGCGACCCGGATTGTTCGGGGGTGTTCAGATTGTTGTTCAGATTGTTGTTCAGATTGTGCGTCAGTTGCCGAGCTTTTCCAAGAGTTCTGCCGCAGTTTCGCATTCTTCTAGAAGCGTACCGACGTGAGCGCGCGTACCGCGGGTCGGTTCCATCATTGGCACTCTGCGGAGTGGTTCGTCGCCGAGGTCAAAGACCATCGAGTCCCAATTGGCGGCGACGATCTGCTCGGGCCAGCGCTTGAGGCACTCGCCTCGGAAATACGCTCGGGTGTCTTCAGGCGGTGAGACCATTGCTTTCGTGGCGTCTTCGTCGTTCACGATGGTCTCGACGTTGAGTTTGTTGAAGAGACACTTGTGGGGTCGGAGATCGGCGTACTGAATATCGAGCGCCCGGAGGCGTGCGTCGTCCCAAGCCACGCTGTGGCGGTCTCTGAAGGAATTCAAAAGGCTGTACTTGGCGACCCAGTCGAGTTGGTCGGCAAGCTGCATTGGGTCATCCTCGAGCGCTCCAAGAACGTGTTCCCAGCGGTTGAGGACGTCGAGCGCTACCTCACCGCCAACATTCTCGGTGCCTCGCTCTTCCACGTACTTTCGGCTTTGTTCGAGGAACTCCCACTGCACCTCAAGGGCTGACATCTTGGTTCCGTCGGCCATCGGCAATGGCTCAGAAAGGGTGAGGTCATAGGAGACTTCGCGCATCGCCTGCACTGGCGCAGCGAAGACGAAGTCCCGCGGCAAGAAGTTATCTTCGGTCATGGCCAAGATGAGCGCTGTCGTACCGACCTTGAGATAGGTCGAGACTTGCGACATGTTGGCGTCGCCGACGATCACATGAAGTCGACGGTACTTCTGGGCGTCGGCGTGGGGCTCGTCACGGGTGTTGATGATGGGCCGCTTCAGTGTGGTTTCGAGTCCGACTTCCTCTTCGAAAAAGTCGGCACGCTGCGTTATCTGGAAGGGCACGTCGTCGGAGGTCAGGCCTGGCGCTTCGACGCCGACCTTGCCCGATCCAGTGAAGATCTGACGGGTGATGAAGTGCGCTGTGGCGTGGGCGATGATGTTCGAGAACGGCGTGAGCCGGTCGACGAGATAGTTCTCGTGGCAGCCGTAGGAGTTGCCTTTGCCGTCACTGTTGTTCTTGTAGACGACCAGGTTTTGTTCTTCGGGGAGCACCCGGTCGGCGGCAACCATCGACTTGATAGCGATGAGCTCTGCGGCCCGGTCGAACAGCACGACGTCGTAGGCATTGGTGCATTCTGGCGTGCTGATTTCGGGGTGTGCGTGATCGACGTAGTACCGGGCGCCGTTGGTGAGCACAGCGTTCACGAGGTGCGTTTCGACCTCGGGCGGCATCGACCCCACCGGCGCAAAACCTCGTTGGTCCATACCGGGTGATTCGTCTTCGAAATCCCAGCCAACCGATGGGGCTGGGCCGTCGCGTTCAGCGTTGAGATATGCGTTGATCAGCAGCGATGAAGCAGCGATCGGATTGGACTCATCGGTCCCCCGAATGAGGATGCCGTACTCGGTTTCGACACCGATTGTCTTCGTGATCGCCATAAGCGTGAAGTTAGCCGAGGACCATCAAGAACAGTGTGATGAAACCGTTCTCTTTGCCTTAAAGGTATTGCCCGGTGCCTACGCGTTCTATTGCTCGACCGCCTACTGGGTCTTCGTTCTTGGTTATGAGGGTGCGCACGTACACGATGCGTTCGCCCTTCTTGCCCGAAATCTTGGCCCAGTCATCAGGGTTGGTGGTGTTGGGCAAATCTTCGTGCTCTTTGTATTCCTGGTGGATCGCCGCGATGAGGTCATCGGTACGAACACCACGAGTGCCGTCGGCCAGAATGCGCTTAATGGCGAACTTCTTCGCCCGGCGCACGATGTTCTCGATCATGGCTCCCGACGAGAAGTCCTTGAAGTACATGATCTCTTTGTCACCGTTTTGGTAGGTGACTTCGAGGAACTGGTTGGTCTCGTCCGAACGGTACATTTCGGCAACGGTCTCTTCGACCATGGCTTGGATAGCCTTATTCCGGTCGCCGCCGCCAACCGTATCGATGATGTTTTGATCGATAGGTAGATCGTCGGTGAGGTACCGGGAGAAGATGGCCGTCGCTGCGGTTTCATCAGGACGCTCGATCTTGATCTTTACGTCGAGGCGGCCAGGGCGAAGGATGGCCGGGTCGATGAGGTCTTCACGGTTTGATGCACCGATAACGATGACGTTCTTCAGCGTTTCGACACCGTCGATTTCGGCGAGCAACTGCGGAACGATGGTGCTTTCCATATCGGAGCTGATGCCGGTTCCGCGAGTGCGGAACAGCGACTCCATCTCGTCGAAGAACACGATGACTGGCCAGCCCTGTTCGGACTTTTCGCGGGCTCGCTGGAACACCATACGAATCTGGCGTTCGGTTTCGCCGACGTACTTGTTGAGAAGCTCAGGGCCTTTGATGTTGAGGAAGTAGCTCCGGGCTTCGCCGTCGCCGGAAACTTCGGCCACTTTCTTGGCGAGCGAATTGGCTACCGCTTTCGCGATAAGGGTCTTTCCGCAACCTGGCGGGCCGTAGAGCAGGATGCCCTTCGGTGCGGGAAGGTCGAATTCCTCGAACAGGTCCTTGTGCAGGAACGGCAGCTCGACGGCATCGGTGATTTGTTCGATTTGCGAATCGAGACCGCCGACGTCTTCGTAGCTGACATCGGGGACCTCTTCGAGAACGAGTTCTTCGACCTCGGGCCGAGGCAGCTTCTCGAGCACGAGGCCAGAACGAGGATCGATGAGCACGGTGTCGCCAGCGCGCAGCGTGACGTCGAGGGTGCCCGAAATTTCGACGACCTTCTCTTCATCAGCACGGCCGACGATCATGGCCCGATGGCCATCTTCAAGAACATCTTTGATGGTCGCTACTTCGCCGTTGGTCTCTGGCCCGCGGGCAAGAACAACGTTGAGGGTTTCGTTCAGAACAACTTCTTGGCCCACGACGAGCTCATCGGTGAGCTCCGGGTGGATGGCGACACGCATCTTGCGACCGCCAGAAAAAACGTCGACGGAGTCGTCCTCGTCGTTGAATCCGAGCAGGGTTCCGTACGCCGATGGCGGCTGCGTGAGCTTGTCGACTTCATCGCGGAGCGCCGTTATGTGTTCGCGCGCTTCGCGGAGCGTGTACGTGAGCTTCTCGTTTTGGGAGACGGCTTGGGACAGTTGTCCCTTGGTCTCGAGGAGGCGTTCTTCGAGTGTACGAACGCGTTTAGGCGAGTCCTGGAGGCGTCGACGAAGTGTGGTGACCTCGTCTTCGAGCCGAGTTGAGTAGTCGCGAATATCGACGAGCTCAGCGCGAAGTTGTTCGGACTCGCGATCATTTGATTGCTCTTGAACCGCAATCACCTCCGGGAAACAGTGGTTGACAAACCGTGCGGAAAATTGACCCTACACCGACACCAATCGGCCAGCGTGGACTCCTCTGGAGCAGATGATGCCTGGTTTTGTGCCGAACAAGTACTCACGAATGGAAGATTTTTGGTCGATGAAAACGGTTCACTGGTAAAGATTGCCCGGCCGTGCCTACAGAATATCGCGTTGCGTGGCTAGACTTTGCAGTGTTGTTAGCAATAGAACAACAACAATCCCAGGTGCTGCGAGCACCTGCACAGCAAAAAGGAAATACACAATGAAGGTCTGGATCGATCAAGATCTGTGCACAGGCGATGGCCTGTGTGAAGAGATCGCACCCGATGTGTTCACGATGCTCGACGATGGCCTGGCCTACGTCCGTGAAGGCGCAAAGATTCACTCGGATCCCGGAGGCCCTGCGGGTCTCGCTACTGTTCCGGCTGGCCAGGAAGAGGCGACTATTGAGTCCGCCGAAGAATGCCCCGGAGAATGCATCTTCATCGAGGTCTGATTCCTCAGAGTCGTCGGCTTCCGAGTCGACGCAGGAAGTCTTGAAAACTAGGTAGCAACCGTGATGGAACGTCTTCGGGCGTTCCATCACGCCGTTTTACGAACAGTCCTAGGCGTCTCGCAGTCGCCGCTTCCGCCTTATCCGGCGGCGCATCGAGATAGGTCGCCAAGAATCTCTGGAGATTCGAGACGCTGAAGGATCTCCGAGGAGCGCACTGCATACGCCGCATTCGGGCGTTTCGACGCAGCGAAGGCCATGCCGACGACTACCCCATCGGACCGCACCAACGCTCCGCCGGAGTCTCCAGGTTCGATCTCGGCGGCGATCAGGTAGGCCAGCCGTTTGGTTTCGCCTTCGTCGCGGTAAATGTTCTCGCCAGTAGCCGTGATCAGGCGATTCACCCGAAACGAGTCGGGGTCGGGCGGCGACAACATACCGTCGGATGCCGCCTGACTTCCGCCGAAGCCGAGAATGACCCCTTCATCGTCGAGCTGCCCGTCAGCGAGTGGAAGCACCGGCAATACCAGCCCCTCGACATGAAGGATGGCGATATCGGCAGCCGGATCGAATCCAGCAACTTCGGCTCGCATCGCACCGGTTCGGGTTCGCACCATGACCTCGCCGACGCCGGCCACCACGTGAGCATTCGTCACGACGGTTTCGTCGCCGATAACAAAACCGCTTCCTAGCTGCAACCGGGTGCAACCGTCGCCAGCCACCTGCACCGCTGACGCAAGGGTCTCGTCAATGAGGTCTTCATCGAGTTGGTCGGGCGGATCACCCGGGTCGAGATCGGATCGATCGTCGTCGTAAACCGGCAACGTGACGGCCGGCCCAACGGGGAGCGTCGTTCCCTGGTTGGAGTTGTCGGTGGCCCCCGGTTGTCCGCCACAGGCAGATAAAACGACGGCGACAACTAGGGCCAAGCAGCGAACGCTAGTTACTTCCCGAAAGCCGCGCATGGGTCAAGAATGCCGTATGAGCAACCATGCGGTGGTCGGGCCGCACCGCTTGCCCCTCGATGTGCCACGAGCGCTGAAGGATCTCGACGGTCTCAGCAAGAATGAATCCATTGCGTTCGAGCGCTTCGCGCACCTGAACCGCCTGGGTAATGCTTGGCGTGTAGGTCACGATGATGCCGCCCGACCGAAGCGCCTTGGCCGCGTGAGGAACGACCGTCCACGGCTCTGGGAGATCGAGAACTACTCGATCAAAGTCCGTACCGTCGATGCCTTCGTAGCAGTCACGAAGAGACACGTCGTAGCGTTCAAGCGCCTCGGCACCAAGCATCTCTTTGACGTTTGCTTGGGCTTTGGTGGCGAAGTCCTCGCGAAGTTCGTAGCCGGTGATTACTGCCCCAGCGCGAAGCATCGTCATCGAAAGTGCGCCAGACCCGAGGCCAGACTCAAAGACCTTCGCCCCAGGAAAAATGTCCGCGAGTAGAAGGATGGGCCCGAGGTCCTTGGGGTAGATGACCTGAGCTCCACGAGGCATCTTCAGAATGAAGTCGCTCAGCGTTGGGCGAACCGCCAGAAAGTTAGACCCCCTCGTGCTCTTGACCTCGCACGCATCGGGCGAACCAATGATCTCGTCATGGGGCACAAAGCCAGCGTGAGAATGAAACTCGCCGCCCTCGGCAAGCTCCACAAGGTATCGACGTTTCTTCTTGTCGATAAGCAGGACGGTATCGCCTATGGCAAAAGCTGACATGCGCCCATTCTTGCGTTGTCGCCGGGCAAGTGCGTCAGCGGTCGAGACCAATCTCGACGACCGTGGGCTTTACCAAGCGCTTCTCGACCTTCTTGGTCCGCTTCGACGCCTTCTTGGTGGCCTTCTTGGCCTTGCGTGAAGAACGTTTCGACGGCTTGACCTCGAGAACGTCCGCCCGCTTCGACGCCTTTGCGAGCGCCTTCTTTTCCTTCTTCAGCTGCTTCTTGGTGGGAGGCGGCGGGTTGTGAATGATCGCGAAGATCCCACCCTGCTTCATGTCCTCACTGATCTCAACCGGCATCTCGCCGCCCTTGGTGAGTTTGTTCTTAAACCCGCCAAGCCGCTGCAGCACAAAGACGGCCAGCCACAACTTGTTGCCCCCGAAGAGACCCTTTGTCGTGGCGTTGCGACGCATTTGGTACTTCAGCGCCTTTTTTGAAAATGGAAGCATGGGGAGCGATACCGGCCCGTCAGATTCGACGGATCTCGACGACCGACGAGGTCTTCTTGGCGGCTCGTTTTCCGAAGATGAATCCGATGAGAAGCACAAGGACTGCGGCGGCGATGCCAGCGGGCACCATCTTGTTTGCTGCCTGCGACTTTGCTTGGCCGGTCTTTTCGTCGACCTGGGCCTTGATGCCGCGGAACTGGGATTCGAGATCGTCCGGCGTGATGGCCTTCTTGGATGGATCAGACATGTTTAGAGGTCCTTCTTGATTCGAGAGGCGAGCAGCCCGGCGATGGCGAGGACGGTGAGTCCTACCGCAAGGTATGCGAGGAGCGAAAAGTTGCCATCGAAGAAATCGATGGTCTGAATCCCGCGGAGCATGGCCAGCGACATGAGCAAAATACCGAGACCCATGAGGATGCCACCGGCGGCGCCGAACGCGACGAACTTGCCAATGGGCTTGAGCGGTTCGACCGTCTCTTGCATCGCGTAGGCCTTGACGAGGTTTACTACCTCGTTGACCGGATTCTCACTGACTTCTTCTGCCACGGTTGGGCCTCCTCTACCAAGCGCCGACTCTAGTAGAACGATTCGTTATTTTCATTGATCGAGCCAACGATCGCGCCCAGATTTTTACCTGACGCACGCCGTCACTCGGCGAGACGGAAATCCAACACGGTGATGGCGTCGTCGAGAAGCCCCTCGAGAAGCCCAAGTCTTTCATCGGCATCGTCGCACGACAGAAGGTCCTGACGATCGGACGGGCCGAATGGGCCCAGGGCCGAAATCTGGTGCGAGGCGAGGGCCGGATCCTCGCTTACCTCGAGCTCGATGCCTGCGGGGACCTCGCCGAGTCGGGTAAGTCGTTCGAGCGCTCGTCGAAGCTGACTCTCGCAGCTGGCGACCGTATCTCGGAGCTCCTCGGGGTTTTCGTAGTCGCTATCTTCGGGGTAATCGATGACGAGAGCCCGCGGATACGGATCATCATCGAGCCATTCGAGCACCTTGATTCGCCGGGTGCCGACCGAACCGAGCGCCCACCGTCCGTCTTCAAATTGATGCTCTTCGAGCACCTGGGCGACGGTGCCGACGTTGCACCGGACCTCTCCCCCGCCTACTTCGCTGCCCCGTTCGATAAGTACGACGCCAAATTCCCGGTCGCCGGCAAGAACATCGCTTGCGAGCTGCAGGTACCGAGGCTCGAACAGATGAAGCGGCAACACCATCGATGTGAAAAGCACCGACCCAAGCGGAAACATCGGCAATTCGTAGGCATCGACCATGGTCTGACACTAGTGGCCGACTCCGCCGCCAGATCGGGTAGATCGGCTGATTTCCCGGCTACTTGGGGCCAAGCTCGGCCAGGGCTACTTGGGGCCAAGCTCGGCTAGAGAGGGCCCTTCGGGATACTCGACCAGTTCTTCGCCCAGGTCCTCCTGGATGGCGTGGGCCCGATTGGGGTTCAGCTCTGGCTGGTTCGCGATGTAGGCAAAGGTGAGGATGTCGCCGTTGGCGGCTTCGGCAAACCCGGCAAGTGCCGAGACCTCATTGAGGCTGCCCGTCTTGCCGCGGATCTTGCCGGCGACATCAGCGCCCAAGAAACGTTCGCGTAAAGTGCCACGCTCGCCCCCAATGGCCAGCCCAGCTGCGATGGCAGAGTTGGGTCCGGCCTTATCAAGCAAATCGATCAGCAAGTCGCACGTAAGGTTGTTTTCGCTCGACAGCCCACTTCCGTCGGCCACGGTCACGCCGGCCATCTTGAATCCAGCACGAGTCATGAGCACTCCTGATGCGGTTGCACCTGCAATGGTCGTGGGTTCGTTCTTCGCCGACAGGCCAATTTCTTTGAGAAGCAACTCGGCTGTGCTGTTATCGCTGTTGGCCAACATCTGGCCGACGACCTCGGTCATCGGCGGTGACTCGATCGACGCGACCTCGGTAAGCCCGTTCGGCGCTACCCCAGTCCCTGCGCTACTTCGGGGGATAACACCCCGCTCCTCAAGAAGGTCATCGAAAATGGCCGCCGAGTTTACGGCGGGCTGTTCGGACCGGGTGGCGAGTTGGTTGGCCTCGTTGTCATCGGGATACCGGCTGAAGCCGTCGTTGACCGATAGCGCGGTGAGCGGACCGGTTTGGTTCTGGTCGATGAACCGGGGAGGCCAGCTCAGTACCGCCCGTTCCAGGTCGTAGCGGGACTCATCGCCGATCACTGCGCCCCGCACTTCGGTTATTCCGGCAGCGACCACCGCATCGGCGAGAGCAGCGAGGTCGGTGAACGCATGAGCCTCTGGGTATCGACCGATGTACCGCTCGGTGGCGATGATCGGGTCGCCGCCGCCGATGAGCCAGAGGTCTCCTTCGACAACACCGTCAACGATCGACTCAGCAGCAACCGTCGTTTTGTAGGTGAAGTCCTCGCCAAGGGCCTCAAGCGCCGCCGCGCCAGTAACCAACTTCTGGGCGGATGCCGGCACAAGGGGGACAGCGCCGTTGTGGTTAAACACTTCTTCCCCGCTGCTGGCGTGCACCACCAGACAGGTTGCCTCCGGCGATTCGGTGACCACCGACACCAAATCTTCCGCCAGGACCTCGTTGGAGGTCGCAACGCGAATGAACGTAGGGAGTCGACGCGCCGAGAAGATCGGCGTAACCGGCGACGGCTGAGCAGCGGACGCGACCGGCTCACTCAATAGCGCGGCTTCGCGGTCGGCGTCTCTCGCCATCCAGGCGGCGACCCCGGCGGCGATAATCAGCAAGAGAGGCAAAAGCAGCTTGCGCACGGCGCAATCGTAGAGGACCACGCGTGTAAAGATCCGGAGACTATGCAAATTCTCTCCGCGCTCTTTCTCGACACGATCGACCTCCGGCAGGTCGATGGCCCAAGCACCCGAATTGATATGGCTGGGATCCAATTTTCCGCAGCGGCCCCTTCACCTCTCCCCCTTACGTGGGCACCCCACCTCGCCGTCATCATTCACGCCGGACCCGATGACGCCAGCGACGGAGTGCTCGAGGTTGTCTTCAAACGCGACGGCGAACAGATCGCCCGAAACGTGCAGCCGATTCAGGTCGAGCCGGGCAAGTTCACCTACCGCCTCGTTCGGGCCGAACTCGAGTTCGAGGAGTACGGCACCATCTACGCCCACTGCAATGTCGATCGCGGTATCGAAACCCTCGTGCCGTACACGCTCCTGCCTCCCGCTCCAGCCGAGTAGGCCTCCTATGGCTCGATTCGCCAGTTCCCTTTCCGAACACCCCCTCGCAACCCACGCCATCGGCGAGGCGGTCGGTGACGTTCTCGACGGCATCGGGCCGAACCCGGATGTAGCGATCCTGTTCGTCACCGCTCCAATGGTCGGCGTTCTTGAAGATCTCCTCTCGGTTGTGCGTCAGGTGTTGCAGCCCACAACGCTGCTAGCCACCACAGCGGTGTCGGTCATGGGCGGAGCCCGCGAGATCGAGGATGCGCCCGCCCTCTCACTCTGGGCCGGCAACATCGGTGCTGGACGTCCGTTGCGACTTACCGCGCAGCAGAGTGACGACGGCTGGATGATCGACGGCCTACCTGAAGATCTCACCCCCGACGACACCGTCGTCGTGCTGGCTGACCCGTTTACGTTTCCGGCCGACGTCCTCCTCAAGACGCTCAACAACGCCGTTCCTGGCATCAAACTTGTCGGAGGCCTCGCCTCAGCGGCCCGAGGCCCGGGCGGGAATCGCTTGGTCCTTAACGGTGACATCCACGCCGACGGGGCGGTGGCGCTTGTGCTGGATCCTCAGAGCATCAGCAGTACCGTGGTGTCCCAAGGCTGCCGACCAATCGGCGACCCCTTCACGGTCACCAAGTCGTCAGGCAACATGATCGAAGAACTCGGCGGAAGCCCAGCGCTTGAGCGGCTTGAGGCGCTCGTCGCAGCGGCCACCGACGACGAGCGACAACTTCTCGGCGGCGGCGTGCACATCGGCATCGTCGCCAACGAGCAGCGCGCTACCTTCGAACGAGGCGACTTCGTGATTCGCGGAGTGCTTGGCGCCGACAAATCCACCCGTGCGATTTCCATCGGCGACCATGCTCCGGTCGGATCAGTTGTGCAGTTTCAGGTCCGTGACGCCGCCACCGCTAGCGAAGATCTCAACGTCCTTCTCGAAGATTCCGCGGGGAGCGATGCCGCTCTCGTGTTCACGTGCAATGGCCGCGGCACCTATCTTTTCGGCGAGCCTCATCACGACGCGGCAACGGTGCACGATCGAACCGAGGGGGCAGCTGTAGCCGGCATGTTCTGCGCTGGCGAGATCGGCCCGATTGGCGGCGTCAATTACCTCCACGGCTTTACCGCTTCAACGTTATTGTTCCACTGAATCACTCAACCAAATTTCTCTCTCTTCATCCAGGAAGCAGCACAACCCCACATGACAACTGACCAGCAGGCCCTCGAACAGCAGGCCATCAACGTCATCCGCGGCCTCTCGATGGACGCACCCCACGCCGCTTCCTCAGGCCATCAAGGCACCGCCATGTCACTGGCACCAGCGGCGCACGTGCTCTGGACCCGAGTGATGAAATACGACGCATCCGAGCCGTCATGGGCCGACCGCGACCGGTTCATCCTTTCCCCCGGACACGCCTCGATCCTGCTGTACTCGATGCTGCACCTGACCGGTTTCGGACTCACGCTCGACGACCTCAAGGCCTTTCGCCAGTGGGATTCGCTTACCCCGGGCCACCCCGAGGTCGGCCACACCGCCGGCGTCGAAGTAACCACTGGCCCGCTCGGCCAGGGTTTCGCCAACGGCGTCGGCATGGCTATCGCCGAAGAGTCGCTCCGGTCCCGCTTCGGTAGCGAGGTCTGCGACCACTTCATCTACGGCATCGTCTCCGACGGCGACCTTGCTGAAGGCGTCAGCCACGAAGCAGCCTCGCTGGCCGGCCACCTGGGCCTCGGCCGCCTGATCTACCTGTACGACGA
>CALGZB010000090.1 GCA_937934655.1 uncultured Acidimicrobiales bacterium | reverse complement strand
TCGGCAGCGACCGCGGCATCGACGGCGATGTCGACCGCCGAATTGCCGGCGCCGACGATCATCACCCGTTTGCCTGCGAACTCCGACGCCCGTTTGTAGCTCTGGCTATGGCGGGCCTCGCCGGTGAACTCACCGGGGTAGGTCGGCGTGTTCGAGACCCGTTGGAACCCGGGGCAAGCAGCGATACCGAGGTAACGACGTATCTCGCCGGACTCGAGGATGACATCCCAGCGTTCGCCGTCGGGGGTCTGCACCGGTGTTGCCGACTCGACCCGAGTGTTGAACTCGTAGTGGCGGCCGAGATCGTGATGGGCCGCCCAGCCGTGGATGTAGTCGCGGATCTCGAACCAGCGTGGGTAGGTGGGGAAGTGGTCGGGCATCGGGCGGTCGGCCCAGCCCGACCTGGGTGACGACGAGATGAAGTGCGCCGACTCATAGATGGCCGAGCCGGGGTTATCGAAGTTCCACAACCCGCCGACCTGGGTGTCGGCCTCGACAGCGTCGAACGCGATTCCGGCTCGCTCGAAGGCTAGGGCCACCGACAGGCCCGAGGGCCCGGCGCCCACGATCAGCCAACGGTCGGTGTGGTGTTGCGGTTCGGTCACGCACCATACGCTAGCGTATGGTGCGATATGAGTCTCTTTGATGAACACGATGCGCTTGGATTGGCTGGTCTGGTCGCCGCCGGTGATGTGAGCCCCACGGAGCTGCTCGACGAGGCCATCGGCCGGGTCGATGCGCTCGACGCCGACCTTCATGTACTGGCCGACCGCTACCACGACTTCGCTCGGGCCCAGATCGAATCGGGCCTTCCCGCCGGGCCATTCACCGGCGTGCCGTTCCTCCGCAAGGACTCAGCAGCAGAGATCGAAGGGCTATCGGCAACCGACGGAGTTCGTCTGCTGGCCGACAACGTGGCGACAACCACGTCGGTGTTGGGCCAGCGTTTCCTCGAATCTGGGGTTGTGGTGTTTGGCGCCACGGCCGTTCCGCCGATGTGCGTCACCATCGACACCGATCGTTCTCGCACCGGTCCCTGCGGGAACCCGTGGGACCCCACCCTCACCCCGGGCGGCTCTTCATCGGGCGCCGCTGCGGTCGTCGGTGCAGGCGCGCTTCCTCTTGTACACGGCAACGACGGCGGTGGTTCGCTGCGCATTCCTGCCGCCTGGTCAGGGGCCTTTACGGTCAAACCGTCACGAGGGCGTGTGCCGAACGGTCCCACCTACACCGAAATCTGGATGGGCTTCGCAACCGACGGCGTTATCACCCGATCGGTGCGCGACAGCGCGGCCATGCTCGACGCAATCTCGGGTCGTGAACTCGGTAACCGCTATGTGGCCCCCGAACCACAGCGTTCGTACCTGGAAGAGACCAAGCGGCCATGTTCGCCGCTTCGCATCGCCATGCTCGAGCGGACCCACGCCGGCGCCGAGTTCGACCCGGATTACCTAGCGGCCACCCACCGAACCGCCGAACTGCTCACGTCGCTCGGCCATCAGGTAGAGACAACTCCGTCGCCCGAGTTCGACGTCGATGCGCTCTCGGTGGAGCTCTACAAGACCGTTGCGGTCGATCTTGCTCGGGGCTTCGATGCAATGGGCGAGGCTCGCGGTAAGCCACTGGCCGACGACGAGGTCGAGGACCTGCTCGTCACCCTTGCCAACCGGGGACGAACGGTAACGGCGGCCGAGTATGCCCGAGTGAACGAGCTCAGTCAGGAGGTGTCCTATGCCTGGGACGTGTACATGCAGCAGTTCGACCTGGTGCTCTCGCCAACCATGCCCGGTCCGCCGCCACCGCTTGGCGAGATCTATCGCTACGAGCACGACTACGAGGCGTTCCGGGTCCATCAAGACAGCTACCTCAATATGACCATGGTGCAGAACGTCACCGGTCAGCCCGCCATGAGCGTGCCGCTATGGCAGTCGCCCACTGGCCTTCCGATTGGCATGATGTTCGTCGCCCGCTACGGCGACGAGCCGACCCTCTTCTCGCTGGCTGCTCAACTCGAAGAAGCCGAACCCTGGTGGAGTCGGCGTCCAAACAATCAACAGGAGTCCTGATGCCAGGAATGTTCTCGTTAGAAGGAAGAGTTGCTGTCGTAACCGGGGGAGTGTCGGGTATCGGGGAAGCAACGGTTCGCCGATTCGCAGCCGCCGGGGCAACCTGCGTGGTAGCCGATCTAGCCGACGGTTCGGCGCTGGCTGCCGAAGTCGGTGGCAGCGCTCACCAGGTCGATATCTCCGATCCCGAAGCTGTTGTCGCGATGCTCGCATTGGTCGTCGAGACACACGGCAAGCTCGACATTTTGGTGAACAACGCTGGGATTATGGGTCCGGGCGAAGGGCTGCTGGCCGACGACCTTGCTGCTGCCAAGCAGGTCTTGGACGTGAACATGATGGGCGTTGCGTATGGTGTGCGGGCGGCTGTGCCACTGATGTCACCCGGCGGGGCGATCGTCAACACGGCATCGATGGCCGGAATCGTCGGCTTCCCTGGCCTCACTTGGTACGGCATGTCGAAGCATGCCGTGGTGGGCCTCACCAAGAACGCCGCAATCGAATTCGGCCCTCGAGGGATCCGGGTCAACTGCGTCTGTCCCAGTGGGGTTCAAACACCGATGGCCGATGATCCCGACCTGGCCCATTGGGCCTCTGCATCGCAGGCCATGGGCAATCAACACGTCGACCGGATGGCCACCGCCGATGAAGTCGCCGCAGCGATCCACTTCCTTGCCTCCGACGACGCATCGATGGTCAACGGACATGCG
>CALGZB010000089.1 GCA_937934655.1 uncultured Acidimicrobiales bacterium | reverse complement strand
TGGCTTCGGTTTCGAGGTCGACCGCGCTGGTTGAGTCGTCGAGGATCAGGACGGCTGGGTCTACGACGAGGGTGCGGGCGATCGACAGGCGTTGTCGTTGCCCTCCCGAGAGGTTTGCTCCACCCTGCTCGATGTCTGCGTGGTAGCCGTCGGGCATCGCAGTGACGAACTCGTGAGCTTGGGCCGCCTTTGCCGCAGCGATGATCTGTTCGTCGGTTGCGTCGGGCTTTCCGAACCGGAGATTTTCCATCACCGTGCCCGTGAAAAGCTCCGGCTCCTGGAGCGCGATGCCGACGTTTTTTCGAAGTGATGATTTCGAGAGTGCCTTCACGTCGATGCCGCCGACTTTCACGGTGCCTTCGGTGGCGTCGTAGAAGCGGGGGATGAGGTGCACCAGTGTCGATTTGCCCGAGCCGGTTGCTCCGAGAATGGCTGCTGTTGTGCCCTGCGGGATATGGAGGTCGATAGAGGTGAGGGCTTCGTCGAGGTTTGCGTCGGGGTTGCGGGCGTCGTACCGGAAGCTCACGCCCTCGAACCGGATATCGCCCGGTTTCGCTTGTTGGGCGAGATCGATGCCGCCTTCGAGGTCGACGACTTCGGGCTTCTCGGCGAGGACCTGATTGATACGGGCCATCGAGGCGCCAGCGGCCGAGAGGATCGGTTGAATGAACGCCAGCATCATCATCGGCAGTGCAACCATGGCCAGATAGGAGATGAAGGCCACCAGGTTGCCTTCGCTGAGCGTGCCGTCCATGACGTTGTTTCCGCCCAACCACAGGACTGCGGCCACGCCAAGCGAAGAGATGGCGATAAGGGTGGGCATCATCGATGCGACGAGTTGGTTGACGATGATCGATTGGTCAGCGAGGTCGTCGGCGACGGCGTCGAACCGCTTGGTCTGGTGGTCTTGGCGCACAAAGGCCTTGATCACTTCGACGCCTTGGATGTTCTCTTGGAGCACGGTATTGAGGCGGTCGAGACGGGTTTGTACAGCGTCGTAGAGCCGGCCGGATCGGGCAAGCACGTACCAAACCATCAACCCGATTGCCGGCACCATGCAGAGCACCACCACGGCAAGCGAGGCGTCAAGAGCAATGATGGCCAGCAAGGCACCGAAGAACATCAGCGGGGTCTGGGCGATGAACGAGAGGCCCATGGTGAGGACGAGGGTGACCTTGGTGATGTCGCTGGTGAGCCGGGTGAGAACTTCGCCAGACGAGAGATGGTCGAGGTTGCCGAACGAGAACGATTGGGCGTGGCTGTACAGGTCGCGGCGCAGGTCAGTGACGGTGTGAAACGCCAGCCGCACACCCATGGCACTGGTGGTTGCCGATACCACCATCCCGCTGAGGATGAGCAGGACCATGATGATCACGGTGTTGCGCACCAAGCCGCCATTGCCTGGCCCGATACCGTCGTCGATCACGCGTGATGTTTGTAGCGGGATCAACAGGTTGATACCGACGTTGATGATGGTGCCGAGGAGTGCCGCAATGGCGTAGCGCTTGTAGGGCTTTACCCACGGCCACACGGACAGGATTGCTTTCATTCCCGCCCGAATCTACCGCGTGATCTGTTGGCGGATGGCCTTGAGCCAGTTGTCGGCTTCGGTCCAGGCTTCGGCGGCCTCGTTCCGGCTGCCGTCGCCTTCGCCGAGCGCGGGGTAGCTGCCGAGCACCTTCACGTCGCCGTGCTTCATTTGAATGTCGCGGAGCGTGTCGCCCACGACCTCGTCGGCGACGTGGCCTTCCATATCGATAATGAAGGCGTACTCGCCGAGCCGGGTTTTTGCCGGACGACTTACCAACGTCGACAGGTTGATGCTTCGGCTCGCGAACTCTTGAAGGATGCCCACCAAACTGCCCGGATGGTTCTCGCGCTGATGAATCACGATCGAGGTTTTGTCGTGGCCAGTGGGTTCTGGAATTCCCTCGGCGGAGACAAGTAGGAATCGGGTCTGGTTCTCGGAGTTGTCTTCGATGTGTGCGACGAAGATGTCGAGCTCATAGACCTCGGCTGACCGCTTGGGGGCAATGGCAACCATGGAGGTATCGCCGGCTTCGGCGACCAGTCGTGCCGCTTCGGCGGTAGAGCTAGCGACTTCGGTGCGCACCCCAGGCATGTTCTCGTCAACCCAGATCCGACACTGGGCGGTGGCCACCGGGTGTGACACAACAAGCTCGACCTTGGAGAGGTCGGTACCTGGCAGGCCCATGAGGTTCATCTGAATCGGCAGCACGACTTCGCGTTGGATTGAGAGGTCGAGGTCGAACGCAAGCGTGTCGAGCGCGATGTTTACCGTTCCCTCGATGGCGTTCTCGATAGCCACAAATCCGAAGTCGGCTTCGCCTCTGGCGGTAGAGCGCAGAACCTCGGCCATGTTGTTCAGCTGGAGGAGCTGAGCGCCAGCTAGATCGGTCTGCGTGAACAGCGCCTGCTCGGTAAAGGTGCCGACTGGCCCGAGGTAGGCGACGATCGGGGGTTCACTGCGTTGTGCGTGTTCTTCCACACTGAGTGAGGATAGTGACGTGAATGAGGAGACACTCCGGGAATTACTGGCCGATGTACAGAGCGGACAACGATCACCCGACGATGCTGTGCGAGAAATTCGCCGTTTGCCCTTCGCTGATTTGGGCCATACCAAGGTCGATCATCATCGAGAGCTCCGCAATGGAACCGCCGAAGCGATCTATGGGCCGGGGAAAACCCCAGAAGCAGTAGCGGCGATTCTCACCGAGCTCTTGGCTGGCGGCACCGGGCCGGTCATCGTGACCCGTGCCGATGCCGACCAACTGAAGGCAGCCCTTGCGGTAGACCCTGGCGGCGTTGTGCGGGGCTCGACAGCTGTCTGGCGTCCAAGGGTTCCGGCCGCCGGCGAGCCAGCCCCGAGTGTGGTGGTGGCTTCGGGCGGAACCGCCGATCAACCCGTGGTTGAGGAGTGCGCTGCCACCTTGATAGCTCACGGCGTGCAGCCGCTTGTGCTCACCGATATCGGTGTTGCGGGTCTTCATCGGCTTCTTGCTCACTTCGATGACTTTGCCGATGCAGACGCCATTGTGGCGGTCGCCGGTATGGAAGGCGCATTAGCGAGTGTGGTTACCGGCTTGTCGTCGGCGCCAGTCATCGCCGTGCCAACCAGCACCGGGTATGGCGCAGGTCTCGAGGGCGTGACCGCTCTGCTATCGATGATGGCGTCGTGCGCGTCGGGAATGTCGGTCGTAGGTATCGATAACGGTTTCGGTGCAGCGCTTGCTGTTATCCGGATGCTCAACAGCGTGTCGAACCTTCAGACGCCAGGCGACGCTGTATGAGCGACCTGCCCACGCCGCCCCAGCCGATCCGTACCGCGTGGTTTCACGCCTTCTCCGGTATCGCCGGCGACATGGCGCTGGGCGCATTGATCGACGCGGGTGCTCCGTTGGACGACATCCGTTCGATGCTCGAGTCGCTGCCGTTTGATGGCTGGTCGTTGCACGTTGAGCAGGCCATGCGAGGCGGTATCGCAGCAACGAATCTTACGGTGAAGGTGAGCGATAACTCGCACCACCGAACCGCCCGAACGATCATCGACATGATCACCGAGTCCGACCTGCCCGACCGGGTCCAACGTCGCTCGATCGATACGTTCACGGCATTGGCTACGGCCGAAGCTGCGCTGCACGATTCGAATGTCGACGACGTCCACTTCCACGAAGTTGGCGGCCACGACGCAATTGTTGACGTGGTTGGTGTGGCCTGTGCCCTCGAACTTCTCGGTGTCGACCGGGTGACCACGAGTCCGATAGCGGTTGGCCTAGGCATGGTTCGAAGCGCTCACGGGATTATCCCGAACCCGGCTCCGGCGACCATTCGGATCCTCGAAGGCATCAGCACCTACGGCGTCGAGGTCGATCTGGAGCTCACGACACCTACTGGCGCTGCGCTGGTGAAGTCGATGTCTGATTCGGTCGGGCCGATGCCCAGCATGACGATCACGTCGAGCGGATTTGGCTCGGGCGATGCCGTGCTCCCCGATCGACCAAACCTGCTGCAGGTGATTATTGGCGAGTCGGTCGTATCGAGCGCCGAGGGTCAGCCGGTTTCGTTGATCGAGGCAAATGTCGACGACGTGACCGGCGAAGTTTTGGCCGACACCATCGTTGCGTTGCTAGAGGGTGGCGCCCATGATGCCTGGCTTACCCCGATCGTCGGGAAGAAGGGCCGCCCGGCCACAGTGGTTTGTGCTCTTGCCGACCCGGGTCGCGTGACAGCCATGCGCGACATCATCGTGCATCACACCGGAACGTTTGGGGTTCGAGCTCAGCAGCTCGGCCGTTGGCCAACCGAACGCGAATTCGTCACGGTTTCGATCGACGGCGAAACCATCGGTATCAAGGTTGGGGCGCATCGAGCGAAGGTGGAGCATGATGACGCCGTGCGGGTCGCTGCGATCACCGGAGAGTCTGTGCGCGAGGTCACGTCCCGAGCCGAAGCGGCCTATCGCGAGCAGAACTCCTAGGGAAGTAGCCGGGAGTAATTGGTCGGTCGTCGCATCTGACGAACAGGGTCGTGGGTAGATAGGTTTGGTTCTATGACTGAAGCGACTACCGAAGACCGGCTCTATTTTCGACAGCTCCTAGCTGGCCGCGATGTCGCCAAAGATGATCCTTTGGCCAAACAGATGGTGAACTTCATCTATCTCATTGGCGACCGCGAGACCGGCGAGGCCGTCGTTGTGGACCCGGCGTACGACCCGGCCGGCATCATCGAGGTTGCGGCTGGCGACGGTATGACGCTCACTGGCGCACTCGCAACGCATTATCACGCCGACCATGTTGGCGGTCACATGATGGGTTACGACCTCGTCGGTGTGGCTGAGTTGCTCGAACAGGTATCGGTGCCGGTGCATGTGCAAGGACCCGAGGCCGAGTTGGTCCGAAAGGTTACTGGCCTTACCGACGACGATCTTGTTACTCATGATTCGGGCGACACCGTGATGGTGGGCGAAATCGCTATCGAGCTCATTCACACGCCAGGACACACGCCGGGAAGTCAGTGTTTCCTGGTTGAGGACCGGCTCGTCGCCGGCGACACGCTGTTTCTTGAGGGCTGTGGCCGCACCGACTTGCCGGGCGGTGACCCCAAGGAGCTGTATTACAGCTTGACGCAACGTTTGGCGAAGGTGCCCGACGAGGCTGTGCTGTTTCCTGGCCATCTGTATTCGCCAGAGCCTTGCGCCAGCATGGGCGCGACGCGCGAGCACAACTTTGTGTTTAAGCCGACGTCAGAACAGCAGTGGCTGGCAATGTTTGGGCAATAGAGCTTGGGCAATAGAGTTTGGGCAATAGAGCTTGGGAGTCTCGCCGGTCTTAGTGGACGGCGGTTGCGTCTTCGACGGGCTCGGTCCACATCTTGGCGCACTTCGGGCAGCTCAGGTGACGCACACCCAGCGATGGGTTGTCGATATCAACCCGGGCCGGGATCTCGCATGATTCGCACATATGGGGCGAGGTCACAACCGGTGCTTCCTTGCGACTCAGGATCTTCTTGAAGAATGATTCTCGTGCTGGTTTTCCTGGCTTCTCGTCAGCCCCATTCTCGACCGATTGAGCGTCGGGGGTAGCGAAGGCTCCGATAGCGGATGCTGATTCTGGAGAGATCACCGGCGTGAGAAGCGGATCGGTGTCGACTGGATTTGTTGCTGGCCAATCGGCCGCGGCTGATGTCATCGTCGGAATGGCGGCTGACTCGAGGCTCGTTGCGGGCCAGTCGCCGCTGGTGCTTGCCGGCCATTCTTCAAGGGCATCTGCGGGGGCCTCGGAAAAGAGGTTGCTAGCGGTGGTTGGAAGACCGAAGAGCGAAACACCTTCGGCTGACGCAGCTGTATCGGTCGATGAGTCGCCGGTCGAGGTATTCCATGACCCGGCGTCGAATTGTGGTTTATCGACTGAAGGGAAAGGTGCGGGTTCGGCTGGCTGGAGCGAGTAGGACTCGATGGGGTCAACGGAGGTTGGGAACGGCGAGTCGAATGCGTCCTGAGGTTCAGGTGCCTTCTCGGTAAAGAGGGGTGAACGAACTGGATTCTCCGTTGGAACCGGCGTGGCAACGGGGGTGTCCCAGGCCATTGGGATTGGGGCCGTCAACTGCGGATCGGAGTCGCTGAAAATGGGTGGCGGCGGTGGAGGCAGCGGGAGATCGAGGCTTGCTGTCGAGGGCTCTTGTGTTGGTGCGGGGGTATCGAACATCGACAGGTCGCTGGTGTCAGCCGGTGGTGCTGGTTCGGTCAGGCCGAGTGCCGCAGGTGCCGCAGGTGCCGCAGGAGGCGCTGGCGGCGGTGGTGGGAGCGGTGGCAGCGCAAAGAGCTCTTCAGCGGCCTGAGGTGCGGGCGGAGCGGGAGGGGCCGGAGGCGCTGGTGGCGGTGGGAGTGGGGGAAGCTCGGCTTCGGGTTGTGTTTCGAAGGTGCTTGGCTGGAACGTGTCTGGCTGGAACGTGTCTGGCTGAAAGGTGTCTGGCTGAAAGGTGTCTGTTTCGAATGGTTCGTCTTCGACGGTGTCTGCTGCGTAGGGCATCCCGTTGAAGGAGTTTGTTTCGGTGACCTGTGTTGGTGCAACAACATCGGCGGCCGGAGCCAGATCAGGAACGTCGACAGCCTCGGCCATTTCGGGAAGCTCCGCGAGCTCAAACAAGCTCGGCACCTCAGGTGTCTGAGGAACCTCTGCGAGCTCAGTAGTTTCCGTGGCCAGGACGTCGGCGATCTCGGCATCCGCTGGGGCCTCGATGGCGTCGGTGAGGTCTGGGTCTTCGTTGAGTTCGGGTGGCTTTGGAAGAACTGCGTGGGGCATGGAGTGGGCGGCGATGAGTTGCGCGAGTTCGGTTTCGCTTGGCGCATCGATTGCTGTTTCCGGGACATCGGCAAGGAGATCGGCGGTGTCTGGCAATTCCGTAGCGTCAGGGCTAGCAAAAACGGGTGGCACCGGTGGAACGGGAAGCACCGGGAGGCCGAGGTGGCTCGGCGGCGTCGGGGGCGCAGGGAGCGGTGCGATGTCGACAAGAGGAGCCTCGACAAACGATGAGGAGGGAGAGGAGCCAAGAGACGAGCCGAGAGAGGAGAGAGCGACAGGGGGAGCTATGGGAGCATCCTTAAGCAGCGACTCGGGAGCGTCTTCAAGCAATGACTCGACCGATTCCCTGAGTGCTCGGGCTCGCGCGGTTGCCGCCGACCACGTCAGCGGGGTCGAAGCAGACTGCTCTGTTTCGGTCGCGTCCGTTGTTTCGGTGGCGTTCGTTGCTGATTGTTCGAGGAAACTCATCGTTATTCCGTAGTTCTTTAGACGTTCTCGTGAACGAGAAAGGGTGAAAGAAAGTAAGAGAAGGTAATTCGATAGTCCTATCGGCCACTTCCGTAGGTCTTTTGAGTAATCCGAGATCGTGATGCCGGGCAAAAACAGATGTTTGGTGAATTCGGGTGCGTTCTCCTCAACTCGATCGCCGATGGGCCGAATGGATCACACCACCCTGAACAGATCCCCCGAACAGATCTCTCGAACACACTTCCCCGAACAGCTTTCCCCGAAAACAGTTCCCGAATGCTCTGTAGGAGCCTCCCGTGGCCAACCCCGCCAGCAGAAAATCATCCGATCGTCGCAGCAACAAAGATGCCGCCCCAAAGGCGTCGTCGGCCTCGAAACAAAAGCCAAGCCGCATTTCTCGGACGATCCGCGGGTACGACCGGAAAGCGGTCGATGCTCTTCTTCGTCAGAAAGAGAATGAGATCGCCGAGGTTCAGGGACAGCTTCACCACAACAAGGTGCTGCTCGATCAGGCGCAGTCCGAACGGGCGGCGTTTCTCCGTTCTCTCGATGTTGCTGCTCGGAGCGCAGACGAGCTCGTCCAAGAAGCCAACGCCAAGGCGACAAAGATTCGGATTGAAGCTGAGGAAGAGGCCGAGCGTCTCCGCCGGGCTGCCCACGACGAGGCAACAGAGATCGTTGCGGTTTCCAAAGCTGACACCTCAGAGCTCATCGCCAAGGTAGAAGCCGACAAAGTGGCACTAGCCAACTACCAGACTGAACTCAGTGCCTACCTTTTCCAGCTAGGCCAGTACCTGATGGAGACATCGGCAGATCCGACTATTGCGCTGCCACTCGAAGAGCAGCCAGCGCTTACCGGGGTGCCGTTGGAATCGGACGACACCATTGTCTTGGCCGAGATCGAAGCGGCGGTCGAGGAAGACTTCGCCGAGTTCTTTTCCGATGACATCGAACAGGACAAGAGCCGCGACTGGATCCTCAAGGATTGAGCCTCACGGCTTGAGTTTCACGGTTCAAGCTCCGCCGTTTACGCTCCACCGTTCAAGTCTCAGGGGTTGACGGTGTCCGGGTAGGGCCAACCGTTTGGTTGGCACTCGCCCACGCCCTTGGTTTGTTGCATCATCACCGGCGCGAGCTGGCCGGTGCCAGGACAGCCAATGTGGGGCCGAGCCAGATAGTGCCCAACCTCGTGGTTGATGACGTAATCCCGGTAATCGGCGAGATCTGCAGTCCACGTGGTGGTTGCCAGTGACCAACGGTTGAGGTTGATTGCGATCCAGCCATTTTGCGCGCACGAGAAGATCCCATTGGTTCGAAGGGGTGCGCAGAGCCGATCGACTGTATCGGCGGTCGCCACTACCAGCGTAAAGACTCCACCGGATTCGATTCGCCGGAACCCAACGGTTCCTTCGGCGATCCAGCTGCGTTCGTCGCCAAGTATCAGGTCGACGGTTGCAGCGAGTTCGTCGGGGTTGATCCCGGTGGCTTGTTCGGCGGCTACGGAGAACTCGATGATGTTTCCGCTCCCGAGGGTTTCCCCCGTTGTGCTGGAGGCGGGAATGAAAGTGCCGTCGCCCGATTGAGGAAGCTGGTCGATCGAGGTGATCTGCTCAGGTGCCCCGGAAACTGTTGTCGGGGGAACTGTTGTCGGGGGAACTGTTGCTTGCGTTGCCGGGGGTCGGGTGTCAGTGGTTTGCGGACTTGCGGGTATCGATGGAGACGAGGTCGTGCCGAGTTCGGGTTGAGCTGGTTCGCCGAGCATTGCGTCATCGAGCTGACGGGTGTCGGAGAACACGAAGCCACCGATGGCGAATACCGCAAGCGCCACGAAGGCGAACACAGACCGAGCGAACACAGCAAAGGTTGGCACGGGTAGCGAATCTCTTCCGGGATGAGCGGGGCAAAACGGCGGAAGCCGGGCCCTAGAGCCCGGCTTCCGCTACAAGTTTTCTTCCGTTCGAGGTATCGAAAGTCTTAGGACTCGGTCCCGACGAATTCGATACGACGGTTCTGGCGTTTGCCTTCGGGGGTGTCGTTGTCGGCAACCGGTTCGGCTTCACCCTTACCAATTGCGGTGAGGCGGTTTGATTCGATGCCGTTGCCGGTGAAGTAGCTGAGCACTGCGTTTGCCCGAGCGTCGCTCAGTGCAAGGTTGGCGGCGTCAGAGCCATCGGCGTCGGTGTGGCCTTCGATGGTCACGTTGAGGTTCGGATCCTTGTTGAGGATCACGATGGCCTCGTCGAGAACCGCTGTTGCCTCGCCGGTGAGTTCGGCGCTGGAAGGTGCGAACAACACGTCGCCGCCCGTTGCGAAGAGCTCGTTGAGCTCGGCGAGAAGCGACTCGTCGGTAGCGACAACGGTGAGGCCGTCGTTGACCGTCATGTTGACGGTGCCGGCGACTGCTTCAGCGTTGGTGACGATGGTGGTCCGAGTTGCTGGGTCGGGCACTTCGCCGACCAGGTTCAGTACGCCACCGTCGAGCGTGGTGTTCTCGTTGATGGTGAGTCCGTCGATGACCGTGATTCCGGCGGGTGCAAACTGCTGGCCAAATCCATCAACAACGCCTTGGCGGGTGATGTCGTCGGGTACTTCACCGGTGATGGTGATTTCGCCGTCGGCGTAGCTTCCGTCGAATGACACTGGTTCAAGTGCAGCCGGAGCGGCCGTGGTTGCTGGCGCAGCGGTGGTCGGTGCTGGAGCGGCAGTGGTCGCTGGGGCAGCGGTGGTCGCTGGAGCGGCGGTTGTTGCGGGTGCGGCGGTTGTCGCCGGGCTAGCGATGGTCAAGTTGTTGGCGACGCGGGTGACGCCATCGACGTCGGCTGCGGTTTCGCCGGCCTGGTCTTTGAGGGCTTGGGTCGCGACGACGCCGGTAAGAGTAATAACGCCGGCGCGTTCTCCGACATCGATGGATCCGTCGTCATTGCCGAGTTCGAACTCGTCGTCGGTGAGTGCGTCTTCGGTGCGTTCGAGCAAGTCGTCGTTGTCGGCGGACAAGATGCCGACGTCTTCGGCGGCGTCGGTGATTGCTCCGCACTGGCTGAGACCAAGCGATCCAAGCAAAAAGAGAAGGAGAACGCCGAGGCCTAAGGCCAGGTTCTGATCATCGGCTGACCATGACCAACCGAGGATCGGCTTCCTCCGTTCGTCGTCGTCATCGTGCGCAACTGCGTCGTTTTCAGTCATATTTCGCCCTACTAGAAAAGGAGTCTTCATGGGACAGACGTCTGAGCAGCCAAAAAGTCGCGAAATGGCTGCAAAGTCACCCGTTCTTCCCAGAACACTAGTCACCAGTACAATGCGCAATGGTGAGCCTCAACGATCTCCTGCCCGATTTCGGGTCAGCGCCTGGATGCGCTTCCTTTACCGAGAGTCTGAATGCCGACCCTGTGGGGTCTGCGTTCTACGCCCATTTGGTGGTGCTGGTCGAAGTATCACTGCCGTGGCCGAAACCGGTCCGCGACCATCCGCTCCTCGAAGGTGTGCTCGGTCTGATGCGCACGGCTGCGCTACCAACGCGAATTCTTGCGTGCGAACCGTTCCGGGAAGCAGGGGCCGACGGCGCTGACAGTGTTGGAGCTGACAGTGTTGGAGTTGTGGTCTTTCGATTCGATGGTGCGGGGTATGTACGCACGGACACCGTGGTCGCGGCTGGCGATTTGGTATCGACGGTTGCAGCCGAGTGCGCCGACGCTTCGCTTGCGATTCCCGAGCCCGCTGCCGCCCGTCGTGCGGTTCTCGTTTGTACCCAGGGTTCCCACGACATCTGTTGTGGTGAGCTCGGCGTTCCGCTGGCCGACGGGGCTACCGAGCGCCATCCCGACGTCGACGTGTTTCGGGTGAGCCACACGGGCGGACACCGTTTCGCACCCACGGCGCTGTCGATGCCCGATGGCCGGATGTGGGCGTTTCTTTCTGCCGATGATCTCGATGCGGTCCTCACCCGGTCGGGGTCACCGGCCGATCTGCAACAAAAGTGCCGTGGCTGGATCGGAGCAAAGGGGGGCGCGGCGCAGGCTGGCGAACGAGCAGTGTTCGCCGTGGCCGACTGGCAGTGGGACACCACGCCCCGTTTGGTCGACGCCACTCCTCAACCCGACGAATCTCAGATGTGGGATGTCTCGGTTCGCACAACGCCAGAACAGGCGTGGGTTGCCCAAGTGGGAATCGGTCGCGAGCTTCCAACGATTTCGTGTTCGCAACCCGGTGGTCTTCCGGCCAAACCCGGCCGTGAGTATGCGGTGCTGTCGCTCGAGGCCAGCACACCGACCTAGCGGACCCAGCCGATTTGGCCGACAGCTAGGACGAGTAAAGCTCGGCGTTTTCTTTTCGCAGTGCCACCTTCTGGACCTTGCTCATTGCATTACGCGGGAGCTCGTCGACAAAGAGGTAGCGCTTGGGTTGTTTGAAGCGGGCCAGTTGTGGAGCGAGTGCTTGTTCGATTGCTTCGGCGGTGGTGCTGGTCTCGTCGTCGAGCACGACGAATGCGGTGACCGCTTCGCCGAGATCGTCGTGGGGAAGGCCAACGACTGCCGATTCGAACACGCCGTCGGTTTCGTTGATACACAACTCAACCTCGCGGGGGTACACGTTAAAGCCGCCGGAGATAATCATGTCGCCCGAACGGCCATCGAGCGTGAGCCGCCCCTCGCTGTCCAGTCGGCCGATGTCGCCGGTGATGAAAAACCCATCGTCGGTGAACTCAGACGCGGTCTTTTCGGGGAGTTGCCAGTAGCCGGCGAAGAGCGTGGTGCCCTTGATCTGTACCATTCCGGGTTCGCCCTCGGGCAGTGGTTGGTCGTCACTATCGACAACTCGTAGCTCGAGTCCTGGCATTGCGAAGCCCACCGTGCCGGCCGGACGTTCGCCATCGAGCGGGCTTGAGGTGATGATTCCGGCTTCGGTCATGCCGTAGCGGTTCAGCACCACATGGCCTGACTTGCGGGCAAAGTCATCGTGCTTGTCCGCGGCGAGTGGCGCAGAGCCCGAGGTGAATACCCGCATCGATGCGCATTGCTCGGGGGTGAACTGATCCGACTGTAAAAGGCGGTTGTAGATGGTTGGTACAGCCATCATCACCGTTGCGTCGGGCAGCGCGGCAAGGGTGGCGTCGAGCTCGAACTTTGGGTGGAAGAGCACGGTCGATCCGCCCAGCATCGCCGGGTGAAGCGCAACGAAAAGTCCATGCACATGGAAGATGGGAAGCACGTGGAGCAGCACGTCGTCGCGTTGCCAGCCCCACACGTCGTGCAAACCCTTTGCGGTTGCGGCGAGTCCGTCGTGGGTGAGCATTGCTCCCTTCGACCGCCCGGTGGTTCCCGACGTGTAGAGCATGCAGGCGATGTCGGTGCCGTCGGAGTCGACGATATCGACCACCCGGGGCGCCGTGGCCACGGCGTCGGCGAGCGACCCGTCACCATCGACTCCCAAGGTGACGAGGTCGGCGTTGGCATCATCGGCAAGCGGCTGCAAGGCGGCGGCGTCGTCGGGACGGCACACAAAGACCTTTGGTTGCGCATCGCCCAGAAAGAAGGCGACCTCGTCGGGGGTGTAGGCCGTATTGAGGGTGACGAACACAACTCCCATCCGCAGACAGGCGAGGTAGAGGGCAACACCATCGGGGGACTTGTCGATCTGCACAACCAGGTGGTCGCCGCTGGCTACGCCCATCATCATGAGCGCCCCGGCCATGCGCATTGCGCGCTCTTCGACGTCGCCGTAGGTGAGGGTTGGACCGTGGGGAACGACGAGAAATGGGTGGTCGAGACGATCCGCAAAACCCGACCGAAAAAGAGCGTAGAGGTTGCGGTTTGTCGGCTCGATAGAATTCGTTGTCACGGCTTGATCTTACGTGTCGAAAGAGCATGGCGCCGCGCCACGCTCCGTGAGATTCCCCGTTACGGTTGTCTGTTGTTGTGATGAAAAGTCTTTGGCGGTTTCTAACTCGATCATGGATCCTTTTGCTTACCGTCGCGCTCGTCGCCACGGCGTGCAGCAGCGATGCTGATTCCGCCGAGTCGTCGGTGGTGCTGGTCGATCCTGGGCTGGACGACAGTGAAACCGACGCCTTCGCTGGCGAAGGCCTCGCTACCCCCGGAGTTGATCGGTTTGGCCCGACCGAGTTTTCACCAAAGCTCGAACCTGGTCCCATCGTTGTCGGTGGGGCACAGGATGTAGGCGGCGAAGATGGAGACGCTGCCGAAGGTAATGAGGGCAACGAAAGTGACGATGGTGACGGAGGTTTAGGCGGCGACCAGTTCGGCACCGAACCTGCCGATGTCGATCAGTCGGGGATTACCCCGGACTTCACCACGCCAGCGAGCAACTCCGAGCGATACGTCGACGCGATCAACGGCGACGACAACGCCAGCGGCGCCACCGCTGGGGAAGCCTGGCGAACGCTTGGAAAGGGTATTGCCTCGCTTGAGGTCGGGATGACCCTGTGGGTGATGGACGGCACGTACGACGAACACCTCGGCGGCATCCAGGGCCACTATGTCGTCAACGGCTTCCAAGGAAGTCCGGACCAGTGGACCCGCATCCTGGCGTTGCCGGGGCATCGGCCGCGAATCGAAGTAACCAAAGCGACCGGTCTCGAGTTCATCAACAGTTCCTATGTGGAATTTGGTGGCTTCGAAATTGAGGGTGTTGGTTTCACCGACACAACACCCACCGACACCGATCAGCGTCGGAAACCTCGAGGTGTGCTGGGTGTCAACGGCCACCACTTCTATTTCCACGACCTCGAGGTGCATGGCTTGCCGCACAGCGGGATCGCTGGTGGCGAGAACACCTCCCACTTCCGAATCGAAGACAACCGTGTCTATAACAACGCGTTGTGGAGCGACGAGGGTGGGTCGGGTATCTCCCTTTGGCGTCTCAACAATGTCGCTGGCGGCGATGACGCCAACGGCTACTCCAACTACATCGTCGGAAACACGCTGTACGAAAACGAGAACCGTGAGAAGTGCGGCTGTGTCGGCTTCCGAGCCATTACCGACGGCAACGGCATCATCATGGACGACAGCCTTCTCAACGGCTATCAGGGACGCACCTTGATCGCCTCCAATGTGGTGTTCAATAACGGTGGCCGAGCAATCAACGTGCACAAGTCATCGCGGGTCGATGTGTTCAACAACACCACCTACGAGAACTCGTTCACTACGGCCCTCGACGGCCCGCGTGCCGAGATCGCTGCCTACAACAGCAGCGACGTTCGGATTCAGAACAACTTGCTCTGGCCCACCGACGGCGTGCCGCACGTGTACTCGAACAGCGATCTCGACGTCTCGAGCAACCTTTTCGTTGCCGACGAGAACGGTGCCGACGGCGGCAACACGTTGGTTCGAGACCCTGGCATCGTCTCGCCATCGACCGATCCATCAAGCGCCGACTTTCGACCGCTTAACGGCTCACCGGCCCTCGGGGCCGGTGCCGATGGCAGCGTTGTCGGCGCCTACCAGGACTAGTCGGCGCACGATTCCGTAGGTGCACGGGAGGCGGCTGATAGCGTCACCTTTCTTTCGATGACCTGGAGCCCCCAATGCCGACAGTACCGATGCGTCATCGTTGCTCGTTCTTGGTGCTTGTGGGACTCATCGCAAGCGCGCTGGCGTTTGCCCAGCCATCGGCGCTGGCGCAGACCCCGGGCGATGCACCGCCGAGCATTACCGAATACCCCTGCCCGTTTGAGACGTTCGGCGATCGAACGGTCACCTGCGGCGAAATCGAGGTACCTCTCGATCGAGATGTTCTCGAAGGTCTCACGATGGTGACCGTGCCGTTCGCGGTGTATCAAACCAATTCGGCCAATCCGAAGCCCGACCCGATCGTGTACATCGATGGGGGTCCGGGTGGAAGCACGCTTGCGTCGCTTGGCCCCGACCCCGAGTTCTTCTTCGGAGAACTTCTCGCCGATCGCGATCTCGTGCTGTTCGACCAGCGCGGCACCGGCTTTTCCGAGCCGTCGATTCGTTGCCCCGAGACCTTTGCCGCGTTTAGTGATCAAGGCCTTATCGATGCCATGGCCGAATGCGGCGAAAGGCTCGTTACCGAAGGAATCGACGTCTCGAAGTTTGCGACCGACGACGTGGTGCTCGATCTCGAAGATCTTCGACTGGCGCTCGGCTACCAACCGTGGAATCTGTACGGCATCTCCTATGGCACCACGGTTGCGCTGGCATCGGTGCGCGACCTGCCCGACTCGGCACGCACCATAGTTCTTGACTCCAGCTACCCCCAGGGTCTCAACACCGACGGTTTGGTTCCCAGCGCGGCTCATGCGTTTGCGGTACTCGCCGCCGGATGCAACGAGCAGAAGGGCTGCCGGAAGAATCACCGTGACGTAGCCGATGGCTTCGTCGACCTCATCGCCGAGCTCAATGCCAATCCTGCCATGGTGCCCGTTTACGACTTCGATAACCGGCGCCAACTCATCCCGCTTACCGGCACCGAGCTTGCCGGGTTTGTGTTTCAGCTCATGTATTCGGTCGACGCTCTTGCGTGGCTGCCCCGGTTGATCGCTGAGACCGCCGACGGTGACTACACGATGATCGCCAATGCGCTCGGTGCCTTTGACGGCGACGGTCCAGGCGGTGACCCCGAAGAGATCGATCGCTCGGCCTTTGTCCAAGAGCGCTATCTGGCCACCGAGTGCAACGAGCGCTACTCCTTCCTGACCCGTGCCGATATGGCCGTTGCGAATAGCCCGCATCCCGACATCTGGCCGGCCTTCTACAGCACCGTCGATGATGATCGCACGTTCTCGATTTGCGAGGTTTTTGGTTCGGGGAGCGCGCCGCTCGGAGAAAACGACCAGATCTTCAGCGACGTGCCTTCGTTGGTCCTGGCTGGAAGCTACGACCCGATCACGCCGCCATCTTGGGGCCAGTACGCAGCGTCGGGTCTTTCGTCGTCAGCGTTTCATGAGCTGCCGTCGTCGAGCCACGGCGTCGCCCCGGGCAACGTCTGCGGTTCGGCCATCATGGTTGCGTTTCTGAACGACCCCACCGGTAGTGAGTTCGGGGGCGGTTGTGAAACGACCGAAGCCAACATTGGCTTCCAGAACAGTCGGGGTGCGAGCCGGGTAGTGGTTCGCAACGCAACCTTCCGGAGCGAGGGCTACCGCATCCGAACCAAGGCGCC
>CALGZB010000088.1 GCA_937934655.1 uncultured Acidimicrobiales bacterium | reverse complement strand
GACGACAACCACCACAACCATCCCAGCCGGCCTCGACAACGTGGCTCCGCAGGGCGTGGCGACGCAATCGTCGAACTACAACGGCACCTACGTCGCCGGTCTTGGTAACGACTGGGTCACCAACAACTCGAACGGCTTCACCCACACCCAATTCGATCCCAACTCTTGGTGGCAGGTAGACCTCGGCGCCAGCTATGACATCGACAACGTTGTTCTTTGGAATAGGACGAGCTGCTGCGCATCTCGCCTGGTCGACTTCAAGGTGTTCATCTCTGACACCGACAAGAGCAGCCTTAGTTACGCCCAGCTTGAAGCGGATCCCGACGTCTGGGAGTCCGCCCACATCACAACAGCGGTTGGAACGTCGCAGACGTTCTCGGCGCCAACTCAGGGCCGCTTTGTCTTGGTTCGATTCGACGGCACAAACAACGGCCAGCGAGCCCTCTCGCTGAACGAGGTCCAAGTGTTCGGCACGCTGGCGTCCACTCAACCGACTACCACGACGACAACGACCACGACAACGACAACGACCACCACCACCACGATTCCTCCGACCACGACTACAACGGTCGCCCCAGACCCGGTTGCAAACACGACGATTACTGACAACAGCGGCTATCGAAATGGCCGGCCGCGGGCTCGGGCGAAGATCACGCTGAAAGATGGCGGGACCCCAATGAGCGGTGCGACAGTCTCGGTGAAGTTCACCCTTCAGGACGGGACCATCGGTACCGCAACCAGCACGCTGAATAGCAACGGTCAGCGGAACTTCACATGGAGCAACCTGTCATCCGCTGACTTCCCAGTGGCCTTCACGATCACCAGCGTTACCTGGAACGGTCAGACCTATACGCCGAGCGTCACTTCACTCGATCTCGTGCTGTAGGCCAAGGTTGGGTCTACGTAGAGTCGTACGGCCTATGTGGAAAACCGCAAGTGGTGTCGAAGTTACGGGGGATGGCTTCTTTCGCTTCCTTTTTTCGAGTGCTTCTTTTGCGGCTTTGGCGCCCCGCTGGTGAACGCGGTGCGTCGGCGCCTGAGTATGCGCTGCTTTTGACGGTCATTGTGGGCGGCTCGCTTGTCGCGCTTGGCCAGTTGCAGGGAAACACCGAGGATGAGGTTGTGACGACGGCGTCGCAGATTGGTTCGATGCCAACGATTATTGGCTTTGTGCCGATCGATACGACGATTGCTCCTTCGACGACTACAACGACGACGATCGCTCCAACAACAACCACGACCACGACGACTACAACGACCACAACCACCACGACGACCACGATTCCGCCCACCACCACTACACCGCTTGCGGAAAAACTGGTGTGCGGCCCCGACGATTTCACGCTCAAGGGCGGCTTCTCGAAAGCTCGATTGAGTAACGGCGAGGACATCATTGGAACGTGGGACGACGTTGGCAACTCTACGGGCGGTCCAAATGGCGCCGATTTCGCCACCTGTACGTTCACGGTGGCCCAGGCCGGTCTCTATGAGGTCGAAGTCGATCTCTTCGCTCCGCATGGTGGCGCGGACTCTTTCTGGGTCGAGGGTGTTGGCCAAAGCAGCGCCATTCTCTGGGATACGAGCCGCGGCTACGTCACCGATCGGGTTCGAGAAAGAGGCGCGACGTCGGACCTACAGGTGGGTCTCGGCGGTAACACGAACTACCCAATCACGTTCTCCCTGCGTGAGGACTACACCTGGATCCGCCAAGTCCGACTCGTTCTGATTTCGGCGACCACCACAACGACGACGGCAGCCCCGACGACTACCACAACGATCCCGCCGACCACAACGACGACCACAACGCCGCCGGTCCTTACCAACGTTGCGCTCACGGGCACGGCTTCGCAGTCAAGTCTTGCATACGGCGGTGTCCCAGAACGGGCGATCGATGGCAACACCAACGCAATATGGAGGAACGGTTCGATTACTCATACGTCCCCGGACGCAAATGCTTGGTGGCAGGTTGACCTCGGCCAGAGTTACGACATCGAGTCGGTCAAGCTCTGGAACCGCCTCGACTGCTGTTCGACTCGCCTGGTCAACTTCAAGGTGTTCATTTCGGACAGCAATATGGCGGGAATGACATTCAGCCAGCTCGAAGCGGACCCGGCGGTCTGGGAGTCGGGCTTGCAAGCCGGGACGATCAATCCGAGCCGCGAGCTCGTTGCGAACACCAACGGCCGTTTCGTAAGGGTCTTCTTCGACGGAACCGGGGGAACCCGGGCGCTGTCACTGGCCGAACTCGAGGTCTTCTCGTTCCAATAGAGGGACACTTGGGATCTGGGGCAGTCAAGGGGCGGGAATCCACCGATCTCGGTGGGTTTCCCGCTAGCCTAAACCGCTTATGAGTAGTCGTACCCTTGTCCTTTGTAAGCCTGACACCGTCGAGCGTGGTCTCGTCGGCCAGGTCGTCACCCGTCTCGAGCAACGTGGGTTCACGATTGCGGCAATGGAATTGCGCACGCTCAGCAGCGAGACCCTCGATCAGCACTACGAAGAGCACGTCGAGCGTCCGTTCTACCCCGACCTCAAGGCATTCATGAGCCGAGGTCCGGTTGTGGCGATGGTTATCGAGGGACCAACTGACGAAACCTTTGCGTTGGTTCGGTCGATGATGGGCGCCACAAACCCCGCCGATTCGGCTCCAGGAACCGTGCGCGGTGACTTTGGCATCGAGATGACCGAGAACCTCATTCACGGCTCAGATAGCAACGAATCCGCGGCGCGCGAGATCGGCATCTTTTTCCCCGGTTTGACATGACCCTAAAGGGCGCAAAGTTGCCTTTGCGCGCCATGTTGCTGATGTTGCTAGTGTTAAAATGCCCTGACCTGCGGTTTTAACGCAATACCGCCGTCTCGTTGCCGTTAGGTTACGAGGCTGCCCTAAGATCTGCCATGGAGTAGGGGCCTTCCGGCTCCTCCATGGTTTTGGTTTGTGACCCTTTTGTCGCAGGCCGCTTGAAACGCTGGATTACAGCGTTCCGTCTGATCTAAAGGCAGCGCCGAACAATATGGGCCGTACACAACTGAGTTCATCAACATGGTAGGAATGCTCAACTCGATAGGCATGGTGATGGGCCGCGACATGGCGGTCGATCTCGGTACTGCGAACACGCTCGTGTACCTCCGTGGCGAAGGAATCGTCCTCGACGAGCCATCGGTTGTCGCCGTCAATGTTGTCGACGGCCGCCCACTCGCAGTGGGCGCCGAAGCAAAACGCATGATCGGCCGCACACCGAGTCACATCCAGGCCATCCGTCCGCTCAAGGACGGCGTCATCGCCGACTTCGACATTTGCGAAAAGATGCTCCGCTACTTCATTCAGAAGGTGCACCACCGCAAGTGGGCAAAGCCGCGGATGGTTATCTGCGTCCCGTCGGGCATCACCGGCGTCGAACGACGAGCAGTGCAGGAAGCGGCTGAATTCGCTGGGGCCCGCAAGCCCGCCTACATCATCGAAGAGCCAATGGCTGCCGCAATCGGCGCCGGGCTTCCCGTGCAAGAACCAACGGGCAACATGATCGTCGACATCGGCGGAGGCACCACCGAGGTGGCGGTTATTTCGCTCGGCGGCGTTGTGGCCAGTCAGTCGGTTCGCACCGGCGGCGATGACCTTGACGACTCGATCATTCAATACATCAAGAAGGAATACAGCGTGGCGCTCGGCGAGCGCACCGCTGAAGAGATCAAAATTGCGCTGGGTTCGGCATGGCCTCTCCGCCAGGAAATGCAAGCCGAAATCCGTGGCCGCGACCTTGTGTCGGGTCTGCCGAAGACCATCATTATCAACACCACCGAGATCCGAGAGGCCATCGAGGAGCCGGTTTCGGCGATCTGCGATGCCGTAAAGCTCACGCTTGATAAGACTCCACCAGAGCTCGCCGCCGACATCATGGAACAGGGCATCACCCTCGCCGGTGGCGGGGCGCTTCTCAACGGTCTCGATGCCCGTCTGCAAGACGAAACTGGCATGCCGATCTACATCGCTCCCGATCCGCTGTACTCCGTGGCCCTCGGTTCCGGCCAATCCCTCGAAGAGTTCGAAGCCCTCAAGGGCATTCTGTTCTCGTCGAGCATGGGGTAGCCGGGCACTCCGGTAGACGACGATGGCAGCGCCCACGCACCGTGGCCGTTCTTGGTACACCATTGGTCTGTTGGTCCTCACGGCACTGACGCTTCTTACCCTCGACTTTCGCGGCTTTGGCCCGCTTGAGACCGCACAAAATGGCGTCCGAAGCGCGTTTGCGCCAGTGAGGTCGGCCGGCAACGCCGTGGCGGAACCGTTCGGCAACGGTCTTGAAGGGCTGTTTAACTACGGCGATCTCGAAGCCGAGAATGCCGAGCTCCGACTTCAGATCGCTGCACTCGAGGGCGAAGCGTTCCAAAATCAGGTTGATGACGACGAGCTCGAACGCCTCAAGAAAGCAGCGGGGCTGGTGGAGATCGGCGACATCCCGTTGGAGCTTGCCGAGGTCGTTTCAGGCCCGCTCGGAAACTTCTCGGGTCAATCGGTTGAGATCAACAAGGGCAAACTCGACGGGGTTCGCGACGGCATGCCCGTGGTAACCGGTGCCGGACTCGTCGGTCGGGTACTCGAGGCCGGCCGAAACCGGTCGACAGTTCAGCTAGTCACCGACCCCGATTTCACCGTCGGTATTCGAGTCACCGCCGATGGCGAAGTGGGCCTCGCCCATGGCGATGGTGCCGGTTCACCACGACAGATCACCGTTGACCAGGGCATTTCCGATGGCGTCTCGGTTGGGGACTTGGTAATTACCAGTGGAGGGCGAACGAGCCGGTTCCCACCAGGTTTGGCCATCGGAATCGTGAGCGACGTCATCGACCAAGACCGCGGGCTCGAACTCAAGGTTGCACTCAACGCCAACCCCACCGACATCGGGTTCGTCAGCGTGGTCCTTTACGAAGCGGCGGAGTAGGCCATGTCGTCGATCGCCGTAGGGCTCCGGATGACGTTGGTGACGATCGTCGCTCTCATGATCCAGACCACCTTCTTCGCCGACCTCCGAGTTGGAGGCGTGGCGCCTGAGCTGGTGCTTGCCGTAGCGGTTATCGCGGGGTTTGTCGCTGGCCCACAGCGAGGAGCCTTTGCCGCGTTCTGGATGGGACTCGCCTACGACGTTTTGCTCGACACACCCACTGGTCTCGCTGCGCTTACCTTCTGTTTGGTGGCTTACGGTGCCGGCTTGGCGGGCGAAGTGGCGTTTCGGCCGACCTGGTGGTTCGCCTCGGGTTCGTGCGCGGTAGCCAGTGGAATCGGTGTGGTGATGCTCTTTATCGTCTCGACACTTATTGGCCAGGACCTGGTGACCAACAGCCTGGTCAAGCTGATTGTTGGCGTCGCGCTATTCAATGCCCTGTTTGCACCTGCAATAATGGCGGTCGTGCGGTGGAGCTACGGCCGCCCACACGAGTTGCGGGCAGCAACCTAAGGCCAGTCGGATATGTCGCAAGAGCTCACGAGTTATCGCCTTCGCATCATCGCCATTATTTGCGCGTCGCTATTTATCGCGCTGTTCATCCGTCTCTGGTTCGTCCAGGTCGTTGCCGCTGAAGAGGCTCAGGCTCAAGCACAGTCTCAGATCATTCGAGTAGTTCGCGAGCAGGGCCCTCGGGGCCGGATCCTCGATAAAAACGGCAAGGTCCTCGTTGAGAATCGCCTCACCAATGTGGTCGAAATCGACCGCGATGAGTTGAACGCAAACTCGCCACGAGACGACTCGGACACCGAAGAGAATGAGCGCCTCGAGTTTCAACGCGAGATGTTCCTTCGGCTCGCGGTCGAAATCAATCGGAGTGGTCGCAGCGAACTGATCAAGGTCTCCGACCTCATCAACGCCAAGGACGACCTCAACTACACCAACCTCGAGAAGGTCCCGGTTGCCTGGGACGTCAGCGAAGATCTCCTTGTGCTGGTGGGGGAGCGGGCGGATCTTTTCCCTGGAGTAACGGTGAGCGAACGATCGGTTCGTTACTACCCCTACGGAAAATACGGCGCCCATATCCTCGGCTGGGTTGGCCGTATTAGTAGCGAGTGGGAAGACATCAAACCCGCGGCAATCGACGACCCCGACTACGTCGAAGATCTCAGCGCAAAGCCCTATCTCAAGCGCGACGAGATCGGTAAGGAAGGCATCGAACGACTCTTCGAATCCGAGCTGCGAGGGGTCCCAGGCCAGCGCAAGTTCGAGGTCGACGCCCGTGGTCGAGTGGTCCGAGAGTTCGAAGATGAACGTCAGTTCCCCGAGCCTGGGAACGACATCTGGTTGACCATCGATATCGACCTTCAGGCCCGTACCGAAGACGAACTCGCGGCAGCGTTGGCCAATGCACAGCTGCAAGAACCCGACGACCCGGCCGATCCGCCATTCACCGCCACCGGTGGCGCGGCCGTCATCATGGATCCCCGTACTGGCCAGCTCCGGGCGATGGCCAGTAACCCGACCTTCGACATCTCGGAATTTGTTGGTGGTATTCCCCAAGATCGGTACGAAGAGCTCCTAGCGCTCAACAACCCGTTCGTGAATCGGGCCATCACCGGCCAGTACGCCCCGGGCTCGACGTTTAAGCCCTTTGTGGCGATCGCTGCGTACGAATACGACCTGTTCGGTTCCGAGCCCTACATCCCCGAGATGGACCAGTTCATCGACCACGACGGGCTCTATACCGCCCAGAGTTGTCAGATCAAGGCGACCGACGACGAAGGGGTCGAGGGGCAACAGTCCGCAGGTTGTTTGTTTAAGAACGCCGGTTCTGAGTATGTCGGAATCAATCTCGAGACCTCCCTTACGGCCTCGAGCGATGACTATTACTACCAATTGGGCGAAGGGTTCTGGATCAACGAAAGCGACGAAGACGATAACGCAATCCAAGAGGTGTCAGAGCGCTTCGGCTTTGGCACCGCCACCGGCGTGGCGCTCCCAACCGAGGGGCGGGGTTATGTGCCCACCGCCGAACGGCGCCTCGAGCGGCATAACGCACAACCCGAAATCTTCCCCAACCCCGACTGGCGCTCGGGCGACAACATCACGCTGGCGATCGGCCAGAACGACCTCACCGTCACGCCGCTTCAGCTGGCAAATGCCTATGCGGCGCTCGCCAATGGCGGCACCATGTTCAACCCGAACATTGTCGCCTCGGTGCGCACCTCGGGATTGACTACCGAAAGTGGCGAGGGCGAGATCATCTTGAAGTTCGAGCCGAGAATTGCCTATGAGTTCGAAATTCCCGAAGAGGTCGCGAGCCGAATCCTCGATGGGCTCTTAGCGGTGCCCACGAAGGAAGACGTTTTTCTCTCGAACGGAGCACGACTCCAAAATGGCGGCACGGCCTTCCAGGCGTTCGCCGATATCGAGTTCCCGCACAGCGAGTGGCCGGTAGCCGGCAAGACCGGAACGTCCGAGCGTGACAACCAAGCCGATAACGCGCTCTTCGCCGGGTATGGCCCGGTCGACACCCGGGAGAACCTTCGGCCCGACCAAACCCGACGGGTTCCCTCACGTGTCGGCGTCGCGATTCTCGAAGAGGCCGGCTTCGGTAGCCGGTCGGCGGCGCCACTCATCGCGAAGCTGTTCTATGCGATCGCCAAGGGCGAGGTTGGCGAGGCGCGCACCGCCGATGAAGTACGGGCCGCATTCTTCGCCGAGAACTCCTTCGCCGGACTTGAAGGCGTCACTACCGACGGGCAGATCGACCTGGAAGAACTCGACGACGCCATCGAAGAAGCCGAAATCGGGCCGGGCGGTCAGGGCTCGCCGACCACGAATCCTGACGCGGTCGCCGATTCCGGAGATCCGGCAACACGCGAAGATGCCGAAGAGTCTGACGGGACCGATTCATGACCACCCTTGGCGTCTCCCGACGAGTTGCTCGTGACAAACCGGTTTGGTGGCATCACGTCGATTACGGACTCGTGGCTGTCGTCATCGCGATTGCACTCTTCGGAGCGCTTCTGGTGTTCTCGGCCACGCGTGGCCCTGCCACCGTCGAGCAACCGGCCGCTACCGGTTTCCTCACCCGCCAGCTCATGTTTGTGGCACTCGGAACCGTGGTGATGGCGGTTGTTGCCGCCATCGATTACCGCAAACTCCGGTCGCTTGTGCCTCTCGGTTACGGAACGATCCTTACCCTTCTGGTCGCCGTTTTGCTCATAGGCCGCCGGGTCAACGGAGCGAAGGCTTGGTTCCAAGTCGCTGGGTTTCAAGTACAGCCCTCAGAGTTGGGCAAGGTCGTCATTATCGTCACGATGGCGACCTTCTTTGCCTCACGGTACGAATCGGTTTCGTTCCGCGACCTCGGTATAGCAACGGGTCTCGTGGGCTTGCCGATGGCACTCATCTACTTGCAGCCCGACCTCGGCACGATTCTGGTGTACTTGGCCATCATGGCGGCGATGGTTCTGGTGGCCGGTATCAAACCCCACCAGGTGGTGGTGGCGCTCATTCTGCTGACGTTGCTGGGTGGCGCGGCATTCGGCAGTAACCAACTCAAGGCGTACCAGATTGCCCGTCTGACCTCCTTTGTCGACGAAAACCCGGAGACTCCCGAGGCCCGGACGGCCCGCTACAACGTCGATCAAGCCCAGATTGCAATCGGCAACGGCGGTCTTTGGGGTCAAGGACTCTTTGAAGGCACCCAAACCCGCAGCAACCTGGTGCCAGAACAACAAACCGACTTCATCTTCACCGTCGCCGGTGAGGAACTCGGTTTCGCCGGGAGCGCAACACTCCTTGTGCTCTACGCCGCCCTGATTTTCCGAATATGGCGGATAGCCGCTCTCTCGTTTGATCTCACCGGCACCATGTTGTGCGTGGGGGTCTTAGCCATGCTGCTCTTCCAGCTCTTCGAAAGTGTCGGCATGAACCTCGGGATCATGCCGGTAACCGGAATCCCCCTGCCCTTCGTCAGCTACGGAGGCTCAAGCGTCATAACCAGCTTCGCCGCCATCGGCCTAGTACTAAGCGTGCACATCCACCGCTTCGACTAGGCCGAAGGCCTAGTCCTCGGGCCGTCCCCAACCGGGGCGAGTGCCCAGGGCGAGTGCCAGGCACCGAAACGGGTGTTTGGTTCCTGGCACCAAATGCGGGTTTTTCCACCTGGGTGGCACCAAAAGGGGGTTTTGGTGCCAGGTGTGGCCGGCTTGGTGCTCGAAACTGGGGGAGTGGTGGACCCAAGCCGAAGGATCCGGGTGGCGGGGTGGCGGCGATTTGCGAAGCAGCCGTTCCAGCGAGCAGAGCGAGCCTCCACTAGGGCACAGGCCGCAGGCCTGCTGCGGAGGTCAGCCGACAGCACGACGAACGGGTCCTTCGGCGTTTGAGGGCACCAACGAACCTCAGACCGGCACCAAGTCCGTCACTGCGACCAACTACGATGACCACATCATGAAATCCCTCTGGAACCAGATCGAAGACATCCTTCCGCTGGTAGAAAAGCCGGCTCGATACATCGGTTGCGAAGAAGGCATGCAGCAACCCGATCACGCACCGCACAAGGTGTCGTGGCTTTTCACGTACCCGGATACCTACGAGATCGGCCTTCCTAACCAGGGCCTTCAGATCCTTTACGAGATCATCAACGAGCGCGACGATGCCGTTGCCGAGCGGTCCTATGCACCGTGGGCCGACCTCGAGGCGCTTATGCGCGAAAACGGCATTCCGCTGTTCTCGGTCGATCAGCACATGCCTGCCGGCGAGTTCGATCTTCTTGCCTTCAACCTGTCGGCCGAACTTACCTATACCAACCTTCTGAACTGCGTCGACCTTGCGGGCGTGCCGGTGCGGGCGGCCGATCGCCAAGCCCATCATCCGTTTGTCACCGCCGGCGGCCACTGCACCTACAACCCCGAACCGCTGTCGGACTTCGTCGATTTCTTTGTACTTGGCGATGGCGAAGAAGTGGTTGGTGAAATCACCGATGTCATCCGCGAGTGGAAAGCCAGCGGCCGCGTCGAAGGCTCCCGCGAGGGTGTGCTCCGCGAGTTGAGCAACGTCACCGGTGTATACGTGCCCTCGATGTACGAAGTCACCTACGATGCCGAACCGGCCGACGGTGGCACTATGCGGCCCATCAACGCGATCGTTCCCAAGTACAGCGATGTTCCTGAAGAAGTGGAGAAGGCAACCCTCGCTGACCTGGCTGAATGGCCATATCCGAAGAACCAGCTCGTGCCTTTAACCGAGGTTGTGCACGACCGGCTCAACGTCGAAGTTTTCCGTGGTTGTACCCGTGGTTGTCGCTTCTGCCAGGCCGGCATGATCACTCGCCCCGTACGCGAGCGTCCGGCCGAGCAAGTGAAGTCGATGATTCAAGACGGACTTCGTCGCACTGGCTACGACGAGGTGTCGCTCACCTCGCTGAGTACCGCCGACTTCAGCGGCATCCAAACGGTTGTCGAAGACGCCATGGATTCCGATTACAACGACGGGCGCGTGTCGGTTGCCCTGCCAAGTCTTCGAGTCGATGCCTTCACCGTCGGGCTCTCCGCACAGATTCAAAACGCTCGTCGAACCGGTCTCACGTTTGCGCCAGAGGCTGGCACCTGGCGCATGCGCCAAGTCATCAACAAACTCATCCGCGAAGAGGACCTCTACGGAGCGGTTGAGTCGGCGTATTCGCAGGGGTGGCGACGGGTAAAGCTCTATTTCCTTACCGGTCTGCCCACCGAAACCGATGTCGACACCCTCGGCATCGCCGAGCTGGCACGCAACTGCGTTGAAATCGGCAAAAAATACAACAAGTCAGCCTCGGTCACCGTGTCGGTTGGCGGTTTCGTGCCGAAACCCTTCACCCCGTTCCAGTGGTTCGGCCAAAACACCGAAGTCGAACTCCAGCGCAAGGTCAACCTGCTTCGCGACGACCTTCGCAAAACCAGCGGCGTGCAGTTCAAGTGGCATGATCCGAAGGCCACGCTTGTCGAAGGCATGCTGAGCCGTGGCGACCGTCGACTCGGCGCAGTGATCGAAGACGTCTGGCGCAACGGCGGCATCTTCCAAGAATGGTCAGAGTTCTTCAACCGCGACCTTTGGGTCGATGCCATGGAACGAGCGGGCCTCTCCATCGAGTACTACGCCTACCGCCATCGCCACGAAGACGAGGTCCTCCCGTGGGATCACCTGTCGGCTGGTCTCCATAAGGACTTCCTCTGGCAGGACTGGCGCGATGCACTCGACGAAGTTGGCCTCGAAGACTGCCGTTGGACGCCGTGTTATGACTGCGGTGCCTGCACCGGTTATGGCATCGAGCATGTCGTCGCTTCGGCAACGCCTCCCGCAGGCGGCAGCCAAGGCACTGGCCAAGACCTTGCAAGTGGGGGAGCGGTGCCCGTCACCTTGCTGCCCACTCGCACCCCGGTCGGCACAGGTTCGTAGTAGTTCTGTGACCCGACCAAACCCCTCGCGGATTCGTCTGCGATACGCCAAACACGGCAAAATTCGGTTTACCAGCCACCGCGATATGGCTCGCGTCTGGGAACGGACGCTCCGCCGCATCGATCTACCGGTGGCGTACAGCGAAGGATTCAATCCACGGCCAAAGCTCCACTTTGGGCTTGCACTGCCGACAGGATTCGAATCGAACGGCGAATACCTCGACATCGATATTAATCCCGATGTGCAGTTGGCGGCTTCCGCCGCCGAAGCAGAGGTTCTTGCAGGCACCATGCCTGATGCTCGAATTCTCGAGCTCGACGAAACCCGTTCACGTATCGATGAGACAAGCCCGGATGGCATCTCCATCCTCGCCCTTGCCGAAATCGATAGAAAGGAACTGTCGCTTCAGCAGGCGGTAACCAGTTGCAGCTGGGAGTTCACGACCACCCTCGATGCCCCGGCATTGCAGACCATCGTGGATACCGCGCTCGCAGCAGATAGTCTGCTCCTCGACAGGGAACGCAAAGGTAAAAAGATGACCGACGACATTAGGCCCCAGATTTTGGACCTTCATCTCGTCGACGGACCCCGGCTTGTCGCCGAACTCGGCACTCAACCCCGAGCTCTCCGGCCTGCCGAATTCCTTGCAGCGATCGACTTGCCGTCCAAAGAGACGGCACGGGTTCTTCGAACCCACCAATGGATTTCAAACAACGACGGCGAACCCGCTCGAGAACCCCTCGATGCCGGTTTGGCCACTACCGCGACCACTGAGGTGTGCGCGGTATGAGAAGGGAACGACATGACCGACCAACCGGTCGGTGGCGACTCGGCAGGCTCACAGCCGCCAGCGTCACAAACCAACCAATCACGCTCCAGCGGAGGACCTGTATCTAACGATTCCGGGTCCAACGGCGAAGCATCCTCAGGCGCAAAACGGCGCCGTGGCTCGCGCGGCCGTGGTCGCTCCGGCGGCGGAGACGGCCAAGGCGGAGTTCAGGCTGCACAGTCTGGATCGTCTGCTAGTGCCTCGAAGCCAAAGATCGGCGACTCTCGGCCAGCTCCGGCTGTTGCTGATGGCGGCGCAAATTCTGGCGGATCGTCTGGACAGCCGACCAATGGTGGTGACGAAAAGAAGTCCGGTCGCAGTCGTAGCCGACGCGGTGGCCCAAAAAACCAGTCTGGCCGCAACAACCAGGGCGGGAGTAGTCAAAACCAGGGCGACGGGAATTCTCGCAACTCTGGCAATTCTGAAGCTGGCGAGCAGTCCGGAAACGGCGGCAACAACCGCGGTCGTGGAAACAGCGATGGTCGAAACAGCGATGGTCGAAACAGTGACGGCCGCGATAACAATCGAAACAACCAGAACCAGGGTTCAGGCGACGGCGAAGGCAACAAGCGCCGTCGACGTCGTGGCGGTCGCCGCCGCAGCGGAGCCGGCGGTGGTGGCGGAAACGACCCAGTAACCGCACGCACCGGCCCGAGCGTCGAGCTCGACGAAGAGCAGCTTGAAGCCCGCAAAGGCCGCGAGCGCAACGGCAAGCCGGTTGGCCGCTACATGATGTGCGTAAGCCGTCACGAGGATGCCACCCAGATCGCCGTGCTCGAAGGTCGAGCGCTTATCGAACACTCGGTCTCGCGCCCATCCGATGACGTTGCACAGATCCACGGCAACATCTATCTCGGACGAGTCCAGAACGTGCTTCCCGGTATGGAAGCTGCGTTCGTCGATATCAGCACGCCAAAAAACGCGGTGCTTTACCGCGGCGATGTGCAGCATCCCGACGCCGACAAGAAGTCGCGCGGCGGCGGTCCTCGGATCGAGCAGATGCTTAAGGCCAAGCAGACCATCATCTGCCAGGTCACCAAGAACCCCATCGCTCACAAGGGCGCACGACTTACCCAGGAAGTGTCGCTTCCCGGCCGATTCGTCGTGCTGGTGCCAAACAGCGACACCTACGGCATCTCCAAGCGACTTCCCGACAAGGAACGCAAACGTCTCCGCACGATTCTCGACAAAGTTCGGCCGAAGGGCCATGGACTCATCGTCCGCACCGCGGCCGAGAACGTCACTGCCGAAGAGATCGAAAACGATGTCGCCCGGCTGGCGCAGCAATGGATCGACATCGAGGCTCTCGCCAAGAAGTCGAAGGGCCCAACGCTGCTCTACCGCGAACCCGATCTGTCGCTTCGCCTTATTCGTGAAGAGTTCAGCAACGACTACCGCGGCGTCATCATCGACGACCGCGAACTTTTCGAACAGGTCCGCGACTACGTCGCAAGCATCACGCCGGCGCTCGCCGACCGGGTGCAGTTCTACGACACCGAGACCGAAAAGCTCAGCCTGTTCGAGAAACACCACATCAGCGAACAGCTCCGCAAGGCCGTCGATAAGAAGGTCTGGCTCAAGTCAGGCGGCTCGCTCATCATCGAGGGAACCGAAGCGCTCACCGTTATCGATGTGAACACCGGCAAAAACGTCGGTAAGTCTTCGCTTGAAGAGACGGTGTATCGCAACAACCTTGAGGCTGCCGAAGAGATCGCCCGCCAACTGCGGCTTCGCGATATCGGCGGCATCATCGTGATCGACTACGTCGACATGGAGAAGAAGTCGCACCGTGAGGACGTCACCCGGGTATTCCGCGACGCTCTTGCTCGCGATAAGACCCGAACTCAGGTGTACGACATCTCCGAGCTAGGGCTGGTCGAAATGACTCGCAAACGCATCGGTGAAGGCCTCATCGAGTCCATGTCGCACCTCTGTGAGGACTGCGAAGGCGGCGGTTTTGTGCTCGATCAGAAGCTGCTGAACTACTGAAAATAGGCCATCGTGCCTCTATAGAAAACCATCCAAAGTGCCGATGACGACGGTGTGCGAGCACTTACTGCGATCTCCAATCGGTCCCGATCAGCCCTTCGCGGGGCTGATCGCGGTGCCGTGCTCATCGAATACATCTTGCTGCTAGGCATCTTTGTTATTGGCCTCGTCGCCGCCATCGGCACCCTGGACGAGTCGATCGAGGGCGAGACGGTCGAAACAGCCGCTGAGATTGGTGGTCAAGCACCGCCATCGGTTCCGACGACTACGCCGTGGGCCCAAGGCCCAACGGGTGTCGCTACTGTCGCTCCGCCGCCGATTCCCACAACGAGTTCGACCTCACCACCGGTGACGTTCCCAGGGTCGCCCCCAACAGTCGACGCTGGTCCTGACGGCGTCGTGAAGCCGAATATCACCCGAACGCAGGTTGGTTCGGCATCTGACCCTGACGGTGACCCGATCACTATCAACTGGAGCGGATTCGGCGGAACCACCGAGTATCGCAGTGGCAGAAACGCCGAGACCGTTGATGTTGCATGGAAGACGCCTGGTTTCCATCGTCTCGAGATCGAAGCAGCAGATGGGAACGGTTGGGTAGAAACCGACTTTGCCATCATTACGGTTTCGAGCGGACATATCACTCCTCAGGGAGTCGATCAGTCGTACTGGAACAGTCGCCAAAACTGGACACCAACCGTTGTTGTCAGCCTCGCCAACGAGTTTGGTGAGTGGGTATCCCTGGATCTCACGGTGACCCTCAAACTCACCCAACCTGACGGTTCGTCAATTACACAAGACTGCGTAATGACGGGCTACAACCGCAACTGTTATACGCCGCAGGTGGGCTTTGCCGTTGACTGGGTCGACGTTGAGGTCGTCAACATCACCGGCAATCACATCGACTCGTGGGAGGGCTTCCAGCCCACCGCAAAAATTCGGTTGTCGCCTGGACCGCGACCGAACGATCCGCCGACCATCGAGGTCCCTAAGTACACGACTTCTCAGGCTCGCAACCCGTTCACCGTTACCGCAACGGCGTCGGATCCGGAGAATGATCCTTTGACCTTCCGGTGGGATGTCTTCTTGCTTGGCAACGGCTCGACAGCCGGTACGACCATTACAAACGGAAACTCCTTGACGCCGTCGATCACCATCGATCGAAAGGGTCAGCACGCCTACGTTGCCCATGCGGATGACGGCAATAACCCTGAAGTGTGGGATGACGGGTACGTCCTCAACTACACCGGAACCATCACCGCAACGGTGAAAGATGAGAGCTACTGGGTAACTCACGACACCTGGATGCCGCAACACTCCATCGAGTATCGAGATTCCGAGGGTGACCTCCTCGTCTTCGACATTCGCAACAACCTCGATTACATCGGGGCAGACGGCAGGACCGACTCGTCTTACTGCGGGATGGATGCTTACACCTTCGTCTCCAGTAACTGGAGTAACTGCTGGAACGATGGCTTCGGCGTGAGCAATGTCAATAGCGTCCCGTACGTCGATGCGTACAGCACGTCGGTTGAAAATCCGTTTGGTGTAAGCGTCAATCTTCCTGGACCGCCGATTCGCCTGGTACCGCCCACCAATGGCCGGCCAAGTCCAGCGACCACAACAACGACGACGACGCCACCACCGACGACTACAACCACCCCGCCGACAACGACGACCACCACAACGACCCAGCCGCCGGTGACGACTACGACGACGACGGTTGCTCCCACCACGACAAAGAAGCCGAACCCAGCCACAACGAGGAAACCACCACCAAACGGTTTCTAGCAGCGTGACAGAAGTCTTTTGCTGCGAAAAGCGCCCCGAGTGTTTGGTTCGCGTCACGGTCAGCTAGCGTGGGAAGACGATGTACGCAGTAATCGCCACCGGTGGCAAGCAATACCGGGTTGAAGAGGGCCAGCAGCTCAACGTAGAACGCCTCGGCAAGGTCGACGATGTCGTCGATCTCGCTGCAGTTCTTGTTGTTGACGGTGCCAACGTGCTCTCCACCAAGTCCGAACTCGCCAAAGCTTCTGTTACGGCGAAGGTTGTCGCTGACGCGACTGGCCCAAAGATTGACGGGTTCGTCTACAAAAACAAGTCGAACAACCGTAAACGTTGGGGCCATCGCCAAAAGCTGGCAACCATCGAAATCACCGCGATCAAAAAGGGCTGAATCATGTCAAAGACTAAAGGCGGCGGCTCAACACGCAACGGTCGCGATTCCAACGCTCAGCGTCTTGGTGTCAAGGTCTACGACGGCACACTGGCGTCAGCCGGTTCGATCATCATTCGCCAGCGTGGAACCAAGTTCCACCCAGGTGAAAACGTCGGCCGTGGCGGCGATGACTCGCTCTTCGCAAAGGTCGATGGACGGGTAAAGTTCGGACGTCGACGCGGTCGTCGTCTCGTCGACATCATCCCTGAGTAAACTCGCTTTCCGAGGAGTGCGTCAGACCCTGGCGATCCTCGTGAATTGCGATGATGTAGGCCGAATGGCCCGCATTTAAAAAAATATGACCAGATTCGGCTGAATGTGCCGATGAGATCTAGGTGCAATCCGTTCGATTCGAACGGTGCGGACCTTGACTTATCGTGCCCCTTTCACAGCCTTCTCTTCGCCCACCGGGCTCGTCTTACCGGCGACCACGGTTTTTCCGGTCTACCGGGAATCCTCGGCGCGACCGGGGTGCGGCGCTCGTTGAAGCAGCGTTTGTCACGCCAATCCTGCTCTTCTTGGTCTTTGGCCTCTTTGAGGTTGGCATGCTCTTCCGGAACTATCTGGGAGTAAGCGCCGCGGTAAAAGATGGTGCGCGCGCCGCGGCCATTGCCGCGAATCTCCCGCAGGCGGATTGGACCACCCTTCAAGCAATCGAGCGCACCGCGCAGCCGTTGCCCGATGGCGCCATTCAACGCATTGTCATCTTCGATGCATCGCTCCCACAGAACGCCAATGGTCCTTCAGCGGCCTGCCTGAACTCGGTTCCAGGCACCCACTGCAACTCCTATGTCACGAGCGACTGGGAAACTTACGACGCCGACAAGTTTGAGTGCAACGGTGTTCCAGACCCGGACTGGTGCGGCGCTGACCGCGACTCGGCCTTTAGCGACCCAACACCTGCGTTGATCGGTGTCTACATCGAGGTCCGGCATGCCTACATCACCGGACTCTTCGGCGACGGACTGACCATCGATGAGACGGCGATCTTTCGGATAGAGCCAACCACACGATGACTGCACTTCTCCTCAGCCGTATGGTCGGCCGAATTCGTTCGCTCTCGGAGCGTCGCGGTGACCGCGGTGCAGTGATGATCGAGTTCCTTCTGGCCGTACCGATCGTGATTCTGTTCCTCTTCGCCGTTGTCGAATTCTCCTTGTTCTGGCGGAACACGCTTGCCGTTTCGACAGCCAGCCAACTGGGCGCTCGTGCGGCAGCCAACGCCGGCCCGTATCGCCTGGCCGATCACAACGCTCTTTCGAGCACGCTGGCAGCCCTTACCGAACTCCCTGACGACTCCACGATCGAACGAATTGTGGTGTTCTCTCCGATCGACAACGACGGATCGATGGACCCAGCGTGTATCGCTGGGCCAAGCAAGCCCGGAGTCTGCAACGTGTACGAAGGAGCACTGCTCACGAATCCGCTTCCGTCGGACTTCACGACGGCAGCCGACCCAGCCACACAGTTGACTTGCGAAACGGGATCACCCGATGAGGCCTGGTGCCCGAGCTCCCGGAGCAACAGTTTTGGGACCGGTTTCGACGAAATTGGCGTGTATGTACAGGTTCGTCACAAGTTCGTAACCGGCCTCGTGATGCCCAACCGAGAGCAGCTCCTCCGAGATGAAACCGTCATGCAACTTGAGCCGGAGGTGAACTGACCGTGCATAAGCTCTCCTCGCTACGACGCCTGATCGCTTCTCGCCGGACGCTGGCCAAAGCGACAAAGGAACAGGGCTACGCCCTGGTGTTTGTCACCTTCCTGCTCCTCCCGATGCTCGGGATGGTAGGCCTAGCGGTCGACGTGGGTTCGTTCTACGTGCGGGCTGCGCAAATCCAACGTGCTGCCGATGCCGCCGCCCTCGCCGGCGTGGTCCACCAGCCCGATTTTGCCACCGCCGAAGCCACCGCCCGAGACTATGCGCGGCGCAATGGCTTCGACCCGGCAGTGGATCCGAAGATCGAGGTCGTTGTTGAATCGATTGGAAATCAGCGCCTACGGGTAACGATTTATGACCGCGATGTCGACGTGTTCTTCTCGTCGGTGTTTCTGAGCGAC
>CALGZB010000087.1 GCA_937934655.1 uncultured Acidimicrobiales bacterium | reverse complement strand
CCCACCACCGTTGCCCCCACAACCACCACAACTCCCCCGGGGCCCGGCGGAGCCGCCATCGAAATCCGAGCCAAAGGCGACATCGGAAACGAACGGATCGAGCTTCGACTCAACGGATCCACCGTGGCGTCCTACAACCTTGCGCGCAGCTATCAGATCTTTGGCTTCACCCCAGCGAGTTCCATCACGGTCAACCAGCTACGGGTGCACTTCGTCAACAACGGCCAGGATGAACTCGGCGATCGAAACGTCGAGATCGACTATGTGAACCTCAACGGCCAGCGGTTCGAGTCCGAGGCGTCATCGGTCGAGTCGATCGGCTCGTACCGGTCCGACGATGGATGCCGCCGCGGCTTTAAGCAGAGCCAACGCCTAGCGTGTACCGGACGCTTTGACTACGTCGTACCCCAAGGAACCATCATCGGCGCTGGTTCGCCCGGGACCACACAACAATCAACTACGACGCAGCCCCTCGGTGGCGGCGACGAGATCCAAATTCGGGCCAAGGGCGATACCGGCACCGAACAAATCTCGCTGCAACTCGACAACCAAATCGTCGCAACGTGGACGGTTGGCACCGCCTTCCAGACGTTTAGCTACGACCTCCCTGCTGGCACGGCTATCAACCAATTGCGCGTTCGCTTCATCAACGATGCCCGCATTCCAGCGGGCGATCGCAATGTTGAGATCGACTACGTAGTCGTCGACGACACGCGCTACGAGAGCGAATCCCCCGCTACTGAGTCGCGAGGGTCGTGGAATGCCGCCACCGGTTGTCGCCCCGGTTTCAAACAGAGCCAGCGTCTGGCCTGCACCGGGTACTTCCAGTACACAGTCAACTAGCCGCTACTCAACGAACAGCCGCACAAAACGAGGAAATGGCCCGGGTTTCCCCGGGCCATTTCTGTCTCTGTACCCCCAACGGGATTTGAACCCGTGTTACCTGCGTGAAAGGCAGGCGTCCTAGGCCGCTGGACGATGGGGGCAGGAACTCTCCACGATACCAACCAAACCCCCCGAGCGAGATGTCGAAAAACAAGGATCTTCGTTTTGTTTTGATCATCCCTACGGACAATTGCAGAATCGTCCTTGTGAACGACGACGAACTCGCCTCGCAGCCGTATGTTTGAGCCATGAATGCAATAGAAGTGCGAGGGCTCCAAAAGAGCTACGGCGATGTTCATGCAGTCCGCGGGTTAGATCTCACCGTCCATCAGGGCGAGATATTCGGGTTTCTTGGCCCAAACGGTGCTGGCAAGACCACGACCATCGAAATACTCGAAGGATTTCGCGAACGAACAGGCGGCGATGTTCGGGTGCTCGGGCAGGATCCAGCAACGGCGCCACTCTCCTGGCGTGAAGACATCGGCATTGTGCTCCAAGAATCCGAGATCGAAGGCGAACTCACCGCTCGTGAAGCCGTCCGAATGCAATCGGCGTACTTTGCGACCCCGCGAAATCCCGATGAAGTACTCGAACTCGTCGGACTCGCCGACGCACGCGATCAGCGCGCCGCCAAACTCTCCGGCGGTCAGAAACGTCGACTCGACCTCGCCTTAGCGCTTGTGGGCGACCCCAAGCTCGTGTTCCTCGATGAACCAACCACCGGGTTCGATCCGTCGGCCCGTCGCGAGTCGTGGGACATGATCTCGGCGCTGCGAGACCTCGGCAACACCGTGCTGCTCACCACGCACTACATGGACGAGGCCCAAAACCTCGCCGACCGGATCGCCGTTATCGCCAACGGCCAGATCGTCGCCGAAGGCACCTCCAACGAGTTGGCCGAGCAGGTCGCTGCCATTCCACGAATCACGTGGAGCATCCCGACTTCACCAGAAACCGCGGCCGTGCCAGGTCGGTTTGGTGCGGTCGCCGACGGAGACCGGATGGTTATCGAAACCAACGATGTCCTCAACGTGGTCAATGAACTCACGAGCTGGGCTGCTGATCCGGCCAACGGCGCAACCGATGCGCTCGCCGACCTCGAGATCGCTCGACCAACGCTCGAAGACACCTACCTGCGACTCACCGCCGACGCCGGTGAGGCATCCGCTGAACCTTCAACCGCCGGAACCACCGGCCGGTCGAAACGTGGCTCTCGTTCGCGAGGAGGCCGTCGATGAGTGCCATCTCACAACTCAAAAACCAGTCGGCCTTTGACCTTCTCCGGTTCCGTCGTAATCCGGCAGCCGCATTCTTCACCGTGATTTTGCCATTGATCTTTCTGGTGCTGTTCACCTCACTCTTTGGCAATGAGACCTTCGACAACGGGGCCAAGCTGGCCACGTTCTACGTGCCCGGCATCCTCGGCCTCTCGATCGTGTCGGCCACCATGGTCAACCTCGCCATAACCACCACCACCCGACGCGAGCGCGGCATGCTCAAACGCCTCCGGGGAACACCGCTGCGCCCTTGGGTCTTTGTGGCCAGCCAAGTCGTGATGGCCACCATCATCGCCACGTTCATGACGGTACTCATCGTCATCATCGGACGGATTCTCTTTGGCGTGTCGCTGCAGTTCTCCGCGGTCCCTACCCTCATCATCACCTTGCTTATTGGGGCAGCATCGTTCTGTGCATTAGGCCTAGCTCTCTCGACGATTATCCCCAGCGAGGACGCAGCGCCGGCGGTAACAAACGCCATCGCCCTCCCGCTGTACTTTGTGAGCGACGTCTTTGTCGTCACCGAGGACGCACCCAAGTTCATCGAAGTCATCGGCAACATCTTTCCGGTGAAACACCTGGTCTCAGCATTGCAACCAGCGTTTGACCCCTTCGTCGAAGGCTCGCCGATGGAGTGGGGCCACTGGGCAGTTGTGGCGGCATGGGGCATCTTTGGTGCGGTTATCGCAATGACCCGATTCCGGTGGACGGCAAGTTAAAAGCTCATCGCCGCCAGAACCAATAGGGTGAAGGCTTAACCATCCCCCCAACTCGCCGAAGGACAACTACGGTGCCGACCTCTTTCGGCGACCCGCTAGTCCAGCAATGCCCTCGGCAGGAGCCAACATGCCCAATAGTTTCGATCGATACCGCGCTCATCCTTGGCACGGCCTACCCATTGGCGAAAAGGCTCCGGCTGTCGTCGACGCCTACATCGAAATCACTCCATTCGACACGGTGAAATACGAAATCGACAAGCGCACCGGCTACCTCCGGGTCGACCGGCCCCAGGGAAGCTCCGCATTGCCTCCCACCCTGTACGGATTCATCCCTCGCACCTACTGCGGCGACAAGGTCGCTGCGCTGACACCGGCAGCCGAGATCGGCGACCACGATCCACTCGATATTTGTGTGCTCAGCCAGCAACGTATTGACCGCGCGGAGATCGTTGTTCCGTGCCGCGTCGTCGGTGGCATCCAACTTCTCGACGATGGCGAAGCCGACGACAAGATCGTTGCCTTGCTCGAAAGCGACACCGTCTTCAACTACGCCACCACCATCAACAACCTTCCTACCGCAGTCGTCAACCGAATCATTCACTACTTCGCCACCTACAAAATGGACATCACTGGCGAGACGGAAAACTCCATCGAAGTCGTCGGCACCTACGGCACCGAACATGCGATGAGAGTTATCGAAGCATCGATGGATGACTACGAAGAGATGTTCCCAACCGATGGGCGACGGCTTACCGACCGAGGCAAAGAAGAAGTCGCCTAGCCCTTCTCGGCACGCCGAGCACGCAAGGAACTCCACGGCGCTACCGTCGTGGACGATGTCTACAAGCCGGTTCTGCGCCAAAACGGTGCCCAACTCGATCTCGTTTCCGGTTGCCGCCGTTGCCGGTTACCTCCTCGGTACGGTGCCCTCCGCCGACATCGCTGCAAAAACTGCGGAACGTGCTGCGTCGACGTCAACCCCTGCCAGCATCGACCTCCGCGACGTCGGCACAGGAAACCCCGGCGCAGCCAACGCTGCCCACATGTTGGGGAAGGGCTGGGGTGCCGCGGTACTGGTAGCCGACATCACCAAAGCCGCGTTGGCCTCCTCAGCGGGTCGGCTGGTTGGCGGACCCGCTGGAGCGACCATCGCGGCCACCTCGGCCGTCATCGGCCACTGCTACCCGGTATGGACCGGTGGCAAAGGGGGCAAAGGCGTGGCCGCAAGCATCGGTCAAGTCCTTGGAACCTTTCCCATGTACTTCCCGCTCGATGTTGTCGTGGCCGCTGGCACTGCGGCAGCGCCACCTCTGAAAGAACGCGCCTTCGTGGCCAACTCCGTGGCATCGACGGTATGGGTCGCCAGCTCGTACCTTGCCTGGAAGAAAGGGTGGCCGACCGGCTGGGACGGCAAGGCCCATGGATCCCTACCCATCGGTGCCGCCGTCAGCAGCATCTGCATTGCCTCGAAGTTCCTCGCCAGCCCCATCGACCGAGATGAACAGGGGAATGCGGTCCTCGCCGAGCGGGTTTCGTTGGCATGATTGGTCTTGCCATCGATTCGTCCAGCCAGATCCCGCGCGACCTCGTCGACGAGTACCGGGTCGAGGTGGTGCCTATCACCGTCACTATCGACGAGGAGCCCTTTCGCGAGGGTGTCGACCTCGATGCCGACGCCTTTTACGAAATGGTTGGCGATCCGCTACCCGACATCGGAACGTCCCAGCCATCCCCTGGTGAGTTCGGCGAAGCATTCGAGGCTCTTATGGCCAAAGGCGCAACAGAAATCCTCTGCGTCACCGTTGCCGACCAACACTCGGGCACATTCAATAGCGCCCGCATCGCCGCCGAAACAACCACTGTGCCGGTTCGACTTGTCGACTCTGGAACGATGTCGTTTGGTGTCACCGCCTGCTTCTGGGAAGCCGCAACCGCAATCGCAAACGGCACAAGTCTTGAAACCGCCGCCCAAAAGGCTGAGGCACTCTCGCCCGAGATCGCGTCGACGTTCATCCTTCAGTCACTCGATCAGGTCCGCAAGATGGGTCGTGTTGATCTCGATGAGATTGACGAGGTCGGGGTCTACGTCACCAAAGGCGCCGATTTCACCGTGGCTGGCAACGGGTCGACCATCGAGGAGCTGAGCCAGCTCATGCTCGACCAGGTACCCACCGACATCGAGGTCCGTACGGGCGTGTGTCTGGCTGCCCCCGACATGCTGCCTTACAGCGAGATCCTCGAAGCCGATCTCAAAGCTCGCGACAACGTTGTCGGCACCCTCCGGTACCGCATCGGGCCAAGCGTCGCCGCCCACACTGGTCCTGGCACCGCCGGACTCTTCTGGTGGCCGGCGAATCGGTAGTTACTCATCGACTTCTGGCCTACAGCAGGTCGAGGAGTTCAGCGTGACTTGTCACGACGTGGTCGGCTTCGGGCAGATCGTTGTCCGTGTCATCAAAAACACCGCGGTAGCGAGCGGATACGGCTCCAAAGCTTCGAGCGCCTCCCACATCGGTCCGGCGCAGGTCGCCGATATGAAGCGACGACGCTGCATCGGAAACTCCCAGACCAGCATGACTGTGGGCAAAGATCTCGGGAGCTGGTTTGTAGTTGTCGACGTCGTCGCTGAAGGACCAGTGGTCAAAAAACTGCTGAATGCCGAGCCTTTCCAAGTGGCTGAGCAGCACCGTCGAAGGAATCAGCCCCACGTCGCAGATGATGCCAATCGCTATTCCCCGAGCCGAAATCTCTGCCAAGGTTTCGCCGAGGTTGTCCTCGACCAAGCGCAGATCGAGAGCCTCGCCGCACCGGAACCAGGTCGCCCCAAGCTCGGCGTCGTGCGCAGCGTCTGCACCTACGACCTCTCGAAGCACGGCGACGCCATCGGGCAACACAAACTGCTCACCGGCTTTCCACGCCGTGTGGAAGCTTTCGGCCACAACCTCGAAAGCAGCGTCGACGAGTGGCGGTTCGACGGAGTATCCGAGGCTCGACAACGTCTCGAGCAGCATCGATTTCCGAAGCGTGCGGCCAGCCTCGATATCTTGAATCACCAGCGTGTTCCAGAAATCAAAGGTGATGGCTTTGAGCTCAGCCACCTTCGTATTCAAACCCCAGGTCGAGAGCCGTGACGAGCGGGTGGAACGCAATGCCGGCCTCCTCGGCCATGGCCCGGCAGGTGCCGCCACGGTCGACGACCGGCAGAATCAACACCGGTTCTGCGCCAAGCTCTCTGATGGCCTCCGCTGCTTCCATCGGCGACTTTCCGCGGGTCACCGCGTCTTCGGTGATCACAACCTTGTCGCCGGGTTCGAGGGCGCCAGCGAGGCGGCCACCCACACCATGGCCTTTCGATTCTTTGCGGATGCTGAAGGACCGGAGCGAGCGTCCACGTGTCGCGGCAATAGCGGCGATACCAAAGGCCACCGGATCGGCGCCTGCGGTAAGCCCACCAATGGCGGTGACGTCGTCGGGGATTACTTCGAGCGCGGCGTCGGCGACCAACAGGATGCCCTCAGCCCGACAGATGGTCTGTTTGGCATCGATAAACCAGGAGCTCTTCTTGCCCGATTTGAGCGTGAAGTCGCCGGTGCGGACGGCGTAATCGAGAAGGTGCTGGACGAGTTCCGGGTGCTTTGTCATCGGAAGGCCAATCTAGTGCCGCCAGAAGGCGACGGTGCTACGTTTCCAGCATGTCGACCGCCTATGCCGCCTTCCTGCGTGGAATCAACGTCGGCGGCCATCGAAAGCTCCCAATGGCCGAGCTCCGTGCCGCGCTGGAAGGCCTCGGCTTCATCGACGTTGCGACCTACATCGCGTCGGGGAACGTGGTGTTTGTGGCCGACGAAACAAAGAGAGCTGCGCTTACTACGGCCATCGAAGACGTCATCGCCCATACGTGGGGGTACGACGATGTGCCTGTGGTTCTTCGAAGCCACGACGAACTCAAGGCGGCCTTGGCTGCCAGTCCATATCTCAACACCGACGTCGAACCAAAGAGCCGATTTTTGGCCTTGCTCTCCGAAACACCATCGGCGAAAGTCCTGGTCGATGTCGATGGCAACGCGTTGGCGCCCGACGTATTCACCGTCGACGGCGACCATGCCCATGTGCTGCTGCCCAACGGCGCCGCGAAGAGCAAGCTCACCACCAACTACCTCGAGAAACACCTCGGCGTGGTGGTCACGCTTCGCAATCACAACACGATCGAGAAGGTCATTTCGATGACCGCCGAGCGCAGCTACCGTTAACACTCGAGGAGGTCTGGAGCTACCCGCCGCAACCCCAGACCTCCCAATCGATAGCTGGCTATCCGCCTAGCCCCTATCGACCGAAACCCGCCGCCTCGTGTGTGTCGATATCCTCGCAGACCGTTGTTGCAAAATTGTTGCAACAACCTTGCTGGGAAATGAAACCAGCTCGAACAACCGCTTCGAGACCTACTGGTACGCCTCGAGTACCCATTCCATTCCAAGCGATGACGCCAACGCCAAAGCCTCAGTCTCGACCTCTTGGGCTGGCAGATTCATGCGGTCCAACAAGGTCCGTTTTACCGCGAGGACCCGCAGCAAACCGGTGCGTGCGCCGATCGAGCGCTCAAAGCTCTCGGCATCATCAAGGTGGTGGTTCGCTCCCGCAAGATCGCCCAAGGTGAGCGCCAACATGCCCGCAAAGTACGGGGTCGACCCGAAATGCAGCATGCCGTGATTGAGCGACACCAGCCGAGACGGTTGCTCGGCAAACACCGGGTATAGCAGTTCGGCGGCCTCACGATGGCCTGTCAGGAAAACGGCTACCGCCCAACATGCTGGCGTCTGATACTGAAGAGCCGGTTCTCCTAGAGAAGCGAAGTTGCCCCCGAGTTCGGCATCGATCAGGTCACGGGCTTCATCGAAGCGGCCCTGTTCCGCAATGGACATCGCAAGCGGCGCCCGAAAAGCGGGGCCGTCATAGGACGACAGCTTGAATCGCAGGAGCTCCTCGACCTCGGCAAGCTGGCCTTGATCGCGACGCAACCCGGCGTACTGGAGACCCAGTGCATCGATCGCCGCAACCCCAAACCGAGCAAAGGTGGTCATGCCAGAAACGATCGCTTCTTCGGCCTTGGGCAAATCACCTCGATAGAGCGTCCACGCAGTCTGGGTCCACATGGCCTGAAGGCGAGCCAGGTCGTTGTCATACGCGTCGGCCTCAGAAACCGCCATCCCGACGTGATTGAGCATTTCTTCCTCGGATCCACGATCTGCCGCAAGGATCGCCTGCACCCGGTGTGCCTGTACCAAATCATGGACCGAGCGATGGGTTGGCGCGTACGCCAAAATCTCCTGCACGATCTGATCCACCGTCTCCGGTGTGCCGTAACAAGCCTCTACTTCGATGCGCACCGAAAGGGCCCGCAACAGGTGCGGACTCCCGATATCGCGACCCAGTTCGACGGCTGAAATCAGCTCGCGTCGGGCCCGTTCAACATCTTCGACTGCGCCGTATCGGGCCGAGCCCAACAACGCGAAGAGATTCACAAGCGATGGATGGTCGGTTGGGAGTTTTCCGATACAGAACTCAAGCATTTCGACCGCTGGTTCGGACGGGTGCCAGTAGCCCAACCATTCGACTCGTTCGAAGACCGCCCCCTCGGCCGATCGCTCGGCATAGGACGTGGCAGCCGCAACCATGCGAGGGAGATCACCAAGATCCTTTGCGGCTTCGAACGCCGCTGACGCTGTCTCATGGACCAATTGGTAGTCGCCAGATTGTTTGTGGATCTGACTCATGGCAACCAGCAAGTCGCACTCGAGTACGAGATCGGTGGGTTTGTTGCATCGCAATGCGACCAACCCACGCTCGAGAAGTTCGTAGGCTCGAGGAAGGTCGTACAACGACCCAGCAGCTGCGGCCGCTTCCAGACTGAAGGAGGCAGCCAACGCACCGGTACCCGCCGTAGCGCCTTCGGTGAAGTGGTGAGCCAACACTGCCGAGGTGGCGCCCTCTTCCCAAAGAGCCTGGCCGACATCGGCGTGAATTTTGGCCGACCGGAAACCCAGGAGGTCGTCGGCGAGCGTGTCGACAACAAGCGCGTGATGAAGCCGTAACGAGCCAGGGTCCTCGGGATCTTCGACCACAAGGCCAGCCCGATGGGCACCGGACACGACATCTTCGATGGTACGTCGATCGATGGTGCCCATTGGTGAGCAGACCTTCTCGATCAGATCGAGCGATGCGAACTCGTCGACGACGGCAAGAACCGACAGCACATCGACGGCATTGGTTCCGACCGACTCCACCCGGCGCCGGATGGCATCTTGGATTCCGGTAGTGGGCGGCATCGCTCTGACACCGGCGGCCGACGCCAGCGTTGCGTCTTCAGAAATCAGTCCGAGGAGCTCCACGACAAAAAGTGGGTTGCCTTCGGTTCGCTCGTACATCGCGGCTGCCACCGCATCGACGTCTGCGTCAGGGGTCGAGCCCTTGGCTTCCATCGAATCGGTGAGAAGACCTTCGATGACATCGGTAGCGATACCGGCCAGCTCGACACGGCTGCACCGGGGCACTCGGCCGAGTTCCTGAATCGCTGGCACCGGTGCCAGATCAAGGTCGGTATCGCGCCACGTCACCACAAAACTCACGGGGTCGTCGGCTAAGGCCTGTGCCGCAAAGGAAATCAGCTCGACCGTCGCCGAATCGGCCCAGTGCACATCTTCGAAAAGAAGCACGAGCGGACTGACCGCAGAGCGCCGTCGAAGGAACCGCATCACCGAATCGAAAAGGTCAAGCCGATCATCGCTCGGACGCGCTTCGGTGTCGCGGGCGAGCGCCGGGTACAGCTGTCCCAACTCGGCCGACGAACCGACCCACGACATGATCTGATCTTGGGAATGCCCTTCGCAGAGGTCGCGCAGCACCTGCGACCACGGCCCAAGGACGGTCGCGGCGCCGCCATGGATACAACGACCCCAGGCTGCGGTGGAGCCAAACGGCTTCGTCGCCGCCGCATAGCGGGCAAGGGTGGTCTTACCGATACCAGGTTCTCCGGTAAGCAGAATCGTCGAACCGCTACCCGCAGCGAGCTGAGCGAACGCTCCCGCAATCACATCGGCCTCAACGGCGCGACCCGGCGGGGGCGGATCGATAGCCTTGGTCGGCAACGCCGGATTCCGCACCTCCGCGGCTGGCACCACGAGAGCAGCGGATCGGGGCGTGAGCGAGGAGTCCTGGGTGAGAATTTGTTGTTCGAGATCGGCGATTGGCTGCGACGGCTCGACACCGAAGTTCTCGATGAGGCGTTCGCGAAGCCGCTGGTAGACCGCCAACGAATCGGCCTGGCGACCGTCAAGGTAGAGCGCTCGCATCGCCAATCCATGGCGGGACTCGCGAATGTCATCGGCGGCAAGCAACAACTCAAGATCTGCGATAGCGAGCCGGACGTTTCCCGCGTCGATGAGGGCTTCTATTCGAAGGTCCTGGGCCGTAGACCGCAGCTCGACAAGGCGAGCTCGAGCGCTGGCGAAGACCGCGGCAGAACAACCCGAATACGCATCGCCGCGCCATTCACCAAGCGCAGACGCAAGAACGCTTTCGGCTGCATCCGGATCGCGCCGTAGAAGATCGCGCGCTTCATGAATGTGTTGCTCGAAGCGGAGCGCATCGACTTGGCCGGCCAAAACGTCGAGCCGATACCCGGGGGAGTTCGTGACGAGAATGCTCCGTTCGCCACCACCCGCAAGCGATAGAGCGGTTCGCCACTTTGACACCGAACTTCGAATTGAGGCTTCAGGGCGCGCCGGAGGCACGGCGTCCCATATCGCTTCAGTGAGCTGATCGACCGACACGATTCGTCCGGGCGAGAGCAGGAGGCGACCGAGGAGCGCTAACTGCTTGGCCCCGCCACTCGGGACCACCGTGCCGTCCACAACGGCCTCGATAGGGCCGAGAACCCGAAATCGAATGCCTACGTCCGCAACGTCACCGTCCGCTTCGACGCCAACATCAATGCCGCTCATTTCATAACCCGCACATCGCCCATCCCACGGGTTCAGTCTGGCGTGGAAAGGGTCACCCGGCAATCTCCCGAGGCGATTTCTGAGCGCTCGTAAGACCGCCAGGAATGACAATCGTTTCTTTCATTTGGACGGCACCTGACGCCGATAGATTGAAATCTATGTTGTTCGCAACCGAGTCTTCCCGAGACAACTTCGTCGACCTTGATGTCTCCGTTCCGGCCTGGGTCACCCTTGGCGTCCTTGTCCTGATCCTCTTGGGGATCGATCTCTACCGTCACCGGGACGATCACGAACCAACCGCCAAACAAGCGCTCAACGAAACCCTGTTCTGGATTGGCTGTGGGCTTGCGTTCTCGGTCGGCGTTGCCGTGGTCTACGGAGGCGACGCCTTTGGCGAATACATCTCCGGCTACCTCATCGAGAAATCGCTGAGCATCGACAACGTCTTTGTGTGGGCGTTGTTGTTCAGCTCGATGAAGATCCCCCTCAAATACCAACACCGTGTGCTGTTCTGGGGCATCTTCGGGGCTCTGGTGCTTCGAGCAATCTTCATTCTTGCTGGCACCGCACTCATCAGTCGGTTCACCGGGGTCCTCGTGCTCTTCGGTGTGTTCCTCGTCTACACCGGTTTCAAAGTGATTCGTCACAAAGACAATGAAGGCGAAAACACCAGCACCGCCGGACTCGGACTCCTCAGAAAGATCATGCCCGTCACCGAAGAATACGACGGCCACAATTTCACCAAGATGATCGACGGCAAGCGGGCGGCTACCCCGTTGCTCGCAGCACTGGTTGTCATCGAGTTCACCGACGTCATCTTTGCCGTCGACTCGGTGCCGGCCGTGCTCGCCGTATCGAACGAGCCGTACCTGGTATTCGCCTCGAACGCTTTTGCCATCATGGGCCTGCGCGCCATGTACTTCCTTCTCGCCGATGCGAAAGAACGGTTCCACTACCTTTCGCATGGTCTTGGGGCCATCTTGATTTTCGTTGGCCTGAAGATGACATTCAGCCTCTGGTTTCACCTCAACACATTCGTCAGCCTCGGCATCATCGTGTTGTTCGTCGTGTTGGCCATCGTGTTTAGCGAGTACAAGAACCGCCAAGAGGCCGCTGCCAGCTAACCCCTAGAGTGGCCCGATGGCCGAACCACTCAAGAACTCGTTCGGCACCGATGTGGTCGAACGCATCGGCGCCGATGTCCAGGCCGTCTACCCAACGTTCGATCTTCGGTCGTTTCTCGACCTCGCACTCGATGGCTTTGAGGCTCTAGAACTCACGCCCCGGGCCAAACAGATCGCGAACGCTCTGGCCGAGACGTTGCCCGATGATCGCACCAAAGCGCTCGCGATCTTGCAAGATTCGTTCGGTCCAGCGCTCGCCACGGACCAGTCGTGGGGAGCCTCAGATCCCGACCCGGCTTCGGATTCTGAAGACAAGACAGCTGGAGCCATGGACGGCTTTCGTTATCTACCCCACGGGTACTTTGTGGCCGAACATGGCCTGGACGACCTTGCTACCTCCCTTGCGTTTCAGGAGGAACTCACCAAACGGTTCACTGCCGAGTTCTCGATCCGGGCGTTCTTTGAGCACTACCAACAAGAGACGGTGGCTCAAGCGCGACTGTGGGCGATTGATGAAAACGAGCACGTGCGCCGTTTGGCCTCCGAGGGGTGCCGCCCTCGACTCCCCTGGGCCGGAAACCTCAAAGCGTTCATTGAAAATCCGTCCGAGGTGCTCACCATTCTCGAACTTCTCCGCAACGATTCATCGGAGTACGTTCGTCGATCGGTCGCCAACAACCTCAACGACATCTCCAAGGACCATCCAGACATCGTCATTGCGGTAACAAAGCGTTGGAACAACGAAACACTGGGCACCGAGGATGCAACGAACCGCACTCGTATGGTTCGCCACGCGCTCAGAACGCTGATCAAGAAAGGCAACCTCGGAGCACTCGACGTGCTGGGTTTCGGCCCTGAGTCTCCCGTCGTCATTGGGGCGGTCGTCGTCGAACCAACCACCGTGGCTATCGGCGACAAGATTCAGATTCGAGTTGAGCTTCACCATCCCTCAAACAGCTCGTCAGACAAACCCGCTGGCGCCCTTGCCGATCTTATTGTGCACTTCGTAAAGGCCGATGGCACCACATCGCCGAAGGTCTTTAAGGGGCGCGAACTTCACTTGCAACCCGGCGAAACGTCGCTCGTAAAGAAGACGATCTCGTTGAACCAACAGACCACACGAACCCACTATCCGGGGGCCCACTCCATCGAGGTTCAGCTCAACGGTGTCCGATCGGCAGGCCCAACATTTGACCTGACCACTTGACCTGACGGGCTGACTAGGCAGGGCTTAGCTGAGCCACCAGTGCTTCCAATTCAGCGTCACCAAGCACGCCGCTCGCCCGGGCGACCACCAGACCATCACCGTCAACGGCAACCCAGTACGGGAACGACGTCAATCCAAATGCCGACCCCAGCTTGGACTCTTCACTGTCGAGCAGAACGGTCGCCGACCAGCCCTCTCGAGCGAACCATTCCGATGGCGGGTAGTTGTCGGCGGTCTGATCAACCGAGGTCGATACAGCCACCATCTCGACGCCGGCTGGCAAGGGGTTCGCTTCGAGCCACTTCGCCGTCGCGGGCAGGTCGGCCTGACAATGCGGGCACCAGTGAGCGAAGAACCCGTACAGCCGGGCAATGCCATCGGCGTCGAACTGGATCCGTTCGCCTTCAAGGGTCTGAGCTTTCACCAACGGCACTTCGAGACCAATGGCCGAATCCGGTGTCCCGTACGCAGGAAGCGGCTCACCAAGGGCCTCGACAAACGCAGTCTCTACCGAGATGTCGGCGTCATCACCTGCGGACACCGAAACAGCAATCGCAGCGGCGCCCGCAACGACCACGAGGCCGACGACCCAAAGAATCGGCGACTGCCACCACTGTTTGGACACTTGCGGTTTCCGGTCGTGGGCGGTTCCGCGCTTCTTGGTGTTTGGTTTGTTACTCATGGGAGCTCTCCATGTCGGGGGCGTTCATCTGGGAAAAGGCGCTTAAGGCTGCGACCAGAGCGAACGAAATCGCAGCCATATGCGGAATGGTGATCCAGCGCAGCGTCTTGACGGGACTCGACGTGCACGGGTTTGCGAGGGCACAGAAAGAACCCTGATCGGGGAAGGCTTGAAGCTGTGCGTGATAGAGCGCAATCAGGAGCCCGATGACGGCCAAAATTCGCACGTAGCGAAAAACGGCGACTTCCTTCCGCACCGCTGCGACAGGCACGATGATCGCAAGCGGATACATGGCGATACGCTGGAACCAGCAGAGCTCGCATGGCACGAACCCGGCTACTTCAGAAAAGTAGAGACTTCCGGCCGTTGCGCCTACCGCGACCATGGCGGTCAGTGACATCGCAGCCTCGCCAACCACTTTTCGGCCGGACGGAAACGCGCTCGCGACAACGAGTCCGACCATTCCGCCGAGGAGCAGCAACGCAAAGAAACGAGACACGAGCTCCGTACTCATTCACCCATTGTACGTACATTCGGAGGTTTTGAAAGCTCGCCTTCGAAATCGCTGGCCGAAACCAATGATCTGACCTGACCCTTTGAGAGAGCGTGACGTCGCTAGTTGACGTGCACGTTGCCGGCACCAGGCACGACTTCGCCAATCTGAGCCGGGCGATGGCCGTGAGCCTCGAGTGCTGTCATTACGGCCGCAACATCGGCAGGCGGCACCGCAAGAACCATGCCGAGACCCATGTTGAAGACGGTACGCATCTCAGCGGGTGCAACGTTCCCAAGGTTCTGAATTTCGGTGAAGATGCGTGGGACTTCCCACGTCGAGGAATCGACCTGGGCATCGGCGCTATCGGGGAGGACTCGTTCGAGGTTCCCAGCAAGGCCGCCACCCGTGACGTGAGCGACCGTGTGGATCGACCCAACCTCAAGTGCCGCCATGATGGCCGGCGAGTAGATGACCGATGGCTGAAGAAGCTCTGCACCGAGTGAATGATCGGCGCCCTCGTAGGCGGGATCGTCGAGGGACTTTCCGGCCACATCGAACAACACCCGGCGAGCAAGCGAGAACCCGTTCGAACGAAGGTTCGGTGATGGCAATCCAATGAGTACATCGCCTGCGCCCACCATCTCGCCGGTGATGACGCGGTCACGATCGACGGCGCCGACCGCAAAGCCAACGAGGTCGAAATCGCCCGGCTCAAGCACACCCGGATGTTCGGCCATCTCGCCACCGATGAGCGCGCAACCAGCCTGACGACAGCCTTCGGCGATACCGCCAACCAGCTGCTCGATCTGTTCGGGCACAAGCTTGCCGATAGCGACATAGTCGAGAAAGAAGAGCGGCTGAGCGCCCTGACAGACCAGGTCGTCAACGCACATGGCCACAAGGTCGAGGCCGATGGTGTCGAATTTCGCCATCTGCGATGCCACAACGGCCTTGGTCCCCACACCATCGGTGGTGGAAACCAGCACGGGATGGTCGTAGCCCAAGTTCGAGACGTCGAACAGACCGCCAAAGCCACCCAAGCTGCTCAGCACCTCGGGGCGGTAGGTGGATTTTACGAGTGGTCCGATTCGGCGAACAGCATCGTCGCCTGCCTCGATGGATACGCCCGCAGCTTCGTAGGTTTCACCCATTGCGGGCAGCCTCTTCATCGATGAGTTTGGCATTGCCCGCTGGGGTTCCCCGCGTTGGGGTATCCATCTCGAGCACGGCTTTTGAAAGATCTACGGGGATCTCGATGGGGTAGTTGCCGGTGAGGCACGCATCGCAGAACCCGGCATTAACCGCACCGGTAGCGGTCTTGAGACCGTCGAGCGCCAGGTACGACAGCGAGTCGACGTTGAGGTAATCGCGAATTTCATCGACGGTGAGGTTGGCAGCTAAGAGCTCGCCGCGGGTGCCGGTGTCCATCCCATAGAAACATGGCCAACGGTAGGGCGGCGAGGAGATCCGCATATGAATTTCCTTGGCGCCTGCCTCCCGCAGCATCGACACCATGGCTTTGGTTGTGGTGCCGCGAACGATCGAATCGTCGACGACCACCAGACGCTTGCCGGCGATGTTGTCCGTGAGCGGGTTCAGCTTCATCCGCACACCAAGTGCACGAAGCTCGGGAGTTGGAGCGATGAAGGTTCGACCGATGTAGCGGTTCTTCACAAGGCCCTGGCCAAACGGAATCTTGCTGGCTGCGGCGTAGCCCTCGGCGGCCGGGATCCCCGATTCAGGGACACCCATTACCAAGTCGGCTTCGACCGGTGCCTGATTGGCGAGTTGCTCGCCCATGCGCACCCGAGCCCGGTGAACCCCTTGCCCGTACAGCGTGCTGTCGGGGCGGGCGAAGTACACAAATTCGAACAGGCAAAGCTTGGGGTCAACCTCGTCAAACGGCCGGACCGAGCGGGGGCCGTTCTCATCGATGACCACCATTTCGCCAGGGTCGAGCTCGCGGATAAAGGTTGCACCGACCACGTCGAGTGCGGGGGTTTCCGACGCCAGCACCCAGCCGGTGTCGAGCTTGCCGAGACAAAGCGGTCGGAACCCTTGCGGGTCGCGAACGCCGATGAGCTGACGTTTATCGAGAAGGACGAAGGAGAACGCGCCGAGAAACTCAGGAAGAACCTTTTCGAGAGCTCCCTCGAGGGTGAGGGTGTCGTCGGCGCTCAGTTCCATCTCGAGAATCTCAGCAACGAGATCGGAATCACTGGTGACCGTGCCGGGTAACATGCCGCGATCGGCGGCGAGCGCTTCGGTATTGACGAGGTTTCCGTTGTGACCGAGCGCAAACTCGGTCTCGCCGACTCCACGAAATACGGGCTGGGCGTTGCGCCATGTGCTCGAGCCGGTGGTGCTGTAGCGACACTGGCCAATGGCGAGGTCGCCGGGAAGCGACGCCAGGCTTCGATCATCGAACACTGTGGCCACGAGGCCCATGTCCTTAAAGACGGTGACGGCTTCGCCATCGCTTACCGCAATACCGGCCGACTCTTGGCCGCGATGCTGGAGTGCGTAGAGGCCCAGATACGTCTGGTGAGCTACCGGGGTTTTCGGGGCATAGATCCCGAACACGCCACAGGCCTCACGAGGTGAGTCTGCATCGGCGTCAGCGACGAAATCATCCTGGCTTTGCGATGTCATGGTTGGGTGCTCGGCGGGGGCGCGGGTCACAGATGTCGATAGTTGCACATGGATACCCGCAGCCGGAACATGGCACCCGTAATCATGTCGACATAGCGTTGCCTCGATGCTCATTTCTACCCCCCTTGCCGACCTCGCAACGAACCTTCACCTCGGGGACAACGAACTGGTGTCTCTGGTTGGCGGGGGCGGCAAGACCACGTCGCTGTTCAGGCTCGGCTCCCAGTTACGCGGCCGAGTGGTTCTGACCACCACGACCAAGATGGGTAGCGAACGAACCGGCGAGATACCCGTTCTCATCCGTCCCGATCTGCCTCTGCTCGTTGAACACATCCAGCGGGAGTCTCCCCTTTTGGTCTGGGAAAACGTCGATGGCCGAATGGCGTTGGGGGTTCAGCCCGAAACGTGCGACACGTGGTTTGGTTCGCCAATGGTGGACTCGGTTGTCGTGGAAGCCGACGGATCGCGGAAGCGGCCCTTCAAGGCACCACTGGCCTACGAACCGGTCGTTCCGTCGCGCACCACGGTTCTTATCGCTTGCATCGGTGCTGGCGCCCTAGGCCAGGTAATCGCCGAGTGTTGCCAGCGACCCGACCGAGTCGCTGCACTCGCCGACTGTGCGACCAGCGACATCCTCACCCCCGAGCGAGCAGCTGCCGTCCTTACACACCAGGACGGATCTATGAAGGCACGACCCGAAAACGCCCGCTTCGTCGTCGCGGCTCACCGAGTTGAACCCGGTCAGCAAGAAATGGTCGAGCGACTCGCCGAAGCAGTTTCCGAGATCGACCCCACCACCGACGTCCTAGCCGTGGAAGCGACGACTGCGGTCTAGCCCTGGGTGGTGCCGCCGCCTAGTGCGTCAGGAAGACGGTTTGCGGAAGCCGATGCGAGGGTCTCGAGCGGAACCTCTACCAAACCTTTCACGGCAAACTGGTCCTTGTGAGCGAGGCCCAAGCGAGTCACCGGAACGCCAGCGGCAGCGGCTCGTTCTTCGAGCGCCGGAAGGTTGTCGGCGGAAACCGCAACAACCACGCGTGACGGGGCTTCGCTAAACAGCAAGGCATGCGAGCTCACCCGAGCGACCGTGCAGCCGACTCCGGACGCAATCGCCATCTCGGCGAGACAAGCGCCGAGGCCACCCGACGAGATGTCGTGGACGCCCGTGACGAATCCGGAATCGTTCACCAGGTCGCGGGTGAGGTCGGCAACTGCGATATGAGCTTCGTAGTCGAGCGGCGCAAGGGATCCGAGCTTGTGGCCTTGGCGGAATGCCCAGGTCGAGCCGGAGAGTTCGGTGGCATCGGGGTTACCGAGCAACACGATTCGGTCACCGTCGTTCCAGGTTTTGCCCGGTGGCGGTGTCGACAAATCGTCGACCATTCCAAGCACACCAACCACCGGCGTTGGGTCGATGTTGGTGCCCTTTGACTCGTTGTAGAGGCTGACGTTTCCGCCGACGACGGGAAGATCGAATGCGAGGCAGGCCTCGGACATTCCGTCGATGGCCTCGGAAAGCTGCCACATCACCTCTGGATGTTCGGGGTTGCCAAAGTTCAGGCAGTTGACCAGCGCAAGCGGCCGCGCCCCGACACACGCCAGGTTGAGCACCGACTCGGCCACCGTGTTGGCCGTTCCCGCCTTGGGATCGACCGCACACCACCGGTGATTGCCGTCGGTAGTAAGGCCCATTCCCCTCCCGGTATCGAGACCGGTCTTCGGGTCCTTGAGTCGAAGGACCGTGGCGTCAGAGCCGGGCCCGGCGACGGTATTGAGGAACAACTGGTGGTCGTACTGGCTGTAAACCCATGCTGGGTCGATAAGCATCGCAGCAAGATCGGCGGCGACATCGGCGGGCGCCGGAAGGTCGTTGGCCGACTGGCTTCGACGCTCGGCCAGATCGGCTGGCGCAGCGAGGGGACGATCGTAAAGCGGCGCTTCATCGTGGAGTGACGAAGCCGGAATATCGGCGAGCACGGCGGCATCGGGGCCTGGACCATCGAGGATCCGCATGGCGCCGGCGTTATCGGTAACGGTTCCGATGACCGAGCTAAGGACTTCCCACTTCTCGCAGATTTCCATAACCCGGTCGAGGTTGCCGGGCTCGACGATGGCCAACATGCGTTCCTGCGATTCGCTGGTCATGATCTCGAAGGGCTCCATGCCCTCTTCTCGAAGCGGAATGGTGGTGATGTCGACATCCATGCCGACCCCGCCGCGCGAAGCGGTCTCGCTGGTTGCGCAGCAGAGACCGGCGCCGCCGAGGTCTTGAATGCCTACGGCGAGGCCTTCGTCGAGCAGCGTGAGACACGCTTCGATCAGGCGTTTTTCTTCGAACGGATCGCCAACCTGCACGTTGGGGCGCTTCGCTGCGTCGGCCTCGTCATCGCTGAAGCCAGCTGAGGCCAGCACACTTACTCCGCCGATTCCGTCGCGTCCGGTGCGAGATCCAAGAAGCACGGCAAGGTTGCCAACACCGGTGGCCTGGCCGAGCACCAATCGTTCGGTGGGCATGATGCCCAAGCAAAGAACGTTGACCAACGGGTTGCCGGTGTAGGTCTCGTCGAACACGGTTTCGCCGCCAACAGTGGGCACGCCAACCGAGTTGCCGTACCCCGAGATTCCGCTGACGACGCCTTCGGCAATCCAGCGGCTTCGTGGGTCCTCGAGTGGGCCGAAGCGGAGGGGGTCCATGAGCGCGATAGGCCGCGCTCCCATGGTGAAGATGTCGCGGAGGATGCCTCCTGCACCGGTGGCGGCGCCCTGATATGGCTCGATGGCCGATGGGTGGTTGTGACTTTCGATGCGAATGGCCGCGGCGATACCGTCGCCCATGTCGATGACTCCGGCGTTCTCACCGGGACCAACAAGGACGTGGTCGCCTTCGGTGGGGAGTCGTTTGAGATGAATACGCGACGACTTGTACGAGCAATGTTCGGACCACATCACCGAGTACATCGACAGCTCGAGGGGATTGGGCTCGCGTCCCAGAATGGTGACGATGGTTTCAGCTTCATCGTCGGTAAGGCCAAGGGCTCGGTGCAGCGGTTCGTTCACCTACCGCAACTTAGTCAATGGAAGCAAGGCTCGTGATCACGCGGCCGCCGCTCGTCTGAACTATTCGACCGCTGCATTGCTGTTCTCGTCGGTTCGCCACAGGCCGTCGGGGCGAGATCGGTGGCGGAACCGGTGCCCCCCAGCAGCGGTTCCACCATCGACACCGGAGGGAAACCGCCTCGAAAGGCACCAATCCTCCGGAAATCTTGTTTGAGATAACCATCGTTACTCTATCTACTTCACGAGCAAAGGGTCTCAGCGTCCTCGGCGACTTACTAGTATCGGTCTATGACGTTTTCTGTTCTCGTCGAAGTACAACTTCGATCCGGTATTTCCGACCCGCAGGGCCAAACCATCGAGCGGGCGCTGCCTACCCTCGGCTACGAGGGCGTCAGTGGTGTTCGCGTCGGGAAAAGCATGCGCTTCACCGTCGAAGCCGCCGACGAAGCCGCCGCGAGGGCGCAGGTCGACGAGATCTGCCAGAAGGTCCTCACCAACCCCGTCATCGAAGACGCCATCATCACCGTGGATCCAGCATGACCAAGGTCGGCGTGGTTGTCTTCCCGGGCACAAACTGCGAAAGCGACGTTATCGAGTCGGTACGAGCACTCGGCGGCGAAGCCGAGATGGTGTGGCACGGCGACTCGTCGCTCCCACAGCTCGATGCGGTCGTTATTCCCGGCGGGTTCGCCCATGGCGATTACCTCCGCCCGGGTGCCATCGCCCAGTTCTCCTCAATCATGGGAGCGGTCAGAGAATTCGCCGATAAGGGTGGCCCAGTCGTCGGCATCTGCAACGGCTTCCAGGTGCTCACCGAAACCGGTCTCCTCCCCGGGGCTCTCCAGAAGAACGCTGGGCTCAAGTTTCTCTGCCAGCCCGCAACGTTGCGTGTCGAAACCAGCAACTCGTCGCTTACGTCGGCCGCCGAGGTTGGCCAGACGTTGCGCATCCCCATCAACCATTTCGAGGGCAACTTCACCTGCAGCCCGGAAACGCTTGCCCAGCTTCAAGATGAAGACCGGGTTGTCGTCACCTACGTCGATAACCCCAACGGCTCGATGGGCGACATCGCCGGCGTGTGCAACGAAGGTCGTAACGTCGTTGGCCTTATGCCCCACCCCGAGCGGGCCAGCAATGCGTTGCTCGGCAGCGAGGACGGCAACGTGATGTTCACGTCGCTCCTCCAGTCAGCTCTCGCCAACGCGTAGGTCCGATCTGGAGCTATGGCACACGCTCGAACCGGCTAGCTGACAAGCAGGCTGGTACCGATAAGGCTGACTGCGGCTACAAGGAACCAAGCGACGAAGCCAAGGATGAGTGGTTGGCCGCCGAGTTTGCGGAGCCGCCCGAAGCGCACGCCTGCGCCGAGGCCGACGAGCGCAATGGTGAGCAGGATTCCCTCGATGATCTTCACGGTGTCGATGACGGCAACGGGCACCACGCCTGAGGTGCGCAGCACCATCAGCGCAAGGAATCCAAGCACGAAACCGGGCAGCAGTGGCGGGGTTTCACGGCTGTCGTCGGCGTCGCGTTCCCGACTGCGGTGGATCGATACGCCCGCGACGATCGGAGCGAGCAGCACGACTCGGGTGAGCTTCACCACAACAGCCACCGACAGCACGGCGGCGCCTCCGGTTGAGGCCGCGGCAACCACCTGAGCCACATCGTGGACACTTGCACCGACCCATGTACCGAACTGGGCGTCAGACAAGCCAAAGAGCTGCGAGAGGATCGGCAGGACGAACATCGCCAAGCTGCCAGCGAGGGTTACGAGACCTATGGCTACGGCAACCTCTTCTTCCTCAGCATCGGATTGGCCTTCCATGGCGGCGATTGCTGAGGCGCCACAGATCGAATAGCCGGTGGCGACGAGGAGTGAGAGACCGCGAGACAGGCCGAGGCGTTTGCCGATGGCCTGGGTGCCAAAGAATGTTGCCGAGACGGTACCAACCACAAGGAGGATGGTGGGCCAGCCAAGCTCGGTGACCTGGCTGATTGAGAGGCGCAACCCGAGAAGCACCACACCGGCGCGGAGGAACTTCTTGGCAACAAAAGCGAGGCCGGGACGAAGCGGCTCGACGGACTCGGATGCGTTGCCCACGGCGATGCCGAGCACAACAGCGATGATCAGCGTGGAGATTTGGGGAACCGCAGCGTTAACGACAAGAGCGACCGTTGCGGCCAGCACGGCGAACACGAGGCCGGGAACGATCTCTCGCGAAAAGCCGCCGAAGTTTGCCAGCCTTTGAGGCGTCGATCCGGTTGTGGGAGGAGCGATTTCGACGGAAGAGCTGGGGGGAATTGGGGGGAATTCACTCACGTCTCCAGTGTCGGCGCGAAAAGTGCTCTTCTCTACGCCCCAATCGTCTCTAGGGTCATAGAGCTGTTCTATATGGGCCTATAGGTCTAATCAATGTGCCGAGGTATACTGAAAGCCTTGCCTCTGCCCCCGAATGTTCCCGACCTCGCAGCGCTCGACCTCTTTCTTTCGGTCGTGCAGCTCGGCAGCATGTCGCGAGCAGCGTCGGCTCACTTCATCACCCAGCCTTCGGCCAGTAGCCGGCTGCGAACGCTCGAACGACAGCTTGGTATCACGCTGCTCGAACGCTCGCCCACAGGATCGCGACCGACCCCCGAGGGAAGCGTGGTGGCCGGCTGGGCCGAGGGCGTTCTTCAAGCAGCCGAGCAGCTCGCTACCGGTGTTGCCGCGCTCAAAGCCGAAGCGACGGGTCTTCTTCGCGTTGCGGCGAGTTTCACCGTTGCCGAATATTTGCTGCCACCATGGCTCGAGAACTTCTTTCGCAACCGGCCCGATGATTCGGTAGCGCTCGAAGTTGCGAATAGCACAGCGGTGCTCGAACGCCTCGAGACCGGCACAACCGACCTCGGGTTTATCGAATCGCCGCTACCTACCCCAACCATGAACGAACAGGTGGTCGCCCACGATGAGCTCATTACCGTCGTGAGTACGAAACATCCATGGACTCGGCGCGACAGCATTCCCATCGAAGCGTTAGCCACCACACCGCTCGTACTCCGCGAGAAAGGGTCGGGTACTCGCGAAGCACTCGAAGAAGAGCTCCTTCGGCTGGGGTTCGGTGCACCAACGTCGGTCCTTGACCTCGGTTCGACCTCGGCGGTTCGGGTTGCAGTGATGACCGGCTCCTCCCCCACCGTCATCAGTCGCATCGCCGTTCAGGACGACATCGAAGCTGGAAGCCTCGTCGAGATTGAGATTCCTGGCCTCCAGATCGAACGTCGCCTTCGGGCCGTCTGGCCCAAACGGGCCGATCTACCACCGCTGGCCAGCTCACTGCTGAAGCAGCTGCCAAACCTCTAAGCGCTGGACTACGCGAAGAACTCTTTGGTCTCGTCGACCCGGAACTTCTTCACCGCCACTGCAGCGAGAACCAGCGCGGCCCCAAACAAGATGCCGACCGGCTTTGCGACATCGGCCAAGCCGCCCGGTTCGAGGAACACTGCCCGATGCCCCTCCATTGCCCAATAGCTCGGTGTAATCGGAGCGACGGCCCGAGCCCATCCGGGAAGCTGCTCCAACGGCACAAGCGCCCCACCGAGACCCCCGAACAACATGGCACCCAGGTTCACTACCGCTTGCACCTGGTTAATCGTGCGAAAGGTCGCGGTAAACAGCAGCACCAGTGCGATCAAACAAACCGAATACGCCACGATTACCAGAAACTCGGCAATCACCGACCCGCGGAGCCGCAGGCCGACGAACATCCCGCCGACCACCATAAGAACAACCTGGTAGAAGACGTGGATCAAGACCCAGGGCACACCAAAGCCAGCCAGCAGGGCAGCAGGTGACGCCGCCGACGCACGCAGCCGGTCCCAGGTGTTCCACCCGTGTTCACGGAAGACCGAGAACGCAACCGAGCCCGACACCATAAAACCAAACAGCACCACTTGGCCGGGGACCACCTGTTCGGCACCCGTCGCATCGGCAAACCCTTCGGCTTGCAGCGACAGCTTCATCGTCTTCACAAACAAAGGCATCACGACGAGCGGCATCCCGAACATGATCACCAAGAACCACGGATCGCGGCGGATAATGCGCAGCTGCACCCCGATGAGTGCACGAGCGGCATCCATTACGTGCTCCCTTCCTCGGCGCCCGTCAGGCGGTCGCCGGTGACGGCCAGAAACACACTCTCAAGATCGGGACGAATCGTCTCGACGCTGAGAAGCTGGTCGGACAACGGGCCGAGCTTTCCGACCAACTCACCAACAGGAATGTCGTCGGCGATCCGGTATGTCGATGCGTCGGTGGTAGTTGCTCCAAGACGCTCGACCACCTCGGGAGGAAGGTCTTCCACCATCGCAAACTCCACGCCCTGCATACGGTGTTGTTCGACCAGTTCATCGCGAGTTCCGCGGGCCAGAACTTGACCATCATCGATGATCACGATGTCGGCATCGAGTGCCTCGACTTCGTTGAGATAGTGCGTGGTGTAGATCACGGCCGATCCTGCCTCAGCCGATTCTCGAACAAAGTCGATGAGCTGTGCTCGCGTCGCGACATCGGCACCGACGGTAGGCTCGTCAAGCATCAACAGCTTGGGCTGATGTACGAGCGCACAGCCGGTATGCAACCGGCGTTGCTCGCCACCAGAGAGCTTTCCGGCTCCCCGGTCGAGGAGCTCGGTCAGACCCAACCGTTCAGCCACACTCACCGCTTCAGCCACTCGCTGAGAGCGGGGCACACCTGCAAGGTTTGCGAAGAACTCTAGATTCTCCCTCACCGTGAGCACCCCGTAGATCCCGGTGAGCTGCGGGGCGATTCCGATGAGCTTCGACGCCCGGTCGAGATCGCGCTGCGCATCGAACCCGTCGAGCATCACCGTGCCGGAGTCGGCCTTGAGAAGACCCGCGATGATTGAGATCATCGTTGTCTTTCCGGCACCATTCTTGCCAAGCAGCGCAACGATCTGCCCCGACGTCACGTCGAGATCGGCACCGCGCAGTGCTTGGACATCGCCATATGACTTGGTCAGCCCCGTTGCAACCAGCATGTGGCCAGTCAAACATCATTCATCTCGACGAGCGAGCGACTTTCAAGAACACCACGGGTCGAAGAAGTAGCATTGCTCGAATGTTCACCACGCGAGCCGGCCGACCCGGTGACGTTCCCGTCATCCTTGAGTTCCTTCCTCGGCTCGCCGACTACCCGCTGCCCGAACACCGCACCGAAGACATGTTCTGGAGCTCCGACGCCAAACTTCTCGAACGGTGGGCAAGGGGCGACGCCGCTGCACTACAAACCACGATCGTGCGGGTCGGGGTCGACGCTGAGGATGTTGCGGTAGCCGCCGCAATCGTCACGATGAACGACGACCACTTCAGCGGCGAGTCCAACGGCCACCTTGAGGTTGTTGTTGTTTCAGAACCAGCTGATGGTCACGGCCTCGGAAAAACCCTTATCGCCGAGATGGAATCCGAAGCCGCTGCTCGTGGTGCACAAACCCTCAGCCTGCACGTGATCGGCAACAACGTTCGCGCCCGCCATGTCTATGAAGGTTTGGGCTACTCCGAAGAAATGATCCGAGCCGTCAAACACCTACGGGTCGCCAAACCAAACGGCTAGCGAAACTCGGTTGCGCGATCTGGCTCGCACCGTCACGATCAGTTCATGACCGGCTTGAGAACACTCACCGACGGCGTTGTGACGCTTCGTCCTCCGACCGAGGCCGACGCCGAAACGATGGCCGGGATCGTTTCGCGGTGTCGCGATCATCTGTGGCCTTGGATGGTCTGGGCGACACCCGACTACGCCACCGAAGACGCGCTGTTTTGGATCCGTGGTGAAGCCGACCCCACCGCGCACAACTTCATCGTCGTCGACGAAACCAACGCGCCGGTAGGTTCGGCCGGCCTCAACCGGTTTGTCACCCAAGACTCCCATGCCGACCTTGGGTATTGGATTGCACCCGAAGCCTGCGGGAGGGGTCTCGCGACTCGGGCCACGAATCTGCTGCTTCGGTACGGCATCGAAGACGCTGGACTCAACCGGGTAGAGATTTGGATGTCGACCCAGAACGAGCCAAGCCGCGCGGTGGCCGAACGATCCTGGGCGACCTATGAAGGCACGCTTCGGCAGTACCTGGTGCTCGACGGCGAGGCCCACGACGCTCATTGCTACAGCCTGCTGGCAGAAGAACTCCCGCAGCTCGACTAGAGAACCTCGCACCACTCTTCAAGTGGCTGGCGCTTGCTTTCAAGGGTGTTGATCGGGGCCTCGGGGTCGGCGTGGCCAATGGCGACGCCACAAAAAAGCATCAGCTCTTCGGCAGCACCGACGAACTCCCCGACGGCGTTTTGGCGAACCGTCCAGTACTCCTGCGGGCAGGTCTGGAGGCCGGCTTCTTCGGCGAGCAACATGAAGGTTTGCAGGAACATGCCAAGGTCGCTCCACTGCGGCGGCCCCATGCGCTTGTCGATGTAACAAAAGATGGCAGCTGGTGCGCCGAAGAACTTGCCATTGTTGGCGAACTGGCGCATCCGACCCTCTTTGTCGTCACGACCAACACCGATTGTCTCGTACATGGCCTCGCCCAGCGCAAAGCGGTTGGTGCGGTACGGCTCCCACAACTTCGGCGGGTAGATGTCGTACCCGGGTTCCTCGACGGGTGGCGAAGCGTCGAGATGCTCGAGCAGGTTAGGCATTGAACCGCTGGTGATCGCATAGATGTACCAGGGCTGAACGTTGCCGCCCGACGGTGCTCGCGACGCCGTGGTGAGGAGTTGCTTCAGGGTGTCGTCATCAACGGGTGTGTCGAGAAAGGCTCGAATTGATTTCCGGGTGGTGACTGCTTCGGTGACGTTCATCCCCCAGTTCTAGCCGGGTCCCCAAACAATCCCGAATAAACACCCAAAACCAAACGGTGCCTGGAACCAAACAGCCGGTTTTCCAACTGGCACCAAACACGTGGTTTTCCACCTGGGTGGTTTCAGTTGGTGGTCGCGACGAGTTGGTTGAATCGTATCGCTGGGTTGTCCCAGTCGAGGGTTTGGCGGGGTCGGGTGTTGAGCGAGTGTGCGGCGGCGTCAAGGTCGGCTTGGGTATGGACCGATAGATCGGTGCCTTTCGGAAAGTATTGCCGGGCGAGACCGTTCCAGTTTTCGTTGGTGCCGCGTTGCCACGGAGACGCCGGGTCACAGAAAAAGACGTCGATGTTCGCGGCGGCAGCGAGATCGGCGTGAGCCGCCATTTCGGTGCCCTGGTCCCAG
>CALGZB010000086.1 GCA_937934655.1 uncultured Acidimicrobiales bacterium | reverse complement strand
GACCACAAGCGTCGACCCGCCTTCGAGGCCTCGTGGCGTGGGGTCGACCATCCGTACCCGCGCACCCAACACAAACGCTGTCATCACAAAGCCCAAAATGTTGCGATGACTCAGCAGCGCACCCTTCGGGCGACCGGTGGTACCGCTGGTGAAGAGCAACACGGCGGGGTCGTCTTCGGCCAGCTCGACCGAAGGCAACTCAGTTGTGGGGTAGCTGAGGAGCTCATCAAAATCTTCGCCAAAGACAATGGTGGGAACACCCGGATCGGTTCCTTCAAGGCGATCGAGTCGACGCCGATCGGCAAACAGAAGCGACGGCTCGGACTGCTCGAGTCCGTAACGGATCTCGTCGGCCGCCCACCACCCGTTCATGGCAACAACGATGCCGCCAAGGCTAACAACCGCCCAATAGACGGTGATCCAATCGGGGTTATTGGCGCTGAGCACCGCAACCCGGTCGCCCTTGCCAATGCCGCGCTCGGCAAGGGCACCAGCAACAGCGGCTACTCGCCCGATGTTCTGTGTATACGTGCACCGTTCGCCGGAATCAAAGACGTAGTACTCCTTGTCGCCGTGCCCGGCCGACATTTCGAGCAACGCCCGTAACGAGGAGGAACGGTTCACAAAGACCGGTAGCTGCTCGCCAAGCACCTGTTCGGTTTTCATCTCGAAGATTCCACCCGGCGATGTAAGCGCCTTGGTAGCCGCTTCGAAGCTCATGCCCTGTGCTTCTTCGGTCATGCGGTGGCTGCTCCGTCTACAAGAATCGTCTCGCCGGTGATGTGTCCAGCATCGTCGGATGCCAAGAACGCCATCACGCCAGCGATGACGCCGGGTTCCTGCATCTCGGGGTTCATAACCGACATCTGACGCATGATGAGTTTCCAATCGACACCCTCGGGAAACTCGATCTCATTGCTGAGTCTCGAATCGATGCCGCCAGGCGCCACTGCGTTCACTCGCACGCCCTGGCCGGCGTACTCGAGTGCAAGCGACTTCGTGAGCATTCGCACGGCACCTTTGGTGGCCGAGTACACCACCGAATAGGCCAGACCGTCGAAGGCTGTGGTCGACGCCGTGTTGATAATGCAGCCCTTTGATTCGACGAGGTGCGGCAGCGCTGCGCGGCAGAAGAAGAAGGTGCCGCCGATGTTGACGTCGATCATGAGCTGGAAGGCTTCGGTGCTGTGTTCGTGGGTGTGCGACCAGCTCTGAACACCGGCGATGTTTGTCATGATGTCGAGCCCACCAAACGCGGCAACGTGGGCGGCCACAACAGCATCGACTTGTTGGTCGTCGCGTACGTCGGCGGCCATGACCTCTACCCGTACGCCCGCGGCGCGGCAGGCCTCGGCCACCGGCTCAAGGGCTTCAGGATGAAGATCGGTGATGAGAAGATCGATGCCCTCGCTCGCAAAGCGCCGAGCGGTCGCGCCGCCGATGCTTCCGGATGCTCCGGTGACGAGCGCAGATTTTCCTTTGAGACCTAACAACGTGTTCCCCTTCAAGATGTGTGCGGGGCTTTCGCCCGACTCGGCTACGACGATAGGTCGCCGGTACCCCCACTTCGAAACGCAGCACCCCGAAACCGCTCTCTCAAACAGCGCTCTTTCAAACGGCTCTCTTTCAAACGGCTCTGGGTTTGCGCCGCGGAGCCATCGGCAATAGCAACGTGTGGGTGCCAACCCTTTCTGAAGCAGATTCACGCGTCCTCGTAGCCGCCGCTGGTGTACCCGTATCGAGCTTCGTCACCGTTACTTCGGCTGACGAGCCCATCGATATCGAGTTCCCGGTGGTCGCTAAACTCTGCGGCGAAGCGATCGCCCACAAGAGCGAACGCGGGTTGGTGCGTTTAGGCATCAACTCCACCGACGACCTCAAAGCCGCTATCACCGAGCTCCTCGCTGCGGCCACGCCCGAGGATGGCGACGTGAGCGTGCTGGTCTCGACCATGATCGAGGGCCGGCGCGAACTCATCGCTGGCGTCACCACCGACCCGCAGTTCGGCCCAACCGTCATGCTCGGCTTTGGCGGAATCCTCGCTGAAGCGGTCGCCGATGTGACTTTCCGGCTGGCACCGATCAGTGCCGTCGATGCGGGCGAAATGATCGACGAACTCGCTTCGCAGAAGCTGCTTGGCGAATTCCGAGGCGAACCCGCCGTCAATCGCGACGAACTCATCACACTGATGGTCGGCCTCAGCGAACTCGCGGCCGGACGTGACGACATCGAAGCCATCGACCTCAACCCACTTATCATCGCCGATGGCCACCCCATCGCCGTCGACGCACTCGTCGAGCTGACGGAGGCCACACATGTCTAAGCAAACAGGGTCTAAGCAAACAGGGTCTGATCTACGCCCGCTCTTTGAACCAAACGGCGTGATCGTCGCTGGTGCCAGCACCCACCCCGGCAAGTTCGGGTTCGTGTCGCTTCACAACATTTTGCGCTGTGGCTTCGAAGGTCCGGTCTTTGCCTTGGCCCGTGAGGAAAGCGAGATCCTGGGCGTCCAGGTTCTCGACTCGCCCGAGAAGATTCCTCATGGTGCGGCCGAACTGCTGTTCATCTGCACCCCATCGGCGGTGAACGAACAACTCCTTCGAGACTGCGCAGCGCGTGGCGTGAAAGCTGCCTTCTGTGCAGCTGGCGGTTACAGCGAGGCCGGCCCCGAAGGCATCGAGGCCGAACAACGACTCGTTGCGGTGGCCGACGAGCTCGGCATGGTGCTGGCCGGACCAAACGGCCAGGGCATTACCTCCCCGCCCGCCAACCTCTGCGCCCAAATCACCGCCCCGTACCCACCAGCTGGCTCCATCGCAATCGCTAGCCAGTCGGGCAACTTCGTGTCGTCGTTCAACAACTACGCCATCAACGCCGGCATCGGCGTGAGCCGATCGGTGTCGGCCGGCAACGCCGCGTCCACCGGCGTCATCGACTACCTCGAGTGGTTCAGCGAGGATCCAGCAACCGCCGTAAGCCTCATCTACGTCGAAGGCATCGAAGACGGCCGGGCGTTCTATGAGCGGGTCAAGCCACTCGCTCTCAAGAAGCCCATCGTTGTCCTTAAAGGCGGGGCAACCTCCGGTGGCCAAGCCGCCGCAGCGTCGCACACCGGTGCGCTGGCCAGCAACGACGCGATCTTCTCGGGCATGGCCCGACAGGCCGGCATCGTGCGGGCAGCAACGGTTGAGGAGGCCTTTGAGGCCGCCGCAACGTTCGCTACCCAACCGCTCCCCAAGGGGCGCAACGTCGCCGTGCTCACCACCGCCGGCGGCTGGGGCGTCGTCACCGCCGACGCCCTCACCACGGCCACCAACCTCGACCTGGCTCCGCTGCCCGACGACCTTATGGCTGCCCTCGACGAGAAGCTCCCGCCACGCTGGAGCAAGGGAAACCCCATCGACCTGGCTGGCGGAGAAACCCGCGACACCATCCCCGAGGTCATGGAACTGGTGGCTCGGCACGAATCCATCGACGCCATCGTCTACCTGGGTGTCGGCATCCAGTCGAACCAAGCCAGCCTCATGAAGAGCGGTGAGTTCTATCCCGACCATGGCCTCGAACGCATCGTTAGCTACCACGAGCGCCAAGACGCCCGGTTCGCCACGGCTGCCGCCGAGCTCAGCGCCTCGACCGGCAAACCCATCCTCACCGCAACCGAGTTGGCGGTGGCTCAGCCCACCAACCCCGGTGTGCAGGCAACCCGCGACAGTGGCCGGGTCTGCTACCCAACCTCAAACCGGGCAGTTACCGCCCTCGATCACCTTGCCTGGTACGCCTCGTTCGTCGAACGCCACGGCAAGGACGCCTAGGAACCCACCCGTGACTACCACCCACATCATCGATCACCCGCTCGCCATCGAACGCCTCACACGGCTTCGCGACAAGCTCACCGACCGGCCTGCGTTCCGTCGGGCGCTGCGAGACCTCTCGGGGTTTCTTGCCTACGAGGCGCTGCGCTCGATCGAAATGTCGACCGTCGATATCGACACCCCGGTCTCTCCTACCACCGGTCTTCGGCTTACCGATCCGCCGCTACTGGTACCCGTCATGCGCGCTGGTCTGGGCATGCTCGACGCCGTCCACGAGATCATCCCCGAGGCCCGGGTGGGCTTTGTCGGCCTTCGCCGCGACGAAACCACATTGCTTCCGCACGCCTACGTCAACACGGTTCCCGACGACCTTGGCGGCCGCCATGTCATCGTGCTCGACCCGATGCTCGCCACCGGCGGCTCGCTCATTCACACCTGCGAACTACTGCGCACCGCCAACGCCGGCAAGCTGACCGTGCTCTGTGTACTCGCTGCACCCGAAGGCATCACCGCCTTCGAGGCTGCCGATTTCGAGGCCGACCTCTACACCGCCTCGGTCGACGAACGGCTCAACGACGTCGGCTTCATCGTCCCCGGCCTAGGCGACGCCGGTGACCGCCAGTTCGGCCTGAATTAGGAACAGATTTCGATTTTGGGTTCAGATCCCGTCGGGGAGGGCTTCGAACTTGCCGTCGGCGTTTGGGGGAAACGGCACGATACCGGTGATGGCGTCGAGGTTCAGTGGCCCATAGAGATGTGGGAACAGCACATCGGTGCCAGTACCGGGTTCGCGAACAACTTGGCTGGTAAGCGCTTCTTCGTCAATCGTCAGCAGCGACAAGTCGGTGCGGCCGGCATAAAAAAGGTTGGCCGGTGTGAGCACCTGATCGCGGCCCGACAGGTGAATAAACCCCTCGGTTTCAAGACCGAGTTCGTAGATGCCAGCCTGGCGTGCGGCTTCGAGATCGTCGGCGCCAATAATGTGAAAGAGGGGCATGGCGCAATCCTCGCAGAATTTTCCATATTTCTGGGTTTCCGGGTCAACCATTCGTGCCGCTCCGGCGTCTACAGATACAACTAGCAGTACACACGGAACACAAGAAACAACTCAACCGAACCAAACACCAGCAGGGCGATGTGGTGAACGAACCGGATCCAGCGGTAATCAGAGCAGCGGCAAAGGGCGATACTGCCGCGTTCTCTGAGCTGATTCGGCTCTACCAGGAACCCGTCTGGCGCTACCTCACTCGCTACACCGGCGACCCGCACCTGGCCGAAGACATCGCTCAAGACACCTTCGTCAAGCTGCACCGTCGTATCGGCAGCTACAAGTTCCGGTCGAAGTTCTCGACCTGGGTGTTCTCGATCGCACGCAACACCGCCATCGATTCGCACCGCAGCACGGTGCGCCGCGAACGCCTCCCCGATGTAGCCCCACGGCCCGCGCCACTGGGCGAGCCGGGCCTTAGCGTCGAGATCGACGAAGCCATTGCTTCGCTCAGCCCAAAGCTTCGCGAGTCACTCCTCCTGGTTGAGGTTCTTGGCCTTCGCTACCGAGAAGTCGCCGACGTTCTCGACCTTCCTATCGGCACCGTCAAGAGTCGGGTCTTTCATGCCCGATCCGAGCTCACCACGTTCCTTACCGATACTGACTCTCTCCCTAAGGGACATACCGAAGACGAAGGATTCGGCCCATCGGTCGTTGGTGGCGTCTCATGATCTGCCACGCGGTACAAGAAGCGCTTTCCGTGCGCTCCGACAACGAACTCCTCGTCGACCCGGTTCTCACCGACACCCAGATCGATGATCACCTCGAGTCCTGCGCCGACTGCCAGGCATTCGAGAAGGTCTCCCGTCGTTTCACCCAATTGCTGCGCGTCGATGCGGTGTCAGAAGTCCCCGACCTGGCCAGCAGTGTGCTGCAGGCTCTCCCAGCGAAAGCGCCCCGCGTTGCCCGGCGTCGGTTTGGCCAAGCCGCTGTGGCGATTGTCGCCGTCGGTGCAGCGATCACCGCCGGTTCGATTCGGTTCGACGACCAACCGGCCACCGAAGACTTCGCTCTGGTCCCGACGCTCGCCGACATCGCCGCCACCCCGCCTCTCACTATCGCCCCAGCCTTGTCGAAGGTTGTCGTGTGGTCGCCCAACTCGCTCTCCGACGACGAAACCGATCGCATCACCTCCAACGATGGTGTTGCCAAAAGCTCGGTGGCTGGCCTCAGCTCCATCGATGTCATCAGCGAGTCCAGCGAAGCCAGCACCATGGAGGTGCTGTCTTTCGACCCCGACACCTACCCACAATTCGTCAGCGCCTCGGCCAGCAGTTCCTTCTCAACGCTCGGCGCCCAAGAAACCATGCTGAGCGAGACTGCGGCCCTCGCCAGCAACCTCAGCGCCGGCAACCACATCACACTTAGCACCGGCGCCGAGCTTCTCATCACCGCAGTGCTTCCCGACTCGGCCATGGCCGATGCCGATATCGCCCTGGTCAGCGAAACCGCCAGTCTGCTGAGCACCGAGCGCGACACGTTTATTCTTATCGACACCCAGACCGGCACCAGCGATCTCGAATCGGTCCTCCAATGGTCGGCCGACCCGCAGCTTGTCGTGGTGAATCGGGCCGACGATGTCTCGCCTCGCGTAGCGCCGAAATTCCTGAACGATCTCGAACTCTCCGAAGATGAAACCCCCGATCTCGAGTGGCTCCGGGCAAACATTCGCCGCGGCACCGTTCCTCTCCTCGGCGAGGTCCGCTGCCATCGAGACGTCATCCGGGCGCTCACCGGCGCAATGTCTCGCCTCGAAGCCCGAGGCCTCGAAGCGCTCATCGACCCCAACGCCACCATCGAATGTTTCGATCGTCAATCCAGCGCCGAAGCCGGCGATCACTGGCTACACAACACCGGCCTGGCCATCGACATCAATCTCGTCCCCGACGAACCAGCAACCAACATCGACCGCAGACTTCGCAACGTCATGGAGAAGTTCGGCTTTGATTGGGGCGGCGACTCGCTGATCCCTCAGCCGTCGCACTTCGAATACATCGGGCCCTATGTCCAGGGCACCCCTCCTCCCGGAGAGGACACCACTCCCACCGGGAATTAGCCGCTGGCTGAAGGATCATCCAACCCCTCCAGGGCGATCCTCAGCCAGCGGTAAGAACTTACGGCGCAGCCAACTTTTCCAGCATGGTGAAAAGTCCTTCGAAGCCAGGGATCTTGTCGAGTCTTCGCTGGGCATAGAAGAAGCCGCCGACAAATACCACCACACTCAAGACGGTTCCTACGAGGAACCGGATGAGCACAAATCCTTCAACCGACGCGTTCAGAAGCAGCCAGACATCCCAAACGCTGGTGAGGAGCTGGTAGGCGCCGGCCAGGATCGTGAGGTGCGACATCGTGGACTTGTAGATCTCATGGTCTTGCGTGGCGTCATCAAAGGGGAACAGCATCGGGGCGAGACGGCCCAGGATTGGTTTGTTCGCCACAACGCTGACGAGGCAGAACAAACCAATGGCGGCCTTGCCAGCAATGCCGATTCCGAAATACACGTTCTCCGAGTCGAAGAGAATTCCAAAGCCGCCACGGATGAGCAAGTACGCGAGCAGGAGCGGAAGGAACTTTCCGATCGGTGAGCCTCGACGCTTTCGGGCCACCATCGAGCGCACGCCCCAAATCGACGCGCCAGCGATAGCCCACCGAAGTCCGCCGAACCGGTTGAGCGCAAGAAAGATGATGATGAGGCCAAGGCTGTCCCAGGTTTGGCTGGGATCAAGCGCCGCTGGCCGGGCGGAGACGGGTTCGTTTCCGTTAGTCGGTTCGGGCATTACGTCCAGTGTGGAGCAACTTCACGACGAAACCGACGTGAATCGCCCATTGGAAACGCCATTTTGATCACCGATCAGAGGTGGGCGAGGACGATACCGACATAGACGTAGTGGATCGACGCCGCGATGATGACCATGACGTGCCAAATCTCGTGGTAGCCGAACACATGCGGGTTGGGGTCTGGCCACTGAAACCCAACCACAAGTGCCCCGACCGAGTAGAACGCGGCACCCACCATGAGAAGGGTCAGGCCAAGGGTTCCCGAGCTGTCCAACAGTGCCGGACCCATCGGTAGCGCCGTCCACCCAATCGCCAGATAGATCGCGTTGGTCACTCCACGTGGAAGTCGAATCGACAGCCAGATCGTGGCGAAACCCACCAGGGCGCCACCCCAATACACGCTGAGCAGGATGATGCGACGGTTCCCTTCCAAGCCCATGAGGCCGATAGCGGTTGCGCCCGTAGCCATACAGAGGAAGATGCCGGTGTGGTCCCACTGAAACAGGACCTCGAGCACCTTGGGGTCGGTTTCGAGCACGTGGACCCGGGCACTGATGCCCAACATGGCGCTGATACCGACGGCGAAGATCGCCACCGCAAGCATGTCGAGCCAACCACCAGCGAGAGCGGTGGCCACGATTCCGATGGGGATCGACGCCCGGAATGCCCACCGGTGCATAACACCTCGCCATTTGGGGCGTGGCAGACCAAGGGTGCGCTGCACCGATGAGGAGTACTGCTCGAGTTCGCCAGCGGTAAGCGTCATGCGACTCGTACGGCAACGCCGGGTAGTTCGGTTCCAGCAGCGATGGCCGCAAGAACTTCGACCGCTTCGGCGACGTTGGAGGTGCACCGCGAGAACAAGCGTGTTGCGTCGGTGGCCCACACTCCCCCAGTCGGAACGTGTAGCCGACCGTCGGCGACGGCCGATTCGAGTTCCTGGGCCGCAATATCGAGTACATAACCACACTGCATGCCCACGACGACGTCGATGTCCGCAGCTGCGATGTCGTCCCAGGTAACGCGCTTCGAAGCGGCGCCGCGCTCCGATAGCACGTTGACGCCACCGGCAAGTTCGACGAGTTCGGGAACCCAGTGCCCGCCGATGAAGGGCGGGTCGGCCCACTCGAGGGTGAGCATCTTCGTTTGTGATGCCGCGGAAGCGACCGCCGAAATGCGGCGCTTGATCTGTTTCTTTAGCAAGCCTGCCTGTTTGGTGCAGTCGAGGGCTTCGCCGAGGGTGTCGATGTCGCCGAAGAGCCCATCGACCGACGTGGCGGTGAGGGTAAGCAGCGTCGACCCTTCGGGCAGAAGAGCCTTCACGGCGGGGCCCGAAACGGCGCACACGTCGCAGATCTCTTGCGCCACAACGAACTCGGGGTCGAGTTGGGCCAGCAATGCCCGATCGGTTTTGTAGAGCGCTTCGCCGGCGGCAAGAGCAGCGCTTACTTCGGCGTCGATGCTGCCGGGGTCGTCGCCACCTTCAACTCCAGCAGCGCCAACACTGCTCGAGGTGGCAACGGGCAGCCCTTGGGCTTGCGGATGGTCGCATTCATGCGAAACGGCGACAAGACCATCGCCGAGGCCAAGCGCCAGAAGAAGATCAGTGGCCGAGGGAACGAGGCTCGCTACGCGGCGGATAGTCGGGGCGGCCGGGGCCACCTGGGCGAGGAGTCGGTCGACCAACAGGTCGAGTTCGGCGGCTGATGCATCGAATTCGGGCTGCTCGCCTCCGGCCGGGTCGACCACTTCGTCTTCGGGTGTTGGTGCGATGTCCGCCAAATCAAACGAATCGACTCGATCGGCGAGATCGGTTCCGGTGCCACCGTCGGCTTCAAGGAGCGAAACGATTCGAGGGAACAACGCTGCCCGGTTGCGGGCGTCGGGAAACTCTCGCTCGAGATACTTCAGATGCCCGGGTTCCATAGCCACGATCAGCGCTGCGTCGGCAACGTCGCTCGTAACGAGCTGATGCGAACGATGCTCGGGGTTTGAATGACCGACACCGTTCAACGCATTTCGGGTGCGGGTACTCATCGGGAGTCCCTCGATGACATGGGTGCCCGCACTACCGACCTCAAACCGAACGCCCTGCTCGCGAGCCCGGTCGGCGAACATGCTTGCCGCCATCACCGAACGCGCTGCGTTCCCGGTACAGAGAAACACGATAAGCGGGGGGTTTGTGGTCACTGTGCAAGCCTAGGAAACCGTGGGCGAATCACCGAGTTGGGCGCCACACGAACCTGCTATCACACGCCCTTTCTCATGCCGTCTCGCAAGCGATCTGCGGGAACCCGCACAAAGAAGCCCTTGGCTTCGGCGGTGACGGTGCCGTCGCCACCCTCAACCTTGCACGACGCATTGATGAGAAGTCGGCGGCCACGATCGCTTTCGATCCAGCTTCGAAAGACGAGCGGAGTATCGAGAGGCGTGCGCTGCGGGTAGCGAATCTCAAGAACGCCGGTCATGGCTGGATCACCGGGCGCAAGTCGTTGGGTGTCGCCGAGAATCGCATCAAAGAGTCCGGCGAGGTAGCCGCCGTGCACGGTCATCGGTGGCCCTTCGTACAGGCGGTTCACCGTGATCCGGCCGACCAGACCCACAGTTCCGTCCAAACGGTGTTCTTCTTCGACCTTGAACGGCACGGCAAGCGGGCTTTGTGAGCCATGAAAGAGCGTGTGCTCGCGGTAGGCCGAGACCCGACTCGTACCCATGCTGCCAACAGGGGTGTTGGAAGCAGGGGTGTCGTTCTCGTACCAGCGAAGTCGCGGGCTACCTTCAAGCTGCGCAGTGACCGACCTCACCGCATCGGCGGCAGCGCGAAGTTGATCGTCGCCGATCTCGGTCCTTTGCAGATGCAGGTTGAGGTCGCGGAGCGCAATGGCGAGGTCTTCGCCAGCCTCAGGAGTGTTACCCATCGACGATTCGTTAACGCTTTGTTCGGAGCTTCTTTTGGGTTTCACAGGTCTTCCCAGTGTTGCGCCCTTTGCCACCGTGGCAATAATCCGCACCGACGCCGCCGACGAGAAGATCTCGTCCACCGCCTCCGAGAAGCCGGTCGTCGCCGTCGCCGCCATAGATACGGTCGTGACCGGTACCGCCAGCAACCCGGTCGTTGCCGTTCATTCCGCAAATCCGGTCGCTGCCTCCCAGCCCTTCGATGACGTCGTTGCCGCCAAGACCAACGATGACGTCGACGCCTGGTGTGCCTCGAAGCACGTCATCACCGGCGGTGCCGATGAGTGTTGCTTTGCGTCCGCCGCACTTCACGATGGGTTTCGTCGACCCGGGAAGCACTCCTTGGTTCGTGAGGTATTCGATCGCCAGTTGTTCGCCGGGCGAACCAAGAGATTCGATCGGCTGCCCTTTGGCTTCCCCCACAGATCCGCCCCACTGCCATCGCTCGTTGTGCCCATAGACCACGCCGGTCACGCCGGACTGGGTGGCAAAGCGGACGTCGTTGAGCACATCTTGTGCGGTGACGGGATCGCCGAGACCGTGAATTCGACAGCCCTTCCATGGCGGTTCGATAGCCTCGTAGCGCAATTCGGCGGCATACACGGGTTTGTCGCCGGCCTGTTCGACGATGAGGGCCAGCTCTGTGCCGGCCTCTTTGGGCTTGGTGCAATGCGACGTCTGAGGAGCGAAGAACTCGTGCCACGGCAGGTTTGAAAACCTCAGGTGATCGTCGCGACCCGATGGCGTGTGATAGCCGATCGGCTGCAAAGAATCGGTCGACCGAATACCCCGCGCCATGTTGGTCCAAATGCGACTGTCTTCGACGTTGCAGAAGTTGTCGCCCCCAAGGAGCCAACCGGTGAGTGCGTCGTGTTGTCCGAGCAACGCGCCAATCCGTTCGCCAAAGGCCTCGGCATTGAACGCTTTCAGCGGCCCCTCATTGAGATTTTGACAGGACTCATCAGGCCAGTGTCCATGCACGTAGCCCACACCCCAGGCCGGAGCGACCACCACCTTCAGGCCGCGCTCCGCCGCCTCATCGAGGATGAAGTTCACTCGCTTCTCATGCTGGAAGTTGAACCCGAAGAAACCGTCTTCGTCTTGCCAGGCCGGAAACACACCAAGCTCGTAGGTGCTTTCTAGTGCCCAACCGTCGAGAGGAAGGAACGACAGCCAGAAGCCGGTGAACCCAACCTGGTCAATGTGGTCGAGATACGTGATGATCTCGGCGTCGGTGGCTCGGGTAGGCAGATCCCATGCCGTGTCATAGAGCTCGACTTCATCGAGATGATTTCCCGAGTCGTGATGAGCAGTCGCGGGTGCAGCGGTCTGAATGGCAGATGCCAACAATGCGAACAAGACAACGAGGACGAGAAGGAGTGCGGGAAGCGAACGGTGAATTGCTACGCCTGGGGAAGCCAAGGCGAACAACCTTTCTGTTTTTGTCTTTTCTTCTTCGTCCCGGTTTAGCAGGACTTTGTGGTGTCTGCTCCGGTGCCGCCGCGACAATCATCGCGACCGGCTCCACCAAGAAGTTTGTCAGCTCCGGCCCCACCGCGGAGGATGTCGCTACCTTTTCCACCGGCCAAACGGTCACGGCCATCGCCGGCGTCGAGAATATCGCTGCCGGTATTGCCGTAAAGTTTGTCGCGTCCGTCTTGGCCGAAGAGGCCATCTTTTCCGCCGCCGCCCTTGAGGACGTCGTTTCCGGCTTCGCCGATGAGCCGGTCGGCACCGCGACCGCCATTGATCTTGTCGTTACCCGCACCACCACAGATGAGGTCGTCGCCATCGAGGCCCGAGATCACGTCGTTTCCGCCAAGGCCGTGGATGATGTCGCGGCCGGGGGTTCCAACGATGACGTCGTCACGGAAGGTTCCGACGATGGTGGCGTCGCGCCCCAAACATTGAATGACCAACGGCGGTTGCGTCGTTGTTGTCGTTGTCGTCGTGGTGGTTGTTGTCGTGGTAGTTGTCGACGTCGTCGAGGTTGTTGGGGTGGTTGTCGGCGGGTTCGTGGTGGGCGTTCCGAGGTGCGGCCCGACGACGTTCATGAAGGCTTGCTCACCGGGCGAACCGAGCGACCCGATGTAGTTGGTTCCTGGCTCCCAGAGCCAGCGGGTGTTGTGGCCAAACAACACGCCGTCAACCCCCGAGCGCAAAGCGGCACGGATGTCGGCATCGACATGCACGGCTTGCACCGGATTGCCCGGACCATGCTCGGCGCAGCCAGTCCATTCTGGTTCGAACGCTTCGTAACGCATTTCGGCGGCGAAGACCGGCTTGCCAAAGGACTTGTTGGGATCGTTCACAATGCTGGTGAGGACTTGCTCGAGGCGGGTCGCCGACATGCAGTGACCAGTCTCGACCGAGAGGAAATCCATCCAAGGTTGGCTGGCGAACTCGGTGTAGCGGTCGCCGATGGGCGAGCTATGGAAGGTGATGGGCTGCGTGGCTCCACCGTCACGAATTCCCTGCGAAAGGTTGGCCCAAATCTGCGGATCTTCAGCGGCGCAGAAGTTGTCGCCGCCCATGACCCAGTAGGCAATTGCCGGATGCGTGGCGAAGTCAGCAGAGAGCTGCTGGCCGAAATCTCGGGAGTTCGACGCCCGAAGCGGCCCTTGGTTTTCGTTCTGGCATGGCGTGCCGCCCGGCCAATCACCATGGACGTACCGCACACCCCAGGCAACAACGAACCCGACCTTGAGACCTCGGTTGTTGGCTTCGTCGAGCATCCACGCAATGTCGTCGGCGTAGGGCTGGTTAAGGGTCCACTTATCGTTGTTGGTGTCGAAGCTTGCCGAGCGGTTCCCTCGAGGGTTGTCGAGCGAGAGCGCTAGGCCAGTCGTGGTGAGGTAGGAGAACCAGAAGCCGGTGAACCCAACCTGATCGATGTGGTCGAGATAGGTGGTCATCTCGGCGCGGGTGGCGCGTGCACCCAGTTCCCATGCGGTGTCGAATGCAACCACATCTTCAGTGACGCTCGGATCGTGATGTGCTGCCGCTGGGGCCGGCCCGATTACGGCAGCGAGGCTAGCCAACAGCGCGGCGATCGCGATCGTTGCAATCGAAAGCAAAGGTGCCGAAGAAACACGAAAATTCATGAAAGAGAGTCCAAGTAGCCGAAACACACGAAAACCCCAGTGTAGATCGCTACCGAGAGTGAGAGGAAGGGCTGGAAGGGCCAATTTTGATTTCAAATGCACAAACCGACTCGGTCACTCTCCGTGTTTTTGTTTGATGACTCCCAAACTGGACAGCGAACCGTCGCCCGACAAGGCTCAGAACGAGCTCGCGAGCGTGCTCAAGCTCTGAGCAGAACCATTTCGTCGTAGGGGACACAACATGGCATCACTGACATCATCGCTGGCAACGGGAACCGATCTGATTTACGGCATGCAATTGCCGATTCAATCGTTGAGCAAGACCCTTCGAGCCGAGTGGGAACCGACCGCAACGGTCAACGACCTCAAAGACATCGCCGTCGCCTGCGACAACAGCCCGATGTCGTTCATAGGCGTTTGCGACCACGTCGCCATTCCCAACGACGAGTACTCCGCCAACATGTCGACCACGTGGTACGACACGGTTGCCACCCTCGGCTACCTTTCGGCCGCCACCTCGCAGATCAACCTTCTATCGGTTGTTCTCATCGCCGCCTACCGGCATCCACTTCTCACCGCTAAGGCGTTCGGCACGCTCGATCACCTCTCGGGCGGCCGCACCATCCTTGGCGTTGGCGCCGGACATGTCGAGAACGAGTTCAAGGCGCTTGGTGTCGACTTCAAAACTCGAGGCAAACTCCTCGACGAAACCCTCGACGCCGTCCGTGGCGCCTATGCCGAGGAGTTTGTCAGCTTCGATGGCCCAACCGTCTCTTACGAAGACGTCGGCATCTCGCCTCAGCCAGCCGCCGGATCGCTGCCCATCTGGGTCGGCGGATCAGGCAAGGCTGCCTGGAAACGGACCGGCCGCCGAGGCGACGGTTATATCCCCATGGGCAACCCGCTCGATACCTACCCCGAGATCATCGCCACCATCAACGAAGCCGCTGCTGAGGCGGGCCGCGACGACGCCACCTTCGACATCGGCTGGATGCCGGGCATGTTCTACGTCGGCGAGCCATCGTTCGACCCCGGACCATGGGGCACCTCGGGTTCGCCCGAGAAGATCGCTGATTTCATCGGCACCGCCCGAGACGCCGGCGTCAACACGCTCCACGTTCGCTTCGCCAACCAGTCCAAAGAAGAACTCATCGACCAGGTCGCAGCGTTCGGCGAGCAAGTCTGGCCACTCCTGTAGGAATTGACATCCGGTGCGAAACATCCGTCCTGTCCCGTCGATGCAGCCCTATGGGCTTCTTGCAGAGCTACAACGACAAGGGTTCACTCCACGGGTTGTCGGGTCGGCTATGTCGGGCAGCCCGGCGCGGGACCTCGACATCCTCATTGAACCAACCGTCGACACTATCGATGAGGTGCGTTCGGTCCTCGCCGCAATCGGACTCGGACGCTGGGAGAGGTCCCTCAATTCGCTGTCGCGGCTTCCGGACAAAAGCGTTGTGACCATCGAGACGATTCATGGACACCTCGACCTGCACCTGGAATCACCATGACACCTGGAACCTCTACGGCATCACCTTGCGGCCTCGGTGTCGTCGAATCAGCGATCCTTCGTCGACTGCTCGAACTTGGTCACCATCCCAAGGGCGACAGCCGCAGCGTGCTCGAAGATGATCTCATCAAGTCGAGCATCTTCCTCGACGCAGTCAACACCGCAACCGACATTCGCCCTGCCTTTATATGGCAGGCCATTTTGTCGCTCTCGAATTGGTGGGAGGTTTCATCGCCGCTGCTTCAGTTCCACGGAAATAGCGGAACACCATGGGATCCGCCTGCCGACCCGAGGTATACCGAGGTAGCACTTAGCGCGCTCGGCCAAAAGGTGGCTGAGGCAGAATCCGGCGCGATCGCTCCACTACCCGCTGGCCTACTTATCGGCGACTTCTGCCTCGGCGGCCACCAACCCGGATTCCACACCGGAAGCCTCGTTTCAGCGCTATTGGCTCTTCACCGCGATCCTTCGATCGGCGATTCGGAGCTCTTCGAACTCGTCGGCCAACCGTTCTTTGGCATTGCTGGCTCGATCGACGGGCCGATCGACCGGATGCTCGTTGGTGAGCCAGTCGACCTCCACCTCACCGCCACAGTGAACGTGACCGGGCCACGCTCGATCGAAATAACCAACATCCCTTGCCCAGAGCAAACGACCTCGTACCCCGAGGAACCACAACGGCATCTCAGCCGCGTCCGAGGAATTCGCGCGATTCGCGATGTCAGCATGAGCGACGACTATCGCTGGGAAATCGACACGCTGAACGCCAACGATCCGGAAGACGTCGCCAGCCGCATTCGCCAGCAATGGGGTATGCGAATACAGGTCGAGGCACGTCTGCCAAAGCCATGGCGCACTATGGCGACCGACTGGCTTCGAGCATTTCCTGACGACGTCGACCTCGACAACCACCTCGATGTACTTACCTTCGGTTGACCTCGGATGGCTGGGTTACGATGACCCATGGGTCTCGGATCAACACGCACTGGAACAAGCACCGTTCGTGACAACGACTTTGCGTGGCAGCGATCTGGCGACAGCTCGCTGCCGATGGTGTGGGGTCATGGACTCAACAGCAGCCGGGCCGAAGAAGAACCGTTTGGCCTGATCGACTGGTCGACCCTTGCCAGCAACCTTGACGTGCTGCGCTATGACGCTCGTGGCCATGGCGAGTCGGGATTCACCGCCGAACCCAGCGGGTATAGCTGGGACAACATGGCGCGCGACCAGCTCGACCTGGCAACCGCTCTTGGCATCGATAGCTACATCGCCGCTGGCGCATCGCTCGGAGCCGCAACGGCCTTGCATGCCGCGGTGCTAGCCCCCGAACGCATCCGCAAGCTGGTCTTGGTGATTCCCCCAACCGGTTGGGAAACCCGTGCCGCCCAGGCCGACTTCTATGAGGCCATCGCCGTTGCGATCGAGACCGACGGCTTGCAACCAATCGCCGACAGCGTCCCCAACCTTCCCACTCCCGATCCCTTCAAAGGGAACACCGAGTGGCAAGAACGGCGCATCGCATCGATTCTCGAAGCCGACCCGGTGCGAATGGCCGGCCGGTTCCGCGGAGCTACAACAGCCAATCTTCCAAGCCGAGAACTCGTCAGCGCTATCGAAGCCCCAACACTCATCGTGGCGTGGACCGGCGACCCCGGTCACCCAGTCAGCTCGGCCGAGGAGCTCCTCAACCTGCTCCCGAATGCCAGTCTCAGCGTCGCCTCGACCTTCGATGAGCTAGCGACATGGACCGACCAGGTCGCAGAATTCGTCAGCGGCTAGAAAACCCCGAAAATTCTTTTCTGGGCAGAAATAGCGCCAATAGTGCGATCGTGAGACAAAATTCACACTATTTGTGGTCAATCGTTCAATTCGGCGCGACTTGTTGCCGATGCTAGGAGTCCACATAGTGCAAGTCCGGAGCCGGCGGAACCAATGAAGGTTCTGTCGGAACCGGCTCGCAATTCTGGGACACGACAAGAGATCGAGATGACTGCATCCCCCCTTACCTCCGTACAACCTTCCCTTCAGAATGAAGGCAATGGCGCTTTCGACACCACCACCACCTGCACCAGCGGTGAGGAATGTGGACTGTGTCGCAAACGAGGCGCCGAACAGCGTCAAGGACGTCTTGGCCGTTACGCCAAGACCTGCGACTCATGCGAGGCAGCTCGCGGAAGTCACCTCGCCAAGGCTAGCTAGATACTTTGGTGGGAGTGTCGCTCTTAGGAAGCGGCGAGGCTCCGAGCGACCGACTGGCGATGCAGGGATGCACTCCCCCACTCGGCCGACAACGCCCAGGCTCGCTTAAGCCAAAGCTGTAGGTCGTACTCGACGGTGTAACCGATCGCTCCGTGGCACTGAAGCGACAACCGGGCAGCAAGATCTGCAGCATCCGAGGCGAGCACCTTGGCGCCCGACACGTCACGAACCGCACCGTCGGCATCGGTCGAAAGTGCCCAAGCAGCTTGGTACACAAGCGGTCGAGCGAACTCGATGGCGAGGCCCATGTTTGAGCAGTGGTGTTTGACCGCCTGGTTCACACCAACCGGCTTGCCGAACTGCTCGCGTTCTTTCACATACTCAACGGTCATGTCGAGCAGCTGTTGGGCAAGCCCCACACACATCGCAGACGTTGCGAGAGCTCCACGAGCAAATGCCCGGTCGACCATCGCTGGGTCATCGGTAAGAAGGGTGTCGGCTGACGGGGTCCAGGAAATCGACGACATACGTCGGGACTCATCCATCGAGGTGGCGGCCGAAAGCTCGAACGATGCTGCTTCGTTCGGGGACTCCACTTCAAGCAAATGAAGTTCGCTGCCTGAACGCACGATGATGCCGTCGGCAGCCTCGGCGCCGAGCACCATTTTCGTGATGCCCGAAGGTGGAATGCCTACAGCCAAAACGGTTTCGCCAGCAGCACCACTGGCGAGCAGCGGGTGATCGGGTGCTACGTCGGCAAGGGTTGCCAGGCCTACGGCGGTGTGTGCCACGAGAGGTTCGGGTAGTGCGACTCGGCCAGCTTCTTCCAGGAGAAGAACCAGGTCGAGTTCGTTCATGCCCATGCCGCCAGCCGACTCGGGAGCGGTTAAACCAACCACGCCCATCTCGGCGAGCTTGGCCCAGAGCCCTGCTACTCGGCCGTCGGCCGACTCCCACGCAGAGCGCACCGCCTCGGGCGGGCACTCCTTGGCGAAGAGGTCGCGAACAGCGTCGCGGAACAGCAGTTGATCGTCGGAGAACGTGAAATCCATACCTTAGAGATCCATCTCGTTAGCGCCTCGGGAGGCCGAGCACCCGCTCGGCGATAATGTTGCGTTGCACTTCGTTGGTTCCGGCGTAGATGGGGCCGGAGAGTGCGAACAGGTAACCGCTCATCCACTCCGAGGCCAGCTCACCTCGTTCGCCTAGCAGTCGCAGTGCGGTGGCGTGCATCTCGACGTCGAGCTCGCTCCAGAAGACCTTCATGTAGCTGGCTTCGGAACCCATGGTTCCGCCAGCGGCGAGTTCGCCAGCCTTTTGGAACGTGCGCCAGCGATAGGCCTGAGCCTTGATCCAGGCATCGGCGACCTCGGCAGCGAAACTCGGATCGACACCAGGATCGCCGGCAGTCTCGCGGTAAAGCGCAGCGAGTCGTTCGGCGACTGCAAGGAAACGCCCCGGGGCTCGAAGGTTGAGTCCGCGTTCGCTGCTGGCGGTGGCCATGGCAACGGCCCAGCCTTCGCCTTCGCCACCAAGAAGGTGCTCGGCCGAAACTCGGCAATCATCGAAGAACAGTTCGGCGAATGCGGGCTCGCCGTCGAGACGACCAACGGGGCGGCGCTCGAGCCCAGGGGCGTCGGCGGGGACCAAAAGATACGACAAACCCTTGTGGCGTTCGCTCTCGGGGTCGGTGCGCACGATGCAGAAGATCCAGTCGGCCCACGCTCCACGCGAACACCAGGTCTTTTGGCCGTTGACGATGAAGTCGTCGCCATCGCGCACTGCGGTGGTCTTCAGGCTGGCGAGGTCGGAGCCCGAGTTGGGTTCGCTCCAGCCCTGCGCCCAAATGTGTTCGCCCGACGCCATCTTGGGGAAGAAGAAGTCCTTCTGTTCCTGCGTGCCGAATTCAAACAGTGTTGGCCCAAGTAGCGTGATGCCGTTGGTGTTGACCCGGCCGGGGGCACCCGACAGGTAGTACTGCTCTTCAAAGATCAGCCACTCGATGATGCTGCATGCCCGGCCGCCGTATTCGGTGGGCCAGTTGGGAACTGCCCAACCAGCGTCAAACAATTGCTTCTCCCACCCGCGGTGCTGTTCGAACCCAACCTGGGTGTCGAGCGGCTCCATGTGTTCGGTGGGCTTGTTTGCTTCGAGCCAGGTGCGTACCTCATCGGCAAACGCTTGCTCGTCGGCGGAGAAGGTGAGGTCCATCAGTAATTGGCCTTTACTCGGCTAAGGGCGGCTTCGGCTTCGGCCATGACCTGGCTGATGACCTCGGCGCTCGTGGGTAGCTCGGCGATAACTCCGACGCCCTGCCCGGTGGGCAAGATGCCGACGTCGAGCTGACCGTCGACCATGGTGGCCTTGGTGAGCATTGGGGCATTGGCCGCCATGGCTAGCTGGCTCCACGAAAGGTTCTGGTTCTTCTTCATCGCCATGCCCTCCTTGAGGAGGTCGGCCATCGACGTGCCGGTGAGCTTGCGGAACTTCAAGGCGTTGACGGCAGCTCGCGGGAGCGCGAGAGGACCCGCGCTTTCGAGCTTGTCGATCACTTCGGTGCGAACCACTCGTTGTGGTGCGCCATCGATAGCAGTGGTGACGACGGTGCCATTGATCTTGGTCTTCAGGTACACCTGCTTCACCTCGTCGTTCACCTCGCTGTCACTGGTGAGCATGAACCGGGTACCCATGGCGATGCCAGCGGCACCGTAGGTGAGCGCAGCCGCGAGGCCGCGACCATCGAAGAAGCCACCGGCCGCAATGACCGGGATATCGACCGCGTCGAGAACCGTTGGTATCAGCAAAGAGGTGGGCACGACGCCGGTGTGGCCTCCGCCTTCAGCGCCCTGGGCGATGACTGCGTCGACACCCCACTCGGCAACCTTCTCGGCGTGCCGGGCTGCACCGACGGTGGGCATAACCACAACGCCAGCGTCTTTAAGGGTCTTCACCATTGCCTCGCCCGGGGCTTGGGCAAAGCTTGCGACCTTCACATCTTCGGCGATGAGGTGTTTGATGCGCTTATCGATATCGAGCGCATCGGTGCGCATGTTCACACCGAACGGCTTGTCGGTTGCGGCCTGCACCTCATCGATGGCTTGCACCATCTGATCGAAGGTCATGGTGGCCGACGCAATAATGCCCAGCCCGCCACCGTTGGCGGTGGCCGCCGTGAGTTTGGATCCAGAGACCCAACCCATGCCGGTCTGCACGATGGGAAACTCGACGCCAAACAGTTCGGTCGCACGAGTGCGCATTATGCGAACTCTGCTTTACGGGTGCTGTTGGGATCGATCTGGTTGCGAAGGATGTCGAGCTCTTCAGCGGTGGGTTGCCGCGACTCGGGCACATCGTCGGGGATCACCAGGTCGAAGCCGGTGTTCTCGATGACCTGATCGACGGTGACGCCGGGGTGGATCGAGCGCAGACGCATGCGATTGTCGTCGGTCTCAAAGTCCATGGCCGCCAGCGGGGTAACCACTCGACGGATGTCGTGGAACCGACCAGCTTCGCCAACCTCACGAATGCGGTCGTAGCCGGGGCCCGATACAACATCGACCTTGGGTACGAACACCCGGGTGCTGTGGTTGGGGATCCAGTAGCTGGTCTTGTTGTTGATGAGGTTGCCCGGAGCGCCGCGCATACCCAACAGCTGTGCTTTGGGCTTGGAGTAGTCGTCGCCAATAGCCGCGAAGTTCTGATTGCCGTACATATCCATCTGGCTGGCACCCATCACGACGTGACGGCGACCGGACCACACGATGTCGAACAACGAGCGGTACGGCATGTACGTCTCGGGAATCGCTTCGGCGCCGGGAACGCCAACGGGCAGGAGTTCGGCCGAGAGGGCGGCGATGCCGTCGGTGTAAACCATGTCGGGCTCAAACGTGGCTCGGGCCAAACGGCCAGCACACATCGGAACCGTGCCGATTGGGTTGCAAAGGATCTCGCCATCGCCACGGAAGGCTTCGGCGAGAGCAATGACTACTACTTCGTCCAATGTTGCTGGGGAACCTGTGGCTTCAGTGCTGTTTACTTCAGAGGATTCGCTCATCGTGCATCAATCTCCGCGAGGTAGGCCTCATGGCTTGGGGCGGCGAGGTACCGGGCTTGAAATGCGTCCCAGGCCTCGGGGTCTTTGGCGGTTGCGGCATATTCCTTCTGGAACGCCTCATCCCTGCCGTAGTCGGGTGGGCATTCGGTGAAGTGGGCGCCTCGAGGAGCCTCGACCACACCGTTCACAAAGATGCGAGGAATCTTGATGGTGTGCACCGACCCTTCCTTCAGGAAGTCTTCGGTGGGAATCACCTTCTCGCAGCTCATGAAGGTTTTTTCGGCGGCCATCGCAAACAGATCGTCGAAGTACAGGTCGGGTCCGAGGAACTGACCGTTGCCGGCAGCGTCGGCCCGGTTCATGTGAATGAGCGACACGTCGAGGTTCATGGCGGGAATGGCCACGAGCTCTTCGCCGTCGTCATACGGCGACTTCACGGTGCGAATGTCTGGGTTGTTGGTCATCATGTCCGAACCCAAGCCGGCACGGCATGGGTAGAACGGGACCCGGTGGGCAGCGGCGAGAAGGCCCAACTGGAAGGCGCCTTCGTCGAGTTCAAGTACCTCGAGGCCACCAGCCTGGCGGGCCTGGCGGAAGTGCGGCTCGAGCGGAATCGAGTCGAGCGAAACGAAGCCGTAGGCCAGCTTGCGGACCTTGCCCGACTTGGCGAGAAGGCCCACGTCGGGGCCGCCGTAGCTCACGATGGTGAGGTCTTTGAGATCGCTACGAAGCAGGGCTCGCACCAGAGACATTGGTTTGCGGCGTGATCCCCAGCCGCCGATACCGATGGTCATTCCATCGGAGAGTTGTGCGATGACATCGTCTTCGCTCATGAGCTTGTTGGGCACGGGCAGCATCCTGTTAGTCGGTGGCGCTTCGAGAATTCATAGAAACAATAGCGATCTGACGGTACGTCACATTCGTCGAGCAGCACTAACTTGTCAGCCATGACATCTGTTTCAGCGTCTAGAGAAAATGGCTCCGAGAACCCACTTGACCTGAGTGGGAAGGTCGCCATCGTTACCGGTGGCACTAAGGGACTCGGCAAGGTCATCAGCCAGACGCTCATGGCGGCCGGCGCTCAGGTGATGATCTGCGCCCGCAACGAACCCGACGAGCCGGTGACCTCAGGTAGTGCAACAGCAGCCTTCTGTGCCGCCGATATCCGCGACCCCGAACAGATCGAAGCCGTTGTTGCCGCCACCGTCGAAGCCTTCGGACGAGTCGACATCCTGGTGAACAACGCTGGCGGCGCTCCCCTTGCCGAGTCGGCCACAGTGTCGCCCCGGTTCAACGCAGCGATTATCGCCCTGAACCTCACTGCCCCGATGACCTTCAGTCAGGCGTTCTACCAACAGGTCACGAAACAGGAGACAGGCGCCGACCCAGTCATTATCAACATCTCCAGCGTCAGCGGCACCCGCCCCAACCCCCACGGCGTTGCCTACGGCGCGGCCAAAGCTGGTCTCAACAACCTCACCCAAACCCTCGCCCACGAGTGGGGCCCCGACGTTCGGGTTCTCGGCGTGGTCGTCGGCCTCATTCTCACCGCCGAAGGCAGCGACTACTACGGCGACGACGACGGCGCAGCTGCCGTCGGACAGGTGCTGCCCCTCAAACGGATGGGCGACCCCAAAGAGGTGGCCGATGTGGTGCACTTCCTCGCCTCGCCAATGGCCCGCTGGATGACCGGCACCAACGTCGAGGTCCACGGCGGCGGCGAAGGCGCCAGCTACTTGGCTGCCTCTACGGCCGAGTTACCGAAGAATTAGACGACTTTCTTTGCTCACGCCAGTCGATGACAAGCATGAGTCCGAATAGCGCTACTCCTGCAACCCAAATCGATCCCAAAGGTCCAGGACCTCTAGTTTCCGGATAGGGGAACAGCACAGACCCGTCTGGGTAATAACATCGCGACCCAAAGGGGAAAAGCTGCCATGAGTGTTCTCCGTATATCGAACCCTGAAGGGGTGGACAAGCTAGGAATCCGCCTGCATCGGAAACCAACACAATCCAACAGATGCCGATTACTAGCAGAGCGAACCACACGCATCGCAAGATCCACCGCTCACGATTGATCTTGCGTGCACGGGTAGCGAGCTTGAGGCTTCTCTCAAGCTCCGGTTCTACTCCCGACACTGCTTCTCCTAAAGGGACTTTGGAACCACACTCCCTGCACGGATCATCGACAGATTTGAAATGCACCTTGAAAAGAGAGCGTCTCTCGGTAGCAATCAAGCAACTGAATCGCCTGTCCCAGACCGGCCCTGCCGCTCACAGAAAGCGGTTCCGCGGAACCTCTCCCTGCGCAGAAATTCCGAGCAGCCAACTAGTGAGCAGCGTACTTTCGACCAATGGCTCTCATTCAGCGCAACCCTAAAACCGTCTTTCCTCCGTACTCCAACTACGCACACTCCGTTGAGGTGCCCGCTGGCTCTCGGCTGTTATTCATCAGCGGTCTCAACGGTTTCGAACAAGATGGCAAGACGATGCCGTCAGGCTTCGAAGAACAGGCAACTCTTATCTGGTCGCACCTCGAAGCGATCCTCACCGACGCCGACATGACCACTTCAAACCTCGTATCGCTGCGCTTCTACCTCGCAGACGCCGCCTACGATCCGGCCAACGTCGCCGTCCTGAAACAACGCCTCGGTGATCACCAAGCCGCACGTACCGTCATCTGCGCCAGCCTTCTCGAACCCGGCTGGCTCGTCGAGGTCGAGGCAATAGCGGCCCAGTAGTCCGGCGATCCGCAATGCAATACTCGTTTCATGATCATCCGACGCGAGACATCTACAGACGCTGCCTTGGTCCGTGAGGTCCAGCGAGCTGCATTCGGTCAAGACATCGAGGCCGATCTCGCCGCTGCGTTGCGTTCCGGTGGGCATTCCATCGATGAGCTGTGCTTTGTCGCCGAGATCGATGGGTTGATCGTTGGACACGTCGTTTGTAGCCGCGGCGCCATCGATGGTCGACTATCTGTGGGCCTTGGACCCATCGGTGTGCAGCCCGACCTTCAACACAAAGGGATCGGCTCGGCGCTCATCCATGCCGTCATCGGCGCTGCCGACGCGTCGGGCGAATCAGAGATCGCTCTACTAGGCAACCCCGACTACTACTCGAGGTTCGGCTTCGTGGCGTCAAGCGATGTCGGCATCATGGCGCCCGACGCCAGCTGGGGGCCGTTCTTCCAGATACGAACGCTTTCGTCGTTCAATCCTGTCGGTGGGGAGTTCTCCTACGCCGCACCCTTCGAGAACCTCGACGATTAAGCCGGCGCCGAAACCCAAAGCGGTTCCGCGGAACCGTTTCGGAGCGAGTTACATACCGGATCTACGAGAGCGTTCGCGCTCAACGGCGTGTTCGAACTCATACTGTTTGGCCATTTGTTCGTTTGCTCGTCCCACGCCTGGGCCGAACTCGGATTTCGCAGGTTCGGTTGGTTTTGCGCTCTTGGTGAGCAGGGCATTGAAGAAGTTCGACAGTTTTCCCATACCTAAATGTACCGACGGGAATATTCGCTTTCCAGCGAAATCTCCGAATAGGCCGTTCCGCGGAAGAGCCGGCCGGGCATCAGATTTGAAAGCCAGGATGTAAGGAATGGTCGACCGCTGCGTCTGATCAGGTGAGACGACTCGGAGAAATCACCTATGACGCCAATCGAAGACTAGGAGATCGGCGAGTGAGCAGACCCAAAGACCAACAGAAGGTCTTCGACCAATGGATGGCCGACCACCAGGGCATCATCGTGAAGATCGTTCGAAGCTTCACCCACCACCCAGCCGATTCCGAGGACCTCACGCAGGACATCTCCCTCGCCTTGTGGCGATCGATTCCCTCGTTTCGAGGCGACGCCAAACCATCGACCTGGATCTGGCGAATTGCTCTCAATCAAGCCATCTCGTGGAGACGAGCGGCTCGTGACGAACACATCGACCTCGACACCGTGAGTCCGGTTACCCGAGACGGAGCGGCCGACGCCGTCATGGTCGACCGAATTTTCGAAGCCATCCGCACCCTCGCCCCGATCGACCGTTCGATCATCATGCTGTCGCTTGAAGGCTTCAGCTACGCCGAGATCTCGACCATGACTGGTCTGACCCAAACCAACGTTGGCGCCCGACTTACCCGAACCCGTACCCGTCTCACTCAGCAACTTGAGGAAGCACAATGAACAACGACCAGCCCGACTCACTTGAAACCGCATGGGCGAATCAGCAAGCCAACCTTTCCCCCACCGTGTCGCCCACAGGACTCGGTCGGTCGATTGCGGAGGCTCACACCAAGGAGCAACGCCGACTGATCTGGTTGAACATCCGAGAGGTGATCCCTGCGCTCTTCAGCGCCGCCGTCTTCGCGATATTGGCACCATCGGTTGAACGCCCAACCGCCATGTTCGCAGCGAGCTCGCTGTTTCTGTTCCTAGGCCTCTACATGGCGGCCAGCTCGATCCGTCACCATCGTGCCGATGGTCAATGGGGCGGTTCGGTGCGCGAGCAGATGGAGCGTCGCCTCGACCAGCTCCACCATCGAGCTCGGCTCTACCAGACCACCCCGGCTTGGTATTTCCTACCGTCGATCGTGGCCATGCTCTTGGTGTTCTACGCATTCGGCGTCGAGGAAGCCGGAACCTCAGGCGTCGTGTTTGGGGCACTTCTCATCGTTTCCGTCGGATTCAGCTTGTACAAGGCTCGCAAAGAAGGTCGGGTCTATGAACACGAGATCGAACGGCTAACGCCGATCCTCAACGACTTCGACCAGGCCAGCTGATGTATAAGACGATGGAGCCGCTAGTTCTGTGACGCCCACGCTGAGATTGCCTGAGCCGCTTCGACTGGCGTCATGTCGGTCGTATCCAGTTTGAGTAAGTGATCTTCGTCCAAGCCCAGCAGCGGCACTGGGCCGGTTTGATTTCTGACCGCCACTTCGGGATCGCGTAGTTTCCGCTTCATCGCTCGGTCTTCTGAGGCGATGCGGCGTTTGTTCTCTTCCAGCTCACACGAGACGTGCACCACCAGGAACGGCGGGCGCTCATAGCCGAGCTTTACGATCCGGTCCCACTCCCGGCCAGCCCGCTCGTCTTCACCGGCCAGAACCGTGGTCAACACCACCGGCTGCTCGGGCGGGAGCTTACGGATCAGGTCGTGACCAATCGACTCAATCTGCTCGACCGTTTCAACGAACTCGGGCGACTTGAACTCGGTCAGGGCGAAGGCGACGTTGTACACCGAATGGATATCGAGCATCCGGCCGCCCATCAGCTCGATGAGCTCGCTCCCAATGGCCAGTTTGCCGACACCGGGATAGCCGTTGAGCACGATGATCATGGTCGTGATCCTGACGCAAGACTCGAAGCCGGTAAAGCGGATTGGATGCAGTGGCTAAAACGGCGAGGGCGGAGGCGCTAACTAGCGCCTCCGCCTCACCAACAACTTTTGTGTGTCCCAAGGAGTTGGAACAGAACCGACCTAAGCGGCGGCGCAGGCCTCAGCTAGCGCTGCTGCTCGGTCTGCAAGCTTCGCAAGTTTTGCCTCGTGCCTGGCGGCTTTGGCCTCGAGACGTGCAATGCGAGCCTCGGCCTTTGCTACTGCGCTCTCATCGCTTGCATCGATGCCGGCCAGTCGCTCAGTTGCTTTCACGATACGGGCGTCAATGCGCTCTGCCTTGTTCGCAATCTTCTCCGCCTTGCGTTCGAGCCGCTCCTCGATCTGATCGAGGCGTTCGCACCGATCAGCATCGTGCGAGCCACCTGGGGCGGCAGACACCGCTGGCGCGAACCCCACAACAGCGAAGGCGGCAATAACAAACATGGCAAAGAAACGCTTCATACATCCTACTTTTGGAGAGTCAAAACACTGGTCAATGCTGAACGTACGGAGTGCAGCACGGTCTTGCAAGGGTCCAGGGCAAGTCCTTACAGACTCTTTACAAAGTCCTTACAAAGCCCAGCGATTTCGGCGAAATCGGAGCAAGCAGGTGCTACCGCCGCTCGAACGTCACGAGCTTGAGCGTCACGGGGCCAGCACGATCTTCGAAGGGACTCGACAACCCGCCCGACACGTAGCAATCCTCTGACCCTTCGGGAAGGTTCAACCGAATCTCTGCAGGTAGATCGATACCGCCCTCGGGAGCGAAGTACTTCGACTTCGAAACGGCCTCATCCGGAGAAGCGCCTTCGGCCCGGCAAAAGTAGGTGACGGAGATCTGCTCGACCCGCTTGACCTTTTTCGACTTTATAACGAAGAGGACCTGCGCCTGGTTTACAGGAATCGCATCCGAAGTAACGGTGGCAAACTCGACGCGTTTGCCGACGCGCTCCTTGGCAACGACCGTCCTAACCCTCTTCGAATCGGCGGCTTGGACCGGGGAAGCACTCGACAAGATCAGTGCGAT
>CALGZB010000085.1 GCA_937934655.1 uncultured Acidimicrobiales bacterium | reverse complement strand
CCGCCTTCCACGTCGAAGTGCCCGGTGAGGATGTTGACGACGTCGACCAGCCAGGACGCCAGCGTGCCGAACTCTTGGTTACAGAGACCGATGCGGCCGTAGACAACGGCCTTCTCGGTTGAGGCCAGTTCGTGCGTCATTGCCCGGATGGTTTCGGCCGGGATGCGGGTGGCCTCGCTGACGAACTCGGGCGTGAAGTCGGCGCAGATGTCGCGTACGAGTTCGGCATTCTCGAGGTGTTCGGCCGCTGGGCCGAGGTCGACAAGGTCGGCGGCAAACAACACATTGCATACGGCCATGAGGAACAGGGCATCGGTGCCGGGCTGAATCGGGAGCCATTCGCTTGCTCGCTCGGCGCTGCCGGTGCGACGGGGGTCGATGACGACTACTCGCCCTCCCCCATCGATGATGCGGTCGAATTCGCTCAGTACATCGGCGCAGCCCATGAGGCTGCCTTGTGATGCGTGTGGGTTAGCGCCCATGACCCAGATGAGGTCGGTTCGTTGCAGGTCGGGAACCGGGATCTTCCAAGGCTGGCCGTACATGAGCGCCGACGACACGTTCTTGGGCCACTGGTCGACGGTGCCGGCCGAGTAGAGCGTCTCGATACCGCCCATCCCTTTGAGGGCTCCGACGTATCGGCCGAGCGAGAAGTTATGGGCGGTTGGGTTACCGATGTATGCGGTAACGGCACTCTTGCCGTGTTCGGCCACCACGGCGTGGAGGAGGCGTTCGCACTCTTCGAAGGCTTCGTCCCAGCTGGCTTCTCGCCACTCGGTGCCGGTGCGAATCATCGGCACGCGGAGCCGGTCGGGGTCGTCGTGCAGCTTGCCGAGGGTGGTGCCTTTCGGGCACAAGTAGCCGTTGCTCCACACATCGTCTTGATCGCCACGAATCAGCGTGACCGAGTTATCGACAACCGTCAGCTCCAGCCCGCATCGGGCCTCGCAAAGCGGACACGTACGCAGTCGGATTTCGGTATCGGTGCTTTCGCTCATTGGTATTCTCCCCCTGTGGGCAACGATAGACCGCAGGTCTGAGATGACCGAAAACTCTATGATGCGACCTATGAACTCCGACCCTCCGTTCAGCCAGGCTGCCGACGCAGCGCGTGCGCATTGCGAAGCATGGAACACTCGAGACCGCGACCGTTGGCTCCTACTTTTTGCCGACGATGTTGTTCTCGAAGATCCGGTTGGTGGTCAGCCGAAGCAGGGCCGGGCGGCTTTGGAGAAAACCTGGGAGCGATCGCAAACCGCCGACCGCACGTGGACACTGCGGCCGCAGCGGATCATTGGTTGTGGAATCGAAGCCGCTATCGACATGGCCAACCATGGCGACCTACCAACCGGCGAAACGACGATTGAGTCGATCGAAATCTTCAAGGTTGACGATGACGGGCTCATCGCGAGCATCCGCACGTTCTTTAGCGCCGACCCCGAGGTGCACGACGAGTACTACCTGCCAACGAACTGAGTCCGAGTAGCTGAGCTACAGACCGCTTGGGCCTGCGGCCACCTCTACCTCAAATTCGAGCAAGGTTGCGCCCATGCTTACGGGCTTGCGGGGCGCCTCGGCCTCGTCACCAGATGCGTCACCGTCGCTCTTCGCGTGCGCGTTGGCGGCGCCATCGCCGTCTCGCCATGCCTCGTAGGCGTCCTGGTCGGTCCAGCGCGTGTACACGAACCAGCGGGTTTCGGCGTCGCCGGTTGGGCGGAGTAGCTCGAAGCCGCAGAATCCTGCGACGTCGTCGAGGCTCGACATGCGGGCGGCAAAGCGCTTTACGATCTCGTCGCCCGCATTGGGCGGGATTTCGAGTGCATTGATTTTGACGACCTGGCCGGGGGCTGAATCTGTTGAAGTCACGGCACGTACCGTAACCGGCAGATACAACCCCCAAACCAGTTTTGCGGCGGTTAGCGGATCGGGTTCTTGTAGGTGTCGAGGTAGGTGATCTCTTCGACCGGCGGACGCTTTGCCACTTTGAAGTCGGTGCCCTTGGTGTAGGCCACGGGCAGCAGGCCGGCTTGAGTCATGTGCGCCGGGATTTCGAGGAGTTCGGCGGCTTCTTGTTCGAGACCGAGATGAAGAGTGGTGTAGCAGCTGCCAAGACCACGGCTGCGCAGCGCCAGCTGGAAGCTCCACATCGCCGGGATGATTGATCCCATCAGTCCGGCTGCGGCGTTGGTTGCGTTGGTTCCGGTTGCCGAGCCTGCGTCGACGGCATCGAGGCGGCCGATGATCATGGGGATCACCATGGCCGGAACCTTTTCGAGGTTTTGTGCGAGGTAGTTGGCCGAGTCGAGCACACGCCCCATCTGGCCTGCGCCGTCGGAATCAGCGGCGGCAGCAGCCAGGTAGTCGCCACCTGCTTTGCGGTAGATCTCGGCAAGGCCGGCCTTCTTCTCGGCGTCGCGGACGACCAGCCAACGCCAACCCTGCTGGTTAGAACCGGTCGGGGCCTGCACGGCCAGCTGCAGGCACTCGAGCAGCACGTCGTCGGGTACTTCACGGTCGAGGTCGAGGCGCTTGCGCACCGCACGGGTGGTTGAAAGCAGCGAGTCGGTTTGGGCGAGATCAAAATCCATGCCACACGATGCCACGGTTCGGCCGCAGCTACGCAACGGCTCGATCAAGATGCCCCGCAACTATGCCGAAAACCTCGAGGTGACCTCGGTGACCCCCAACTGGCTTGTGAACGCGCTCGATACGTTCCTGTCCTCGAACGTTTTACAATTGGTGATTCCGTTCGTGTTGTTCTCTGCGCTGTTGGTGATTGCCCGCGGTCCATCGGCCTTGCGTTTGTCCGACGAAACTCTTCGGAGCATTACCGTCACGCTGATCTTGGCCATCGTTAACGGGTTTCTTGGGATCTGGCTGATCTTCAAGGTCGATCTGAGTATCGGCGCATTCGCCAATGCTGGATTGCCTGGCCTAACCGGCGAGGCCTTTTGGGGGCAGATCCCCTGGCCGCTCACTATTCTTCTCGTGCTGGTGGGCATCGACTTCTCCGATTACTGGGCCCACCGGGTGATGCATCACACCCTTCTTTGGGGTGTTCATGCGGTGCATCACAGTGAGCAGCGGATGACCTGGATGTCTTCGTTTCGGGTGCACTTTCTCGAAGCGAGCATTATGAACCTCGGCTATTTCCTGCTGCTTGGCTGGATCGGTGTGCCGGTTTACGCACAAGCCGCCGCCATCTCGATCTCGTTTCTGCACAACCGGTACGTGCATGTTGATCTCGGCTGGGACCACGGTGCGCTCGACAAACTAATCGCCTCGCCAAACTTCCACCGGTGGCATCACTCGGTTCTGCCGTCGGCGTACAACAAGAACTATGCGAACGTCTTCTCGTTCTTTGACGTGGCGTTCGGGACCTATCACAACCCTGGCAAGTGCACGACCGAGGTTGGCCTTGATGAGCTTCCGAATCCGGGTGTGTTGAATCAGTTGTTCTACCCGGTCACCTATCTCATTAGCGAGGTTCGAACCGATTTCGGGAAGGCAACTGCTGGGAAGGCAGAGTCGAGCAAACCAATCGACACTTTGGTGTCGGTCGGAGACTGAACATTACGCCGGACCGGCAAACCCTTACCCGAGGTGTGGTTCGGGTAAAGGTCTGCCGTCAGGGTCCGCCGCCCTACTTCAGGTAGCCGGTGTAGAAGAAGTTGCTTGCTCCTGATGTTCCTGGAGTGGGGATGACATCGTGGAAGGTGATGAGCCCCTTCATGCCTTTGAATGCGCCGGTCTTGCCTTTGATGTAATGGTCGCATCCGCCAGTGAGTTGTTTGCTGAAGAAGGTTCCGTAGTCCTCCGCCTCAAAGTCGGCACAGGCGCCTTGGGCGTAGGTACCAGCCAGCGTGTACTTCGTCCGGAACTTGCCCGCTTCGCCGTTGTAGGAGCCGATGAAGCGTTCGACGCCCGCCTCTTCATAGAGCGCAAAGCCGTTGTATTCGGTGCACTCGGCGGTCTTCGGGAAGAAGATGAGGCAACCTTCGAGATCGCCGGTGAGTTCGATGGCTCCGAGGCCTTTGCCGTTATTGCAATCCGATGGAACCGCATCGCCCGAGATGGCGGTTGGTTCGCCCTGCGCTTCGGCTGGTGCCGGCAGCAGGAGTGCCGTCAGGAACATCAACGTTGTGAGTGCTGCTGTGGCTCGTCGACCTATCCGGGACGTTCTCGTCGCCGTCCGCTTGCTGCGCGGCCCGGCGGTACGTATCGGTGTACTCATGATTGTCTCCCCTAGTGGTGTGTGTTCACCCCCTTATCGTTTGAGACACGGAGATTCCCTCGGAGGAGTTGGAGATTTCAGTCGTTCACGCCCACGTAGGTGTCGTTGGTGGCTAACGCCGACACGCGGTGAACGACACGTCGTTCGCTTGGGTCATTGACGGCGTAGTGCTGCACGGCCTGTTGGTCCCAGATGAGTAGGTCGCCTTCGCTCCAGTGGTGGCGAAATCCGAACTCGGGTTTTTGCATGTGTTGGAGCAGCATGTCGAGAAGCATCTGGGCTTCGAGCTTTTTCACGCCGCGGATGAAGCGGGTGTAGACGGGGTTGACGCTGAGCCATTTCCGGCCGGTCTCTCGATGTTCGCGAACCACCGGATGGCTGGTGATAAGCCCTTTTCCGAGGGCGTCGGCAACATGCGAGCCAAGGTCGTAGCCACTTTGCCATCCCTGTTCATACAGGTGGCCGTAGTCGTGGATGGCTTCGAGGCCGTCGAGGAGTTCTTGGAACTTTGGCGACAGTCCTTCGTAGGCCAATGCGGCGCTCACGAACGCCGTGTCCCCGCCGGTGGCCGGTATTTGTTTGCCGTGCAGCAGGTTTACCAGCGGAGGGTTTTGGAGAAAGGTCTCGTCGGCGTGCCACATGCTGGCGGTGTGGCCGGCTTCGGAGTCGATGACGGTGATCTGCGGGACGGTGGGGTGCTCGCCAAACTGATCGGTCTTGTTTTCCTCGAGCGCCCCGAACCGTTCCGCCAATTTCAGGTGCTGCTCGGGCGTCATCGCATCGGCCTTGATCAGCACGATCTGATGGGTGAACAGCGCGTCGGCCACGGCGTCGATGGTCTCATCGTCGAGCCCCGCTTCGAAGTTGATCCCTTCGATGCGGGCTCCGATGTTCGTCCCTATCTGCTGAATCTGCATCATTCCATACTGCCCGCAACAGCCCGGCACGTACAGACAGGATCGCCGGCTACTCGGGAGCGAAGTCTTCCCAACGGGCCTCAGGGGCGGGAGGTTCCTCGGTCTCGATCTCTGCGGTATCGACATGAGCGGTGTCAGCGGCAGGAGCCGGGTGATCAGGTTCGCCCGGTTCAGATTCATCCTCGTGTTCGTGGTCGTCTGACTCCGGGCGAAGGACCGCTGCGGCAAGAGCGGTGGTGATGGGGACGGCGGCAACCAGACCGATGGAGCCGCCCAGGGTCCGGACAATCTCGACGGCGATAAGTTCGGAGTTGGCCACCATTCCGAGTGGTTGGTCGGAAGCGGCAAAGAGCAAGATCAGCGGCATGCTCGCCCCGGCGTAGGCCAGCAAGAGCGTGTTGACCGTCGAGGCGATGTGGTCGCGTCCCACTCGGATACCGGATGAAACGAGTTCGGTGGTGGGTAGGTTCGGGCTGCGGCGTCGCAGTTCGGCCACGGTGGAGACCTGGGTCACCGTAACGTCGTCGAGGGCGCCGAGCGCTCCGATAACGGCTCCACCCACCAGGAGCGCGCTTATGTCGAGGTCTTCTGCGATAAACGGCAGCAGAAGTGCTTCTTCGGTTGCCAGGCCGGTGAATTTTCCGACGTAGAAGAAGAACCACGACAGCCCCAGCGTAAGCACCAGCGCCATGAGCGTTCCGGCGAGCGCCACGGTGGTTGTTGGGGTGAAGCCGTGCGTTAAGTAGAGACTGATAAACGCGATTGCCGATGCCGCCACCACCGATACAAGCAGCGGGTCGTTGCCGTCGAGCGCCGACGGGGCAACAAAGGCCACGAGCATTACCAGCGTCGCCGCCATGGCGAAGAGGGCAAGCACTCCACGGAATCGCCCGAGAGCAATGACGAATACGGCAAAGAGTCCGGCGAGCCAGAGGAGCGATGTTCGTCGGTCTCGGTCGCCGTAGAAGTAGGTCTCGGTCGAGTCCTCGTAGCCGAGGACGATGGCGTCGCCCACCTTTACGTCAGGCACCGTGCTGTTGAACTCGAGATTCATTTCGGGAAGCGTGATCGAGGTGCCGACGTCGGGGCCTTCGTTGGCGATAAGCGTCATCGTCCGACATTCCTGCGGACTTTCGGGTGTTGCGTAGCTGCACTGCCGGTCGATGACGCCATCGACGGTTGCGCTAAACCGGTCTGAGGCCAAGCCGATCTCGTCAGCGTTGTCGATGGCGGCCTGTTTTCCCTCGCCGCTCGGCCACAGCACCACGAGGCTGATGATGGTTGCGATGGCGGCCAGCACCACTCCGACGAGCACCACCCGCAACATTGGGTCGCGGGCCCAGCGCTGCCAGCCGCCTTCGAGACCGTGGTCGTGGCTGTGTGAGTG
>CALGZB010000084.1 GCA_937934655.1 uncultured Acidimicrobiales bacterium | reverse complement strand
TTGCGCAGCAATAAGTGCGTCATCGACCTTGGTGGCAACATCTTCGGCGATCATCTCGGCGCCCTCGTTGCGTACTCGGGCCCGTTGATTTCTCGTGTCCTTGGCCACCCAACTTGAGGCGCCGAGGGTCGCCAACAGACCTAACGCGAGGAGAATGGCGAACGCCGCCTTTGTTCGTACCGACACTTGCAGTACCTTTCGGCAAGACGATCGTCTTTATTAAACAGAAATGCGGCACACTATCGGCGAAATATGCCGTGAGCTGGACATCTAGCAAACGGAGCGGGCCAAAATGAACTGCCGATCCACCGCTTCGGTATGGTTCGCCGCATGGGAATGCCCGAGCTGACCGACTTCGAATCCGAGGATGATCTTGCCAATCGGATCGCCGAGAGCTTTGCTGAGGGTGGGCCGTCGATCATGACCCAGCTCGGCATACGTATCACCGCCGCTCAGCCCGGCCGGGTGCGTTTTGAGGTGCCCGTAAACGACCACGTAGTTCCGGCCCGTTGATTCACAAACAACTCACAGATTGATCATTCAAAACACACATTCGTGCTCCCTACTCTGCGGAGCATGCATCGACATCGACGTTCCCAGAAAACTCTCAGCATCGGCCGGAAACAACTCCTGACCTTGGTGGCGGTTTGCCTCTTGGCAGCCAGCTGCGGCTCCTCTGCCGATATTGACTCAACGGCGACCCCTGACGCAGAAACGGAGAGCGAGACCAACACCGAGACGACGACGGCAGCCGTAGATGCAGGGTCCTGCGACGACGTAGCTGCGGCGTTCGTTGTGAATGGTTCTGCGAATCCTGATCTTGACGATCCAGAGGTGAACGCCACCTGTGTTGACGGCATGGTTGTGGTGACATCCAACGGCATCCCCAACTTTCCGTACACGCAGACGACACCGGGAAACCCCTCGGCTGCTGCGCTTGAATACACATTGCCCGCTACGCCGACAGTCGCCGACACCCCGACCGCGGTTCCGGCGATTGGCGCGATCGCTGTTGCCCTTAACGGCCTTCCGATCTTCGGAGCAGCTGAAGGTCCCGGCGGCGACGTCTTGTCGATGCCGAGCTTCACCGAGTGCGGTGGCCACAACGGGCCGAGTGGCTACCACTTCCACGCGTTCACTACCGCAGGCAGCACTGCATGTGCGTACACCGAGGAAGAAGCGATGACCGAGCAGATCCTCTTCGGCTACGCATTCGACGGTTACCCGATTTATGTCGGCAACTATGCCCTTGGATACACGTCCTCCTACGAACTCACCGACCCGTCGCTGTTCGCCAGCAACACCTTCGAGGCCCACACCTACGTCGAAGGTTCCGGCGACCTCGATGAGTGCAATGGACGCATCGATGAGAACGGCGACTACGCCTATTACACAACCGACGCCTATCCATACACGGTTGGCTGTTACGTCGGGGTCGTTGTCGATTCGGGCGCCGGCGGTGGCGATGGCGACCGCCCGGCCCGACCGGAGCCTGGTGAGGAGGGCGATGAAGAACCCCCAGCCCCACTCGAGGACGAGTAGGAAATGCACGATTCGACACCGATGCCGGCGGCCTCCACGGCACGCTCGAGACGGTCATTCATGACCGGAGCGTTGGTCGGCGGGGCCGCCGGGGTCCTCGGTACTACCGCCTTCCACACCGTTGGCCACTTGGTGCTCGATCACAGCGATCATGTCGACATCGGCTTTTGCACCGATATGACCGTCCACCACATTCAGGCGATCGGAATGTGTGAGCGAGTGCTCGGCCGTGACACGGGCGATCCTGTGCAGGCCGCTGCGACAGAGGTCATCCGCAACCAAGCGATCGAGGTTGGGATGATGCGGGCCTGGCTCGCTGACTGGGGCGCATCGACGGCACCACCGACGACGGTGATGGCGTGGATGTCGATGGACGACATGACCGCCGGCGGGCACGAAGGTGTCCCGCTGGCGGACATGCCCGGCTACGCAACGGATGCCGAGCTGTCAGCCCTGTCGACGGCCGAACCGGGTGTGCCGATGGGACGCATGTGGCTCCAACTCATGAGGGCTCATCATGTCGGCGGTGTCGCCATGGCCGAGGCCGCTACCGCCGCGGCATCGAGCGAAAAGGTGGTTCAGCTCGCTCAAACCCAGGCAGACGTGCAGACGTGGGAGATCGATCTGTATGACGTACTCCTCGGCACGGCGTACGCCTAGCCAGGTGGTCGACCTACTGGAGAACGCTCTGCGCCGCAGCCGCGTGTTCGGTCGTGAGCGGAGACATCTTTCGGGTTTCCGGGTTGAGGCACACGTTCCAGATCTCGTCGCCGTTCATACTGGCGATGCCTTTGTAGTGACTCGTTTCGGCCTTGGTGATCCCGTGTTCCTCGAGCTGGGCGAGCACGCTGAGCCGCCCCTCGGGTGAGTAGGCGTAGACCGGTTCCGGCAGCCTCGGCGATCGAAACGAAAACTGTGGAACCCGCACGGTGAAGAGTTGGCCGTTCTCGACGAGCTCGGGCAACAGCATGTTGAGCATGGCGAGCAGGAGTGCCTTGGCGTGGACGCCGTCGACATCGGGGTCAGTAAGCAGGATGACCCGCTCGAACGAGATGTGGTACGGATCGTCTTCGCCCGACCGGTTGCGGGTGACGCGGCGGTAGAGCTCGTCAACGCGTTTGTTGGCTCGGACTTCCCGCTCGCTGGCCCGCAGCACGTTCATGGGTTTGCCCTGCATTGCGTAGACATGCTGATGCGAGTCGGTGACGTTCTCGACTGCATCAGCGGCCGAGACACCTTCGACGATGAACAGTTCTAGGCCGGCGGATGGTTCAGGCTCGATGGACTCCACCGAGAGATCGTAGCGACTGCTCGGCTTGAGTTAGACGAAGAGCTCTTTGAGCCGGTTGTCGTCGATTGGTTCGCCGCCCAGGGTTCCTTGGGTCCTTCGAACCATGGCGAGTTTGCCATCGGCGTCGAACTTGCCGAATTCTCGGTACGTGAGCTCGATGCCTTCGTCCAAGGTTTGCCGACATCGCCGAACACGAGTTCCTGGCTGGTCAGTCATCGTCCAGCGAGTAAACCGCTCATCGGCGAGGTTCCCCATCTTGCGCGAAGCGAGCGCCAAGAGAAGGCCAGGGATACCAAAGAGGATCATGGCGTACACCAACGCGGCGAAGCCATAAGAACCTTCGTGACCCGAGTTGTAGTAGTCGGGAGACTCGTCGGTAAATCCGAGTTCCCAGAGCACCAGATCTAACTCGCCAGCGTGGATGATTGCGACCGTGCCCAGCATGCTGATGGCGAGCCCAAACATCAGCATCATCCAGCCGATCACCTCGGGAATCCGCCAGCCGTTCACGACGAAACCCATCCGACAGCTGGGGGCAGCCATGGGGATCGTTCAACAGGTCGCACGAGTTCGAAAGTGCCGGGGTGGAGCATGGATGCCAAACGGCTTTGATGCCCTCTAGACGACGTGGCCGCCGTTTACCGCTATTGCTTGGCCGGTGATTGCCTTGGCGAGGTCGCAGGCCAGCATGACTGCGGCATCGGCGACTTCGTCGGCTGGGGGCATGTACCCGAGCGGGATCTCGGCCTCGATGCCGGCCTTCACTTCATCGAGGGTCACTCCCCCACGGTCGGCGGCAGCCTGAAGGGCTCGCTCAAGCGGTGGCCCCCAGATGAACCCGGCGTGGATTCCGTTGACCCGAATTCCGTGCGGCCCAAGCTCGGTTGCCAGCGTGCGGGTTGCGGTGGCCAGCGCACCTTTCGATGCGGCGTAGGCCCCATGGGTCGGCTTGATCCAGAGCGTGGATTGCGTATTGATCATCACCACTCGACCGTCGCCAGCTTCGACGAGGTGCGGGGCGCACGCCTTGGTCATCCGGAGCGTGCCGAAGAAGTTCACTTCCATGGCGTCGCGCCATACGCCGTCGAGGTCGCTGGTGAGAAACGGCGACCAC
>CALGZB010000083.1 GCA_937934655.1 uncultured Acidimicrobiales bacterium | reverse complement strand
ACGAAGAAGAAGGCCACCGCCAAGAAGAAGGCCACGGCAAAGAAGGCCACCAAGAAAGCACCGGCTAAGAAGAAAGCTGTAGCCAAAAAGAAGGCTGTAGCAGCGAAGGCCGAACCGGCTGCCGAGCCAGCAGACGACGCCACAGCCGACTCCGACTCCGCATAAAACCCGAACTCGTACAGGATCTGGTCGCTCTAGCAGCCAAAGACTGTACGAGTTCGTCGGTTTGTTGCGTTGTTACTGCTCGTAGTGGACCCAGCCGTTGCAATGGAGCCAGGGCGAGGTTTTGAAGCCTTGGCCGCAGTTGCCGCCTGACCACGTTCCTTTGGACTCGGTGGATGCCGCTTCGGTCTCGTAGCGGACGCCGTCGATCGTGATGGCGTCGATGTAGGCGTCGCGTGCGGTGCCGTTGTCGTTGGTGAACAGCACCCGTATGTCGCTAGCGCTCACCGCGATTGGGCTCGTCCAGGTGTAGGCGGCCAGCGATTGTGTGAGGGTCTGCGTTTTAACGACCTGACCGGCTACCTCGAGCTCGATGATCTCGCTGCCGTCTTTACCACGGGCGATGACTTCGACGACGGGGTTGCTTGGTGCGATGGTCGTTGGGGTGATGGTTGGTGGGGGAGTGCTGGTTTGGTCGTAGTGGACCCAGCCGTTGCAGTGGAGCCATTGGGAGGTTCGGTATCCGGTTCCGCAGTCGGTGCCTGACCAGGTGCCTTTTGATTGGGTGGTTGGGTCTTCGGTTTCGTGGCGGTTGCCGTTGATGGTGATGGCGTCGATGTAGGCGTCGCGTGCGGTGCCGTTGTCGTTGGTGAAGAGGATGCGGACGTCGCTGGCGTTGATGGCGGTTGGGCTGGTCCAGGTGTAGGTGGTTAGGGCGGTTGTGAGGGTGTGGCTTTGGACCGTTTGACCCGCTACCTCGACGGTGATGGTTTCGGTGCCGTCTTTCCCGCGGGCAATCACCTCAAGCACATTGGTGGGCGCGATCGTGGTTGGGGGGCCAGATAGCCCGAGCAAGTCCAAGACCAGCAGTTCGCCTGGTGCGTTCAGGCTGTTCTGCACTCCAGTCCAACCGAGGTTTGGGGTGCCGTTTTGGCCTCGGCCCCATGACCATCGTGCGTTGTGTCCGTAGAGGAGGCCAGAGACTCCGGCGTTCACGGCCGCTTGAGCGTCGTCGAGAACGTCGGAAGGTAACACCGGGTCACCGGGTCCGTGTTCTGGACAGGTCCAGCCGGGCTCGATGGTTTCGTATCGCATTTCGGCCGCAATGACAGGTTTGTCGAATTCGGCGACCAATGCACTCAAGCTTTGTTGCGCATCGGCGGCCGGGATGCAGTGCCCGGTCTGAGGCGATAGGAAGTCAACCCATGGCTCGTCGGCAAAAAGACGTTGCCGAGCGCCCCAGCCGGCGCTGTGATAGCTCATCTGCTGGTTCGCTCCGGTGGAGCGAATGCCAGCGGCCATGTTGCTCCAGATCGCGCCGTCTTCAACGGGCGTGCAGAAGTTGTCGCCCCCAAGGATCCAGTATTCGATCGCCGGATGACTCCCGAAAGCGGTCGCTACTTCCTCGCCCCACTCGAACGAGTTGGTCGCCTGAAGGTCGCCTTGATTGACGCCGGCACAGCTGCCGTTGCTCGAATCGTGGAGGTAGCCGACGCCCCACATTGGAAGCAGCCCGACTCGTAGCCCGCGAGCATCGGCGAGATCGAGGATGGTTGCCATATGCGTCCGATAGATCGGGTCGAGGTCGAACTCGCCGTTGGTAAAGGTCGCCTGACTCGTCTCGGTAATCGGTGACACGCCTCCGATGCCCGCGCCCGTGGTGTGGTTCATCAGCGAAAGCCAGACTCCTGTGTACCCGGAGCGTTCAAGATGATCGAAGTACACGGCCACGTCGTTCAGCTCGGCCCAGAACGACAGGTCCCATGCGGTGTCGAAGAGTTCAACGGGCGAAACTGCGTCGGCGGAGCGGGGTGTCGCAACGAGCGTCGATGCGATTACGGCGAGAGCGGCCAGGAGCGCTGCGACGCTACGACCAGCGGATACAGGGATCCGTCGCCCGAGGAAGTTCTGTTGAGCCGTGCCGCTGATCATTCGTGTCTTCCGCCTTCTTGTGTCCCTTTAGGTTTCTCGTATGGCATTCGACGAGTTCAGGGCGTGATCAACACAAACCGATGAAAAGGGACCCGCATCGGCCAAATATTGAGCCGGTCGACCTATCTCGGTCAGCGTGTTGGCACCTTTGTTGGCTTCGGTCAATGGCTGTCGTTGACGCTGGCTAGTGTCTTGGACGCATGACCGGACGATTTATTGTTTTCGAAGGCGGCGACGCCACAGGAAAATCGACGCAGGCGCGCCTGCTAGCCGAGCGGCTGGCTGGACGCTTTACCTTCGAGCCAGGCGATTGCTCAATTGGTGCCAACGTGCGCCAGATTCTTCTCGACCCCGACAATGTCGGCCTCGACCACCGAGCCGAGGCACTGTTGTACGCCGCCGACCGGGCCCAACATGTGGCCGAGGTTGTTCGGCCAACGCTGGATGCTGGTCAAGATGTGGTTTGCGATCGCTATATCGGATCCTCGGTTGTGTACCAAGGCGTTGGCCGGGGCTTGGGCCGTGATCAGATCGCCGACCTGTCAGCCTTCGCTACGGCAGAGCTCCAGCCCGACGTCGTCATCCTTCTCGACGCCGACCTATCGGTAAGCGGCGCCCGCTTGGGCGACGACCTCGATCGACTCGAGGCAGCTGGCGAAGAGTTTCACCAGGCCGTCCGGCGAGGCTTTCTTTCGCTGGCCGAAGAGAATACCGATTCGTGGATCGTCCTCGATGGCACTGGCACGATCGAAGAAGTCAGCGCCCGAATCGACGCTGCGCTCGGCGAGTACTTCTCGTGACAACTGAGTCTGCTCAGACCCACCAAGGCCCTCTCGACGAGGTGGTTGGCCAGCCGTTGGCTGTCGCTCAGTTGCGAAACGCATTGGCGCATCCGCTGCATGCCTATCTTTTCGTCGGTCCGCGTGGTTCGGGAAAGCGTCAGGCAGCTGCTGCCTTTGCTGGTGAACTGCTTGCTGCTTCAGATCCGGATGGGGCCGAACGCCATCAACGCCTCGCCGCTGCCGAGGCGCATCCCGACCTGTTCATTATCGAACCTGAAGGACGGGCCTTGCTCGTCGATGAAGCGGCCGAGATCATCACTGAGGCCTCAAGGTCGCCCGTCGAGGGGAGCCGGAAGGTTCTCATGATCGACCGGTTCCATACCGCCGAGGCGCGTGTTGCCCCGAAGCTTCTCAAGACCATCGAAGAGCCGCCAGCATCATCGATCTTCATTTTGTTGGCCGAGGAAGTCCCGCCCGAACAGATCACCATCTCGTCGCGCTGCGTGCAGATCGATTTCGGTCCGGTGTCGGAGATCGCCATACGCGACCT
>CALGZB010000082.1 GCA_937934655.1 uncultured Acidimicrobiales bacterium | reverse complement strand
ACCGAGGTATCCATGATCTCGGCTTTGTGGATGACCGGCAACACAAGCTTTCCGGTAAACGAAACGACGACGTCGTTCATGGTGCTCACAACGAGCGCCTTACCCTGTGGAACCTTTCGGAACAGGCTGCTGAACAGCGCTCCGATGAGGATTGCGACAAGGACGAGTATGCCGATGACGACACCGATGCCAATCAAGATGGACATTGTGATGCTCGCTTTCTATGGGCTGGTGGGCCCGGTTTGGCTCAGTGAGCCGGGTGTGGGGTCTTGTGGAGGGAAAGAGTGCGGGAAGAAGAGAGAGAGAGCTAGTTGCGGATGTCGTCGGTATCGGGCGACACGAGGTAGGTATCGGAATCGGTGTCGTGGCCGAAGATCAGCGCCTGGTCGCCGGCCGTGAGTTCGTTCTCAGAGGTGCAGCGGACCGGGACAAGCAACGTGCCGCCGCCCGGATCAGCAACCTCGGCCTGGCCGAAAGAGTCGGTGACTTTCAATGTGGTGATAACGCAGAGTTGGCCGGCAAGATCACCGCGGCTGCGGCCGGCACCGGCGGCAAAGGCTTTGCCTACCGGTCGCCCAACAATGCTGGCGCCGATGACCCCCACCACGAGAGATACGACGATGACCACAATGCTCACCACGATGAGCAGGGTGTTATCGCGGTCGCCGATTATGGCCATGAGAAGGAAACTGGCGAACCAGGAGAACAAGGAGATCAGGGTGGCGGTGAGCGCAATCGGAAGCCCGGCAAGCCCAAGGTTGGAGAAGAAGTCGCCGCCCACATCGGCATCGATGTCGAACCCGGCATCAGCACCGAACCCGAGAAGCGTGGTCACCGTGAAGAAAAGCAGTGAACCAGCAAGGGCAACGGTGAACAGAATGGTTGGGAATTCAAGAACTGCTTCGACGAAATCTTCCACCGCTTGTCACCGCTCCTTTCGATCCATATTCGTTCACAGCTCGACGCACTTCCAATGAATATCGGGAGGTCAGCGAGCTGATCGGATCGAGAGAAGATTCTTGGAAGTGCTGTGTAGTGTCCCGTCGGCGGGACTGATCCGACGTGTTCCTCATCGGCCGAAAGGGCCGGAAGTCATGGCATCTGGCAGAGTTTTTGAGAGCTGATGAAGACGACAGACACACCGTGACCACATTCTCTGCGACGGTTCCCGCCCGCGTCGCGCTCGCTGGAAACCCGTCCGACGGGTATGGCGGGCGGGTGGTGGCCACCGTCGTCCCGCACCTCGAAGCTTCGGTGTCGGTCGAGCACGGCACCAGCTTTCAGGTCGACGGCCTTGAGTTTGCGACCATCGACGACCTTGCGGCGAACGACAACCTCGCTGATACCGGCGATGCTGCACTGTTTCTCGCATCCCTAGTAGTAGCCGCCCGGCGCTGGCCGGTATCGCCTTGCTCGGTGCGATGGGCCACCTCGATTCCCAGGTCGGTTGGGCTGTCGGGCTCGAGCGCACTTGTCATCGCCACACTTCAAACCCTTGCCGCGGCAAACGAACAAACCATCGAACCCGCCCAAATGCCCCAGATGGCGTTGGCCGTCGAGAAACTCCTCGGCATCACGGCTGGCCTACAAGACCGAGTGGTCCAAACCTTCGGTGGGATACAGGGCATGACCTTTGCCCGACGCAACGAACGCCCTCCCTTCACGACTCGAACGCTCCAACCACGGCGAGACCTCGACCTTGTGGTGCTGTACGACACGGCGGCCGCCGAGCCCAGCCAGACCTATCACGGAGAACTCCGCCAGCGCTACGACGGCGGAGACCGCGATGTCCAGAACGCAATGCGGGCGCTGGCCCGAATGGCTGACACGGCAGAGCGGTCGATCGAAACCGGTGACCTCAAACAACTCGGCCTCGCCATGAACGAGAGCTACGACCTACGGGCCAGCATCAGCGACCTCTCGCCGAGCCATGCCCGGCTCATCGATCTCGCTCGGTCCTGCGGACTTGCCGCCAACTACGCCGGCTCCGGCGGGGCAATCGTCGGACTCGCCGCAACTGTTGCCGCCGGCGATCAACTCGCCTCGGCTGCCGTCCGCGAACACCTTGGCTTCCACCGCTGGAAAGTCTTGGCCTCGGTGTCGTAACCCAACCGACATCTAGCGTTCACCCCCGACCAATTTCGGTATGCGAACGTTCTTTTCATCAAGCGGCCGTAGGGACCGCACCGCACGGGCCCGATGTTGCACGAAGTGCGCAAGGAAAACCACTCTTGCGTGGATAGAAATATGGTCATGACTGCTTCCCTCCGCGGCCTCCGCCTTGTCCTTCTGCTCGCTGTTTTCGGGTCGTTACTCGCGACGATTGGCGTGACATCTGATCAACGAACCGCCGAGTCTGCAGCAGCACTACCGATTTACGATACGGCGTGGGATATGCCGTTCTGGGCCAACCAGAGCGAAGCTGCCACCTACCTCGACCATATTCAAAATGCGGGCTACACCGGCCTGTGGCTCTCGCTCTTTAACCACACCGGTGGCGGCATGTACGCCACCAGCCCCGGCTCTGGGCACCAGACGGCGAGCTTGCAGGACGGTCAGTTCAACCTCAACGACGGCCACGCCGCCCATGTCCGCAAGATCCTCGACATGGCCAACGACCGCGGACTCAAGGTCGGACTCGTACCGATTTGGGGCGTCTTCTACCTCAACGATCTGAGTCGAGGTTGCGATGGCGGCAGCGGCGCCGGACCGCTCAAGAGTTGGAACGCCTACTGGCTCGGACAGCAGATCGCACGCAAGTTCGCCGATCACCCCGCCATCGACACCTGGGTGCTTGGCGGCGACAACTTCTGCGCGTGGGAAGACGTCAACATCTGGCGCAACATGGCGGCCGGCCTCGAAAACGATGGTGCCTGGCAGAAGATGACCTACCACACGGCCGGAACCCAAGACCGCCACCTCCAGTTCGCCAACGAAGGCTGGGTCGACTTCCTGTCACCCCAAACCGGCCACTGCATCAACGCCACCGGCGCCGAACGCGACCTCAAACGGGTAGTTGCAAGTACCAATAAACCGGTATGGGCGGCAGAGATGCGCTACGAGGCGGTCGAACCCGACTGGCCGGTTTGTCCCGAGCACGGCCCGGGCAACCCTCCGAGCGCCGACGAGATCACCGCCGATGTCCAGGCTGCCCGCAACGCTGGCGTATCGGCCATCATGTTTGGCAACAACGAACGTTGGCAGTGGGCCAGCGGCGGCGCACTCGGAAGCCGCGGCGGCGGCACCGCAAAGGTGTTCTCAACCTTCTGGTCACCTGGCGAGAAGGCATTCCTTGCAGCCACCGGCGCCGGAAGCACTCCGTCAACAACCTCCACTCCCCCGTCGACGACGCCCCCTTCATCGGTTGCCCCGTCAACGACAACGACTCCCCCAACGACCTCGGCGCCCGCACCGTCCGGCGAAGCAACAACCGTGGTTATCTACGCCGCCGGACAAACCGGAACCGAGCGACTTCAACTCCAGATCGGCGACCGGCAAATCGCCGATTTCGATGTGAAGATCAAGGTCAGCTCCAACCAGACGCAGCGGTTCGAGTACATCTACGCCGGAACCGTCAACCCCGGCCAGGTTCGTCTCAACTTCCTCAACGACTTCCGCAACGCCGACGGATCATTCGACCGGAACCTTAAAATTCCCGGCATTGAGTTGAACGGCAAGTACTACGCCACCACCAACCCCGCCGTGTATTCGGTTGGCGGCTACACCCTCGACAGCGGCTGCAACCCCGGCAACAAGCAGACCGATCATTTGGCCTGTAGCGGCTACTTCCAGTTCGCCGATGTAGCTCCAGACAACACAAACTCAACGACACCGACCACGACTACCCCGACGTCGCCAGCCACCACGGTCGTCGAGCCGGGGATCGACACCGAAGCCGATTCGATCGTCCATATCTATGCCGCCGGCAACAATGGCGACGAAATCATGGATCTCCGAGTCGATGGCACGACCGTCGGCACATGGACCGTCGGCGGCAACGCCAACGCCGCCCAGTATCAAGAGTTCACGTACCGGCACACCGGCAAACTCTCATCGTCGCAGGTACGAGTTCGATTTCTCAACGATCTTTGGGCTCCGCCAGTCGACCGCAATCTGCGGGTAGATCGCATCGTCATCGACGGTGTGACCTACCAAACCGAAGACCCTGGCGTCCGCTCGAAAGGCAGCTGGAACCCAACCAACAGCTGCAACACTGGCGAGAAGCAAAGCGAAACACTTCACTGCAACGGCTGGTTTCAGTACAACTAACCCTCAAGTACGAAAACGTTTTGGGGCTAGCAGGACTCGGCTTCGGCCGGGCGGTGAAGCACTGCTCCGGTGATGGCGATGCTGAGACCCTCGTCGGTGGCGGTTGCTTGACCGTCGGCGATGAGGCTCATCGACTGGTCGTTGGTTGGCGGCCAGAGCAACACCACGCTTGGGCGCTCGGCCACCGCAGCTCGAGTTCCTTTGCCAGCGGGGCACGAAGCCACACCGTCGACCACCGCAACCAGCTGGTGGGTAACGTGCGAGGTGCCGTCGGATTTGGTGGTGATCACGAATGCCGCCGACCCGTACTCGGCGGCCTTGGCTGCAAGTTCGTCTGGACTGATCTTGACGCTCATACCGACGCCATCCAGCCGTGGGTATCTTCGGCGGCACCAACCTGAATGCTGGTGAGCGCCTCGCGTAACTTGAGCGTATTGGCGCCCGGCTGACCGTCTCCCACTTGCACCCGGTCGCCCTCGACGATGACGGTGCCAACCGGTGCCACAACGGCAGCGGTACCCGACAGGAACACCTCGCCCCCGTCGGCGCCCCAGGCAACAAGTTCGTCAACCGAAAGCGCCCGCTCCTCGACCTCGTACCCAAGGTCGGCCGCGAGTGTAATGATTGACGACCTGGTGACGCCGTGAAGGAACGACTCGTCGAGGTTGCGGGTAACGAGCTGGTTGTCGTTGACCAAGAAGAAGTTGGAGGCACCGGTTTCGGTGATGTCGCCGTTGGTGGCAAAGAGCACCTGATCGGCAACATGATCGCGCTTGGCGTCGAGGGTAACTCCGAGAGCCATGACGTAGTTGGCGCCCGACTTCACCATGCCGAACTGCGGTGTGGTGCGTGGCGTTGTGCCTTCCACCAGCAATGTAAGCGGCCGAATGCCACCAGCGAAGTAGTCGCCGACCGGACTGTTGAGAATGTAGAGCAGCGTGGTTTTGCTCGGGGTGGCTGCTGCGCCGATGTTTGGCTCGGTACCGATCATGGTCGGGCGGATGTACAGCGAGCCGGGAGCATCCGGACAGTCGGCGGCGTTGGACGCCACGGCGTCGGTGATCATCTTGCGGATGAGATCGGTATCGGGAACACCGAGGTAGAGCTTCTCGATACTTTGTCGAAACCGTGCAACATGGTCGTCGAGCCGAAAGATTGCCACGCTGCCATCTTGTTGGCGGTGAGCCTTCAGGCCCTCGAAACACGTAGAGCCGTAGTGCAGCGCATGAGTAGCTGGCGAAAGCGCCAGGTCCCGCAACGGCTCGACCGACCCGCTGTAGGTGTATTCGGCACCCACGCCCACAGCAGTCGTGAAGTTCTCGCTAAAGAGCGTGCCAAACGGTTCGGAGAAAGGATCGCGTGAAGCCATAACCGCAGACAATACCCGGGTCTTCGACGTGGGATCCCCATTTACCGGCCATTGGGCCCGCCAGACGAAAATCCGTCAGACGATCTTGCGCTTCGCTGCCCACGTCGTGAGCTGGTGCCGGTTGGACAGTTGCAACTTTCGCAGCACCGCCGACGCATGCGTTTCGACCGTCTTCACCGAAATATCGAGCTTCGAAGCCACCTCTTTGTACGCGTAGCCCCTAGCCAGAAGCCGCATGACTTCGCGCTCGCGATTGGTGAGCTGATCGAGTTCGGGATCGACGGGAGTCGGCTCAGACGTGGCGAAGGCGTCGAGCACAAACCCAGCAAGACGAGGCGAAAACACCGCATCGCCTTCGGCAACCCGAATGATCGCCCCGGCAAGTTCTTCGCCGTTGATGGTCTTGGTGACGTAACCACGGGCTCCTGCCCGAACGACGCCGATGACATCTTCGGCAGCATCGCTAACCGACAACGCCAGGAACTTTGCTTCGTTCCCTTCGGCGACGACCTGCGAGATGACCGATCCGCCGGTACCGCTCGGCAGGTGAACGTCGAGCAGCACCACGTCGGGGTTGGTATCGAGAATCACTTCGACCGCCTCGGCAATATCGCCGGCCTCCCCAACAACATGCACCGCGTCGCCAAGCGACGAGCGCACACCAGAACGCACCAACTCGTGATCGTCGACAATTACCACTCGGGGTTGCCAGCTCATGATGCGGCCTTTCGTTCTGCGGGGAGAATGAGATACACCTCGGTGCCCTCGCCGGGCTCCGAGGTAATGGTCGATGTGCCACCGATTCGTTCGACTCTACGGACAATCGAGTCGCGGATGCCGCGCCGGTCGCTGCCGATGGTGTCGGGGTCAAAGCCTTGTCCACGATCGCGAACCCAAACTTCTATCTGGCCCTCGTCGCCCTCGACGAAGACTGAAACCTGGGAGCTGCCGGAGAACTTTGAGGCGTTCACCATGGCTTCACGAGCGGCTTTGGCGAGCGTGACAACCGAATCGTCGACAACGACATCGCCAACCACGACCAGTTCGATCGGCACCCGGTGGCGCTCCTCAACATCGGAGACCGCCGACTCAAACAAGGTGGTGAGGTCGACCTCGGCATGAACAAAGGACTCGGGTCGAGCGTAGAGCCAGGACCGAAGCTCGCGCTCTTGACGGCGGGCCAGGCTTGCGGCCTCGAGCGGATCGTCGGTGCGTTGAATCAGCGCCAGGGTTTGGAGGACCGAGTCGTGCAGATGAGCGGCGAGATCGGCTCGCTCATCGGAGCGGACCCGTTTGCGACGCTCATCGGCCAAATCGGTGAGCAGCACATAGATCCATGGCCCAAAGACCACAGCGAGGCCCCCAACGATAAAGACCACGACAAAGAGGCTTCCGCCGAGCGTCGACAACGACACCTCGGTAAGCAGCGCAGCAACAATGCCCAACGCCACCACTACTCCCCCGCCCACAATGCGAAGAACTCCGTAGCGGCTGTCGCCTTGAATAGCCGACGAGAACTGGCCGCGGCGGCCATCGCCAAGCTGCCAGGACACCACGCCGAACCCGGCTGCTACGAGCAAGATGGGCCAGAGGTATTCATCGGCGATAAGCGAACTTCCCGTTCGCCCCAACAACACAACCAGGCCCCAAACCAGCAGGGCCAGACCCAAGACCTTCGAATTTTCGGTCGGCCAGTCGTCGTCGAACTCGATCGGTTCGGTCGAGCGCATAACGAGAAAGGCGCCCACATAGAAGAGGACCCCAACGCCGGTGAGCGCCAGGGTCACAAAGGCAATGCGCACCAACGTGGTCTCGAGCGAGAACCGGCGAGCCAAACCAGCAGAGACGCCGGTGAGGAGACCGTCAGCAGCGCGGGAGGGTCGCCCAAAGCGCTGGGGGCCCGCTGATAGGTGCGGGAGAGAAGGGTTGACGTCGGTCATACTTCATTCATGATCGCATGTCTTGACCTGCGAACACCACGGGGTCTTCCCTGAGAACCCTGAGACCCTCTCAGGGATAATTCAGGGTTGTCCCCGATACCGGCAACAGCCGCATTCCGTGATGCTGGAGTCATGCAGGAAGCAACCATGAACCCACCAAATACACCCAATCAGCCCAATCAACCCCAGTCCCCGGCGCCAAAGATCCTGCGCCGGCCAACCCACGGACGAAAGCTCGCCGGAGTAGCCCAAGCCATTGCCGACTACTTGGTGATCGACGCCACCATCGTCCGTATCCTCTTTGTGATCTGCGGATTCCTCGGCGGTAGCGGCATCATCCTCTACCTGGCGGGCGCAATACTCATTCCCTCCGAAGACGGAACAGGCGCCAGCTTCACCACCCTTGACACCATCAAGCGTGACCGCAGCGCCGCAACCATCGTCGGCCTCATCGTTGCGGCCGTTGGAAGCATCGTGTTGCTCGGCGAGCTCAGCGACAGCGATCTCATCGCTCCGCTACTCCTTGTTGCAGTCGGTTGTGGCCTTCTGCTTTGGAAGTCGGATTCGGAGGCCACGCCGGTCTCCCCGGGTTCACCTGTCTCGCCTGGCCCGATGACACCAGCGGCACCAGCTCAAGGCACAACCGGTTTCGCTCCGCCGCCCGCACCAAACGCAACGGCTGGCCTCAGCCCCTACGGCACCGTCCAACAGCCGGCCGGACAATCAATTCCTCCTGCACCCCAGGTTGGTTCTGAAGGCGATGTCCCTTGGGTGCCCCCCTACGTTCCTCAGGCCCCTCAGGTTCAGCCATCAGCACCAAAGCCCAAACGCCCCAAGTCGAAACTGCCATGGGTAACCCTCGCCGGACTCCTGGTGTACTTCGGAATCGCAATCGTGCTCAATGAATCCGGAGCTGTCGACATCGACGCCGACCGAGCCATTGCGTGGGGCCTCGCCGCAGTCGGCGGAGTGCTGGCATACAGCGCATTCTTTGGTCGGGCCCGCTCGCTCATCTTTGTTGGCCTGTTCATGATCCCGATCATGTTCGCCGCCGGCGAAACCGGCGACGGGTTCAGCATCGAATTCGACACAACCCGAGTCGAGATCACCGACCTCAACCTCAACCCCCTGACTGACGACTTCGATACCGGTATCGGGTCGGTCGAATACGACCTCCGCAACATCGAGCTCAACGGTGGGACCGAAACGATCCGCATCGACCATGGCGTAGGAGAAGTCTTGGTACTTGTACCCGACGATGTCGAACTCGACATCGAAGCCAGCGCCGGCGCCGGCGACATCAACGTCCTTGGCCGACAAGCCGACGGACCTGGCATCGATGTCAGCTACGGAAGCGGCTCAGGATCATCAAACGGAAAGCTCATCCTCGACATCGAGGTTGGCCTCGGAGAAATCAAGGTAACGAAATGAACAGTCTCAACATCACCAGACACCCCATTGACCGAACTGCACTGATAGCGGGAATCATGTTTAGCTTTGCCGGACTTGCCTACCTGGTCGACGACCACGGACTCATCAATGTCACCGAAGGCGCCGTCGCCGGAACGATCGTTATCGTCATCGGCCTTGTGCTCCTCCTCGCTGCAGTGATCGACAGCCCCGAGGTTCCAGTGATGGCAACCGAAACGGTGAATCCGGCGGCCGATGGCGCTGACTTCAGCTGGGCATCTGCCGAAGGCCCCATCACCTTCGATCATGAGGCCGACACCGACAGCTTCGATACCTCAGAGATCGAACGCTTCGACGAAGCCGAATAACCCAACCGAACATTGCAACTGGCTATCGGGATCGTGAACAACTGTTCACGGCCCGGTAGCCTCGGCGCGTGCAGCTGTACGACACCACCGCTCAGTCCGTCATCGCCTTCGAACCTGGCCCCATCGCCCGGATCTACGTCTGCGGGATTACGCCGTATGACTCGACCCATCTCGGCCATGCGATGACCTACCTCACCATCGACCTCATCGTGCGTCGTCTCGAAGACCTCGGCCACGAGGTCCAGATGGTTCGCAACGTCACCGACGTTGATGATTCGATCCTTCCGAAGGCCCGGGAACTGGGCATCGACTTCCTCGAACTGGCCGACCGAGAGATGAAGCGGTTCCATGGCGACCTCGAAGCGCTCGAAGCTCGCCCGGCGTTCGCCGAACCTCGGGCTACCGAATCGATCGATGCGATGATCGAGCTCATCGGTACCCTCGATGCGAACGGACAGATCTACACGGTGGAGGGCATAACGTACTTCGATGTCTCGACCTTTCCTGAGTTCGGAAAGCTGTCGCATTACTCGACCGAAGAAATGATCGACTTTGCGCGGGAACGTGGTGGCACCCCCGACGATCCTCGTCAGAAGAACCCGCTCGACTTCATCCTTTGGCAGCCGTCAGCCGACGACGAACCCTCATGGGACTCGCCATGGGGAGCTGGCCGACCCGGCTGGCACATCGAATGTTCGGCGATGTCGTGGGCGCAGTTCGGGCAACCTCTCGATCTTCATGCCGGCGGCGACGACCTGATCTTCCCGCATCACGAATGCGAAATCGCCCAAAGCGAAAGCGCTCACGGCGCACCGTTCGCCCACCACTGGCTGCATGGCGGAATGGTTGCCTACGAAGGCACCAAGATGTCGAAATCGCTCGGCAACCTCGTGTTTGTCAGCGAGCTCCGCAAAACCCACGACCCGCGAGCCATCAGACTCTCGCTGCTCGCCCACCACTACCGTGCCGGCTTCGAATGGTTCGACGAGTTCATCGAAGACGGCGACGAACGGCTCGCCCGACTCCTCGCTGCCGTCGACTCGCCCGGCGGCCCCGACCCGGCCCCGTTCCTCGAACGGCTCCGTGCCGCGATCGACAACGATCTCGATACCGCCACCGCTCGGGACGTTCTCGACGAGCTCGCAATGGCCATTCTGGCCGACGACGCGTCGGCCGAAACCTCCTCGGCGGCTGGTCTTATTGAGGCAGCGGGCATTCTGGGAATCAACCTTACGAGCGGCCCCGAGTAGTTCGGCCGAGTAAAGCTGGGTCCTCCTACCCAAAGCGGCTCTATCCTGATCTGGTGATCAGGTTCTTCGACACCCTCTCCGCCCAAAAACGTGACTTCGTGCCGCGCATCGATGGCGAGGTATCGATCTACGCCTGTGGCCCCACGGTGTACGACCACCCGCACCTCGGGCACGCCCGCACCGCCCTGACTTACGACATCGCCGTTCGATATCTGCGCTGGCGAGGCCACACCGTGACCTACGTGGCCAACATCACCGACATCGACGACAACATCATCGCGAGGGCACAGCGTGAAGGGTCAACAGAACCCGAGATCGCTGCCACCTACGAGGCTGCCTATATCGAGCAACTCGACCGGTTGTCGATCATCCATCCCGACCAACGAACCCACGCCACCGACTTCATCGCCGAGATGATCACCACCATCGAAACGCTCCTCGAGCGCAACATGGCCTACGTGCTCGACAGCGGCGTGTACTTCGATGTCAGCGAACTCCCCGACTACGGCGCTCTCGTGCACCGATCGGTCGACGACCTTCGCGAAGGCGCCGGTGCTCGTGTTGAGGTCGACACCGAAAAAGACGACCCGCTCGACTTCGCTCTTTGGAAGGCCGCCAAGGAAGGCGAACCCACGTGGGATTCCCCGTGGGGCCCCGGCCGCCCCGGCTGGCACATCGAGTGTGTAGCGATGTCGCTTGGCATCCTCGGCCCAGGCTTCGACATTCATGGCGGCGGCTCAGACCTCGCATTCCCCCATCACGAGAACGAGCGCGCCGAGGCCGTCGGTACCGGCGTCGAGTTTGCTCGAAACTGGCTCCATAGCGCCATGGTGAACGTCGGCGGCGAGAAGATGTCGAAATCGCTCGGCAACTTCGTCACCCTCGCCGACTTCCTCGATGCCTACGATCCACGAGTTCTGCGGCTGCTCATGTTGCAGACCCACTACCGCAAGACCATGGAGATAAACGCCGAAGCGCTCGACTCCACCGCTCAGGCGCTGGCCCGCTTCGATGCCCTCGATCGCAATGCTGAATCGGCCGGGATTGCTACCGATTCCGCTCCTGACCAAGCCATTGTCGACGACTTCGTGACCTCGATGGACGATGACCTCGGCACACCAAAGGCCGTTGCCACGGTGTTCGAAACCCTCCGTGCGGCAAACGCTGCGATATCGGCCGGCGACCTCACCCTCGCCAGCACCCTCAAGGCCACTGTCGATGAGCTCCGGTCGGTTCTCGGGATCGACGCAGCGTCAGGCGTCGCTGTCATCGCCGACGACGATGCCGATGCCGCTATCGATGCCCTTGTCGCCGAACGCGACGCGGCTCGCGCTGCCAAAGACTTTGCCACCAGCGACCGGGTCCGAGACGAACTCGCAGCGCAGGGCATAACAATCGAAGACAAACCAACCGGCTCAACCTGGTACCGCGGCTAACCCTCGGCTCTGAGCCGACCTGAGGCTGGGAGACTGCACCGCTTCGAAGTATTGTCTGGCCCACGTCTGCACGCTGGAGCGCACCTTGACTGTTTCGACCTCGATACTTGGTAACCCCGTAGTCCGCCGCGAGGACCCTGCATTGCTGCGGGGCGAGGGTGTCTATGTGGCCAACCGGCCGCTAGAGAACCCCGTACACCTGTTCTTTGTCAGGTCCACCGTTGCTCACGCAACCATCGTCGGGCTCGATGTTTCCGAGGCCAAGACCATGCCGGGCGTGGTCGATGTATTGACCAACGCCGACCTCGGCCTCGCTCCCCTGCCCCCGAACCCGCCGTTCTACCCGGCCGAAACCGCCCGGCCTCTCATGGCCGATGGCATCGTCCGCTACGTGGGCGAACCCATCGCAATCATCTTGGCCGAGTCGGTCTACCAGGCAGCTGACGCCGCCGAAATGGTGTTTGTCGATTACGAGTTCATCGACGCCATCGTCGCCCCGAGCGGTTCGGCGGCTTCGCCGGCCATGTTCGCCGGCACCGAATCCAATGCGGTCTTCGGGCTTCCTCCGATGACCGCCGATTTCTCTGACTGCGACGTCGTTGTCGAGGCGAACATCATCAACCAGAAGGTCGCCCCGGCACCTATCGAAAACCGTGTCGCTGCTGCCGAAATCGTCGATGGCCGCCTGACCTTCTACACCTCGGCCCAGGGTTCGCACCCGGCCAAGGAAGCCATCGGGGGCGTGCTGTCGCTCGAACCCGAGGACATTCGGGTCGTGGTCGGCGACGTTGGTGGCGGCTTTGGCGCCAAGGGCGGAGCATCGCCCGAGGAGCTTCTCACCGCTGTGGTGGCACATCGACTGCAACGCTCAGCATTGTGGGAGGAAACCCGCACCGAGAACATGACCAACATGGGCCATAGCCGGGCCCAAGAACAGACCATCACCATCGGTGGTGACCGCGATGGCAACATCACCGGCTACAAGCTCGGCATCCTGGCCGATGCTGGCGCCTACCCGTCACTTGGCGGCGTTCTCCAGGTCTTCACTCAGATGATGGTGAGCGGCACGTATACCACCACCAACATCGGTTTCGAATCAAGCGCGGTGCTCACCAACACCACTCCCACCGGCGCCTATCGCGGCGCCGGCCGCCCCGAAGCCACCGCCGCTATCGAACGCGCCGTCGACATGTTCGCCGCTGAGATCGGCATGGACTCGATGGAAGTCCGACGCAAAAACCTCATCGCCTCCGACGCCTTCCCGTACACCACGCCCACCGGAAAGGTGTACGACAGCGGCGCCTACATCGAAGCCCTCGACAAACTGGCCGAGGTCTCCGATTACGCCGCACTTCGGGCCGAACAACAGCGACGTCGCGACGCTGGCGACAAGATGCTCCTTGGGCTCGGCGTGGCGAGCTATGTGGAGATCACCGCCCCTATGGGTGGCAAGGACTACGGCGAGGTGCGCCTTCTCGACGACGGCAGCATTCTGGCTATCACCGGCTCCACCCCCTATGGGCAGGGCCACCTCACCGCATGGGCGCAGATCATCTCGGAGCGCACCGGCGTGCCAATGGATCGCATCGACGTGCAGTTTGGCGATACCGACATCGTGCCCGAGGGCGGCATCACCGGCGGCTCACGATCAGCTCAGCTGGCCGGGTCATCGATGAGCAATGCCTCGAAGCAACTGGTTGTTGCCGCCAAGCAACTGGCTGCCGATCGCCTCGAAGCCAATGTCGACGACATCGTGCTCGACAACTCGACCGGCTCCTTCCATGTCGCCGGGACCCCGGCCGTGGCTGTCGACTGGCAGGCGGTGGCTTCGTCAGCTTCCGAGGCCGAACAGGTACTCACGTTCGTGTCCGACCTTGAAGCGCAAGAG
>CALGZB010000081.1 GCA_937934655.1 uncultured Acidimicrobiales bacterium | reverse complement strand
CGGGTTATCGAGGCCGCATGCGCCATCGACTACCCGAGCCACCTTCTCGAGATCCAGGTGCTCGATGACAGCACCGACGAAACGGTCAACGTCATTGCCCGAACGGTCGAAGCAGCGCGGGACACTGGCATCAACATCGTCCACCTGCACCGAACCGACCGCACCGGCTACAAAGCCGGGGCCTTAGCCGAAGGGCTCGCCGTTGCTTCTGGCGAGTTCCTGGCCATTTTCGACGCCGACTTTGTGCCGCCCGAGGACTTTCTTCGCCGGACCATTCCCCGGTTTGCGGCGGCTGATTCTTCGCTGTCTCTGACGAGCGATGTTGCATTCGTGCAAGCCCGATGGGGGCATCTCAACCGCGACTTTTCCTGGCTTACCCGCCTCCAGGCACTGGCCATCGACGGCCACTTTCTTGTCGAGCAAGCTGGTCGTGGCCTTCGCGGATACTGGTTCAACTTCAATGGAACGTGCGGTGTGTGGCGCAAAGAAGCCATCGTCGATGCCGGCGGCTGGACCGCTGACACCCTCACCGAAGATCTCGACCTCTCGTACCGGGCGCACCTGCAAGGGTGGCGAGGCGAGTATCTTCCCGACCTCGTCGTACCGGGCGAGCTTCCGGCTCAGCTCCCAGGGTTCCGGCGCCAGCAACATCGGTGGGCTCGCGGCTCAATGGAATGCGCGATCCGGTTACTCCCACAGGTCTGGCGAGCTGACACCAGGCGCTCCATCAAGTTTCAAGCTTCGGTCCACCTGCTGTCGTACGGCATCCATCTGCTGCTTCTCTTACTCACGTTGATCTATCCGCTCGTGGTGCTGGCGAGCATGGACCTTCCTGGTTTCAGCACGCTGTTTGGGTTCGGTTATCTCTTCGCCCTGACCTCGTTTGCGCCCGGTGTGTTCTTCATCGCTGGCCAGCGACAGAGCGGAAGGAATTGGGTGCGAGAGATCCCGCGCATCATGGCGGTCACCGTCTTTGGTTCGGGTCTGATGATCAACACCGCACGAGCGGCGATTCAGATTTTTACCAAGAAGAACCCCGAGTTCGAACGCACCGCGAAGTTCGGAATCGAAGCCGACGATCAGCAGTCGTCTTGGACTGAAAAGCGCTATCAACTCGACATCGACCGCATCGTGTTTTTCGAGTTCATGCTTGGCATGTACAGCCTGTTCTCGGCGTGGACGGCTTTCCAGCACGGCAACTGGGGGATTTTCATTTACGCCGTGATCTTCAGCCTCGGACTCCTTGCCGTTACCGTCGCCACCGTGTCTCACACGCTTGTGTTGTTCCGTAGCCGGAAGCGGCGCAACGCTGCAGTGGCTACCGAGCGGGCGATCTGGAAGAACCAGCCAGCCCTGTCGGCAAAGTGACTCCCACTCGTGCTGTAGCGGTGATGGCCAAGCGGCCAGCCCCAGGGCGAACGAAGACCCGACTCACGCCGCACCTCACACCCGAGGAGGCGGCAGCGGTCTATGAGTGCTTTCTTCTCGACACCATCGAGCGGCTCCACCAACGGACCGATTGCCAGGCAGTCATCGCCATTGATTCGCCGGAGTCAGCCGACTACTTCCACACCATTGCTCCCGAATTGCCGCAGGTGCTGCAGGTGGGCGAATCGTTGGGCCACCGGCTCGACGCCGTTCTTACCGAACTGCTCGAATCGCATGACCAGGCCTATGCCATCAACAGCGACAGTCCGGACCTGCCCGCGAGGCATCTCGATCTCGCGTTCTCGGCGCTGTCGGAGGAAGCGGTCGATGTGGTTCTCGGCCCCACTGACGATGGCGGGTACTGGCTAATTGGATGGAAGCAACGCTGGACGAACATGGTGGCCGACGTGGAGATGTCGACCCCTCGAGTGCTCGCAGATACGCTCGAAATCGCTCAGGCGTCCGGAGCAAAAACCATCCTTGCTCCCGCATGGCATGACGTCGATGATGCAGCGGATTTGAATCGGTTCATTACCGAAATCGACCCAGTGCTAACGCCGCATTCGGCCGCTCTTCTCAGACCGTCGAACTAACCGAACCCTCGCGTAGATCTACAACGGGTTCGAGCAGCTCTCGCCCGCCAAACGTTGCGGGCCCAGCGCCACCGAGCACCAGCGCGTAGGCAAGGAACGGGATCGTAGCGATCGAAGCCGAGTAGAAGGTCAGGCCGCCGGTGAAACCCGAAATGACCAGAAACACCATCGAACCCCGCACGTAGAGATGGAGCCAATTGTTGGCTGGGTCATCGGCAGCTCGCCAAGCGGCGATGAGAAGAAACCCGATGAGGCCGAGCGCAATGAGTCCACCGTCGACCAACGTTTGGAGCACAACATTGTGCGTGTGCTGGCCTCCTTCGGCGTCAAAGCGGGTGAGCTCATCCTGGAAGTCGCCTTGAATGCGCAATGAAGCAATGCCAGGGATTACCGGGTCGAGTGCAACGTTCCGTTGTTCGAAGGTGCCCATACCGATACCGGTAAGCGGCGAATCCGACCAGAGGTCGAATGCTCGTTCAAACAACAAAAATCGAGTGTCGACGCTCGCGTCCTCGGTCGAACCTTCGACTCGTTCGGCAAGCTGAAAGGTGATGATCGGCAGAATCAGACCGACGGTTGCGATGGCCATGAGAAGGCGAGATGGGCGGCGGAATTCACCGCGGAGCGTCACGACCACAAAACAACCGGCAGCGAGCAATCCGAGCGTGTAGCCACGCGAAACGGTCGACAAGAACGCGGCCCCGAGAGCAACTGCCACCCATCGACTTCGCCGAGCGGTTGTGGGGTCCGAGGCTCCAACACCGAGCGCCGCTGCGAGCAGGAGGGCTGAGCCAGCTGATCCGGCGAGGGCGTTTGGTCCGCTCAACAAGCCTTCGAAGCGGCCCTTGATACTGACGGTCTCGCCGAGCAGATTCATGCCGGCGAGGTCGGCAACAAACCCCAGCAAGGTAACGACGGCGACGCCGCCAAGGCAGGCGGTCAATGCAACGGTCGCCTCATCGGAGCGCCATCTGATCGACAACAGAAACGAAAAGAGCGACAGGGCATAGAGCGCCGGCCCATATTCGAGAACGAATGTGACCGGGTGCACCCCGTCGAGGTTGCCGTTGAGTCCGGCGAGCAGCAGCAGGTACAGCGATAACGTGACGCCGACTGCGGCATAGAGCGAGAAGCGAAACCCGCGGCGTCCGGCAATCAACACCGCGATGGCGAACGATGTGGGCGCCGCTATCGGGAGGATGGTTTGAGAATGGCAGGCGCCAATCAAGAACAGCGCTCCGAGCAACGAACGATCAGTCACCGCGAATCGAGTCGGGACGGTCATGCAAAGACCTCGGTGAGGCCGGTTGTCCGAGCCGCTCCGGCACGCAACGTTCTCCGCACTGCAAACCACGACATCGAGAACCGAACCGCCAGCGCGAGCCCGAATCCAACAGCAACACCGTTTACGCCGAAGACGAAACCTCCACTAGTGATGGCAACGATTGCCACGGCAGCACCAACCGAGGTTGCGCTGAACTCGCGGGCCTCTTCGTCGGCCATGGTCAAGAACTCAGACGTGAGTCCGGTGATTGCGTTCGTCGCCTGGGCGGCCACAAGGATTCGGAGCAACGTTGAGGCTGCTGGCGCGTTGATATCGAACACCGACAGGGCTACCTCGGGGAAGAGAAGCAGTACGATGGCGGCGGGCAGGTACACCGTTGCGGCGAGAGCCTGAGAACTCGTGAACAGCACCTTGAGGCGGTCGAACTGGTCGGCGGCGGCTGCGGCGCTAAAGCGGGGAGCGAAGAAGGCGGCGAGCCCAGCGAACACCAGCGTTGGGACTGCGACCAGTCGTAATCCGACCGTGAGCCAGGCGACCTGTTCGACGGTCACAAAAGCCGGAGCGACGAGCAGCGGAATCGCGCCGATCGAGGGATTCGTTGTGCCGATGATCGCAAGGCGCACATTGAAGTCGGGATCTGCGGAGGTGAGGCGAACGAAACGTCGACGGCCATCGACCGCCAGGCCAAGGGCGGCGACGAGATATCCCAGCGGAATTGCGGCGACGACGATGGCAGCATGACTCGCTGACTGCACGGTTCGGCCGCTGCTCGCAAGCACGATGAGGACCATGAGTACGACGGCTGGTGGGACGACAAACTCGAGATAGAGGCTTTTGGCAGCGCCGCCTGCTGCTTTGGCTCGTTCGCTGAGGCAGCGGAGAATCGCATAGGCACCAGCAGATGCCACAAGTCCGGCGACAACATACGCCGAACCAACAGGCAGCGAACGCACCAGTAGCGGAGACACGGCTAAGGCGAGGACACTAAGTGCGATGGTGGCGACGGCGACCTTTCGCATGATGGTTCCCAACGCGAGTCCGGTGCCGGCGTCGAGACGGGCCGCATCTCGCAAGATTTGGGTTGGATATCCTTGAGCGACGACGTTGCCAGCAACGCGGGTCCAGGCAAGTGCCGAGCCGTACACGGCCACGGCCCAAAGGCCCACCATATTGGCCGCCAAAACCTGCACCGCTACTTGGGCAACAGCGCCCGCCAGACGGGTGACGACTGGAGGGCCAACGCGCAACGCCGAACGGCCGAGCTTCGGGGCGTTCATGAGGTGATACCCGGGGCAACGATGCCGTGGGCTGCGAGCAAGTCTGAGGTGGCTTCGGCTTCGTGAGCCAAACGCTCAGCGATGATTGGACGCCAGACATCGGTTGTCGCCGTGTCGGTGAGGTCGATCTCGGCGAAAAGGGCGTTGCGAAGCCGGCTCCGTTTCAGGCGGCCGAGCGTATCTTCGAGGCCGAGAGATCGGAGGGTTTTCGCTCCGACTCGGGCGAGGTCGCCGCCACCGGGGAATCGCGAGGTTGAAGCAGGGTTTACTTTCTCGCCAGCGCTGGCGAGCGAGCTGGCGTCGTGGGGGACGTTGAGAAAGTCGAAAACGGATCGCAGAAGTGGTTCCGGGTTCGAGGCGATCATCGGGAAAGGCACGATGAAGAATTGATCGGCCCCGAATCGATCGAGGAACGGCTTCAGATGGGTGGAGTAGCGACTGTGCTCGATGATCGCCGGGTTCGCATCCAGCGCCTGGTGAATGTCGCCGGTGACATTGCCCATCCGCATGCTTTGCCGGAAGTGGGAGATCGAACGCTCGATTGGATCGCGAAACCCAAACAGCAGCTTGACGTCAGGAAGGTCAGTAGCGATCCGCTGGGCGGCCGCTTCGCTGTAGAGGTAGTCGTGGCAGATCTCGCCGCGGGTGGTGAACCCATCGGCTGGTTGACCAAAGTGGCTGCGATACCACTCGAGGCCGCGGTCGTAGTTGCGGTCGAAGAAGTACGTGTCTTTGGCCTCGGGCACCAACACGTCTGGATGATCGCGTAGTCGTTCGAACAGCCATGAAGAGGCGGCCTTGGACGGGCCGATGAATAAGAAGTCGGGGTTGGCGCTCATCGGTTGAGGGCCTCGAGCCCTGCCTGGACAGCGGAAAGGCATCGGTCGACGGCGGACTCGATGCGAGGAGCGTCCGCAGCGGGTACCCCTTCGATCGTTGCGAGGTCGGTCGAGGTTGAGGTGGACGCATCGTGAAGTTTGAGCCCGGCGGTCGCCATTACCGCACGAACCTTCGGGTTGGGGTCGACGGCGAGCGTGGGGATCCCAGCGACTGTCGCTGGCAGGATCGCATGAAGCCGTTGCGCAACCAGTCGTTCACTGGCCGTTAGAAGCGCCAAGAGGTCTTCGAAGCTTTGGGGCGTCGCTGCGACTTCGATACCGCTCCCTGAGATGCGATCGGCGATTTGCTGTTTGAAGGCCTCGTCTTCGGGGCTGCCGTTTGAGAAGAGGAGAACCCGACGGTCTTCAGCGATGGACCCGAGCAGGGTGCACCACCAGTCGAGCTGTACTGAAGGGTTGGCATGGTTGCCTACGTGGTAATGGGAGCTGGCTGGCGAGGCGACGGAGAAGCCGACGTCGAAGGCGGGGGAGGCTGGGGAGGCGAAGAGTGGTGCGGTAGCGGGGGAGGCGAAGAGTCGCGAGCTAAGCACGCCAAGGTCTGGAGCTACGAGGATCTCGACATCGGGTGTGATCGACCGGACAACGTCGGCGGTAACTTCATCGCGGGCTACGACCATTCGAAGATCGAGCTGGTTGAACGCTCGGGCGAAGAGGTACCGGGCTGCTCGAGAGGGGTTTGCGTCCGCTCCGACGCCGAGCGCTATCGCTGGTCTTCCGCTGGCGTGCCGGCCGAGCAGAGCGACTTTGGCCGGAAAGTTTAGATACTCGTCGGAGAGCAGATGCCCACCGCCGATGATAAGCGGTCGGTTCATCGCCAATGCCGAGGCGGTCGCCTCGTGGCGGAACTTTCGAGCTGTGGTTACGTACGCTCCAGTGCCGCCAACCGCGTCGCCGATTGGGCGGGGCAGGCTTCCCAACGTGGTGAGTAATCGGCCGCGACCTTCGCTTGTTGTCGCGGTTGGGGCAAACTCGGTTCGGCCGGCGAGATCGATGAAGTCGACCGTGGTTCGGCCATCATCGATGACGTTGATTGCGTGGTCGACACAACGAGCGAGCAACCCATCACCCAGGTTGGGGCTGTACGGCACGGCCGCGACCAGGATCGACTTTGTGGTCACGCTGCCGCCTCGATTTCGGCGACCCAGTCACGAATCTCGCGACGGAAACGGTGTGCCCCAAAATCCGCAGCATGACGTTGGCAATCCCAAGGGTCGGGCAGCGTGCCGAGCAGCTGCGTCGCTGCGTCGGTGAACGCCTCAACGGTTTGATCGTGAGCGAGAAAGCCCGTGACACCGTGTTCTACCGTGTCGAGCGATCCACCTTTATTCAATCCGAGTACTGGACAACCACTCGCCTGGGCCTCAACCGGAATAATGCCGAAGTCTTCGTGAGCAGGGAACACAAGTGCGAGAGCCGACGCATACAGTTCACGGAGCGTTTCTTGGCTCGGGCTGATCACAAACGTCACTTGGCCGCTTGGCAGTCGGGCTGCGCTCGCTCGAAGCCGTGCTTCCTCGGGGCCGGAACCGGCAATGACTAGGCGAACGCCGAGTCGTTCGGCGACATCGATAGCGATGTCGATACGTTTGTAGGGAACGAATCGAGAGAAGGCCAGCAGGTGCGTGCGCTCAAGACGCGGAGCATCGGAGAAGAAGCTGACATCGACCGGAGGTGCGATCACGCGAGCTTCGCGGTCATAGAACTGGTTGATGCGCTCGGCGACGGCAGTCGAATTGGCTGCGAACGAGTCAACCCACTGCACTGAGTTGCGGTCCCATCGACGCATAGCGGCTCTCGCCGGCGCCAGGAGGTCGATTGAACCGCCAGCTCGTTGGTCGATCGATGCGTTCCAGGCGTACCGCATCGGTGCATGAATATACGAGAGATGCAGAGCTTCGCGTGCCGGACCGAAACCCTTTGCGCATGCGTGGCTCGACGTGACGACGGTGTCGTAGGTGGCATCGCTGAGGGTTCGCCAAGCGAGTGGCATAGCTGGAAGTGAGAGGGCGCGCCGGTTTCGGAGCA
>CALGZB010000080.1 GCA_937934655.1 uncultured Acidimicrobiales bacterium | reverse complement strand
GGGCGTGCTGCATTGCTCGCGCTCGGTGAAGCGGTCGATGCGAAAGGGAGGCGGCGGTTCCATCGTCAACCAGTCATCGACGGCGGCATGGATGGGCATCTCCGGTTTCTACGGTTTGGCTAAGGCCGGGGTGAACTTCCTTACCTCGTCGCTGGCCCACGAGCTCGCGTACGCCAACATCCGGGTCAACGCGATCGCACCGGGCCCCACCAATACGGCAGCCATGAACAAACAGGTGCCCGTTGAGTATCAAGATCCGCTCGTGCAATCGCTGGCTATCAAACGTCTCGGCACTCCCGAGGATCATGTCGGACCCGTGCTGTTTCTCCTTTCCGATGAGGCCGGTTGGATGACCGGCCATGTGATGGCGGTCGACGGCGGCCAGATAACGAGGATCTGACCGATGATGATCGCAAACGAACCCCGCCTGTTTCTCAACGGAGAACTGCGAGGGGCAACCGGCGGAGCAACCTACGACAATTGGAACCCGGCAACCGAGGAGGTTGTGGGTGTCTCCGCCGATGCACAGCCCGCGGATGTCGAGGTAGCCATCGCTTCCGCCCGACACGCCTTCGACGAAACCGATTGGTCCACCAACCTCGACCTGCGGCTTCGCTGTCTGCGTCAGATGCACGAAGCGCTGCTCGATCATGTTGACGAGCTGACCGACATAACCATCGCCGAGGTCGGCGCCACCCGAATGGCATGTTCATCCATTCAGGTGGTCGAGCCGATGAAGTTCTTGCCGTATTACATCGATCTTGCCGAGAAGTACCAATGGCGAACCGACCTGGGTTCTGCCGACACCCTGGGGGGTCCGGCCGATCGCTGGAGCGAAGCCGAACCGGTGGGAGTGGTGGCTGCCATCACGCCGTGGAACGTCCCGACGCAGATCAACCTAGCCAAGATCATTCCGGCCCTGGCCGCCGGTTGCACCGTGATTCTCAAAGCGGCCCCGGACACACCGTGGTCGGCGCTTGCGCTCGGGCATGTCATCGCCGAGCACTGCGATTTCCCGCCTGGGGTCATCAACATCATCTCGTCGTCGCAAAACGAGATCGGGGAGTTGCTAACCACCGACCCGAGGGTCGACATGATCAGCTTTACCGGGTCCACCGCTACCGGTCGTCGCATCATGGCTGCGGCCAGCGACAACATCACCAAAGTGTTTCTTGAACTCGGTGGTAAGTCGGCCATGGTGATCCTCGACGACGTCGAGGACTTTGGCATGGCGGCTGCCACTGCGGCATTCGGAACAGCGACGGTCTGCGGCCAAGGCTGCGCGCTGTCGACCCGTGTCCTGCTGCCCCGCTCGAAGTACGACGAAGGGGTCGCTGCAATCGCAGCGATGATGGCGGCGACACCACCGGGAGACCCGAACGACCCTGGCACCATGCTTGGTCCGCTTATCAACGCCGCACAGCGCGACCGAGTCGAGCGCTACGTCCAGTCGGCAATCGACGAGGGCGCCCGAGTTGTGTGTGGCGGAAAGCGGCCCGCCGACCAACCGGTCGGCTACTTCTATGAACCCACGCTCATTGCCGATGTCACCAACGACATGACGGTTGCCCAGGAGGAGATCTTCGGACCGGTGCTTGTCGCGATTGCTTACGACGACGATGACGACGCGGTCCGTATCGCTAACGACTCGATCTTCGGACTCTCGGGCCATGTCTTTGGAGCCGACGAAGAACGAGCGCTTGGCGTAGCTCGCCGTATCCGAACCGGAACGATGTCGATTAACGGCGGCGTTTGGTACGGCGCCGACGTGCCGTTCGGCGGATACAAACAATCCGGGATCGGCCGCGAGATGGGTGTGGCAGGTTTCGAGGAGTACCTAGAAACCAAGGCCTACGCCCGCCCAACGCCCAAGCCCTAAACCCCTACACCAAACCCAAAAGCCCGAACTGGTACAGGATCTGGTTGCTTTGACATCAGCTTTCTGTACGAGTTCGGGAAGATTCGATGATTGGAGCGTCATGACGAGTGATCAGGACAGTGCAAACGGACTGGCAGAACTGGCAGAACTGGCAGGACTGGACGACTTGGGTCGACTGGCAGGGCGACGGGTGCTTGTTATTGGTGCCTCGTCGGGGATTGGTGCTGCCGTTGCTAAGGCGGTTGTCGCTTCCGGGGGAGTGGTGACGGTTTCGGCGCGTCGACAACCATTGCTCGACGAACTCGTGACCGAGATCGGCGCCGGTCATGCGGTCGCTGGCGACGCCACGGTTCCCGACGACGCTCGCCGAGTGGCGGCTTCGGCTGCCAAAGCGATGGGCGGACTTGACCTCGTGGTCTATGTGGCTGGCTACGGGGTGCTTCAGGCCCTGTGCGACACCGATCCTGATACGTGGATCGACGTCTTCAAGGTGAACGTGGTGGGGGCAAACCTGGCAGCTGCTGCAGCGCTGGAACATCTCAGTCCCGAAGGCGTCGTGGCGTTTGTATCGTCGCGCACCGTCGAGGATGCCAACGGACTGTTCGCGTCGTACTCGTCCACAAAAGCAGCGCTCGATCAGTGCATCCGTACCTGGCGTATCGAACATCCCGAGTTTCGGTTCGTTCGTATCGTGATGGGCAATTGTCAGCCAACCGATTTCGTGAACCAGATGGGTATGGACCTGCTCGGCGATGCGCTGACGCAGTGGGAGAAGCAGGCTATTCCGGGTGGCATGATGCACGTCGATGACGTCGCCACAGCAATGGCCAGCGCTTTGGCCGTATCGCTCGACCATCCCGATATCGACGCCTCAGAACTCAAGTTCGACGCCCGCCCCCAAACCTAAAACCCAGATTCCGCAGTTAGGGCGCGAGGTCGGCTGCGTTGACGATGGTGATGGTCGGGGCGATGTCTTCGACGACTTGGTTGTAGCGAAGGCCGAAAGTGCCATGCCGGTGATAGGCGGTGTCGATCCACGTGCCGAAGCCCGGGTCGTCGTCGGCGATGATCAGCTTGACCGATCCGTCGGGTTCGTAGCTGGCGGTGTGTTTGTTCACCGTGACCTGGAAGTGGTGGTAGTCGAGCGACTCTTCCCAAAGGTTGTTGAGTTGAAAGTTCCAGTAATAGGCATCGATCGCTGGCACGTCGATGACCATCGCCTGGCCTGGTTCGAGGCTCCAGTAGCCATGGCGGAACTTCTGATTCGGATCGCCCCAGCCGTTTGCCGCGTCACCATCGGGCAAGAACTCGAGAGTGTTGGGGCGCTTTAGGAAGATGTCTTCAACCCAGTCGATGAACATATCTGTGACGCCGTGTACGTAGAAGCCGGCCATGGCTAACCCGGTGGCCAGCGCCTCGGCGGTGAGCGGACCAGGGTTCGGGCGATCCGGGTCGAGGCATTCAATCCGTAGATCGCTCGGCCGTTCGGTGGTCCGGTCGAGGTAGAAGTTGCGGATGATAATTGTGGTGGTCTCTGGCTCCATCCGAAGCCACCGCTGTCCGGGTTCGAGCCGTTCGGGTTCGGCAACACTGGCGATGAGGTCGACATAACCATCGGCGCTCGGATCGTTGTCTTCGATAACGCCCTGTTGGCCGGGTGTCGCACTTCCTGCCGCAAAGCCGCCTGAGTAAGCGCCCACACTCAGGTAGTTGACGGTGCCGCGTGGCCCCTGGACCCGGTAGCTGTGGCGAGGGTTGACGCCGACGTTTTGATAGTAGGCGTCGGGGTTGTCGCACCCGATTTTTAGGTTGAACGGAATCGGAAGCACCTGAGCAAAGGTTCGGTCACCGTTCTCGATGAAGGCTTGCAGCCCACCTCTGGTGAGACGAGACAAATATCGGAAGCCCTCGATCCGGTCGAGGTCGTCGGTGCTGTGGTCGACGATCTTCTGGCCGGCGTCCTTCAGCGCATCGCAGAAGTCAGCCCACGACTTTCCGCTGATCACATCCTGAAGGTGAGGGTCCAGACGGGGATCACTCGTGCTATCGGTGCTCATTGCGCCGTTCTACCAAATCTCACGAGATTCCGTGGTTGGTGGGTTGTGGGGCTACGTTGTCGGCCATGTCGAAACTTGCACTTCACGCCATCCTGACCGCCGCCGAGGGAAAGGCCGCCGAACTTGAGGCTGCCGTCACCCAACTCGTCGCCGCTTCCGAAGAAGAAGCCGGCCTCGAGGTCTACGCAGCGGCTGTCGACAGCAACAACCCAAACCTCATCCACTTCTTCGAGATCTATGCCGACGAGGCCGCACTTGGCGTGCACGGATCAGGCGATGGCATGAAAGCTGCAATGGGAGCCGTTGGCGGACTCCTCGATGGCGCTCCTGTCATCACAATGCTCCGCCCCTTCGCCGGCAAAGGCGTAGCGGTCTAACACTGCAGAAGCTCGTGACACCGCGCTACAGAATTTGGCGCGTGGTGTCACGAGATTCTGAACTGAGGTGAGTTGATGTCTGAGGGTCGGCCCGAGCCTTCGAACGCGCTTGGAGTTTTGTCGTTTCGCTACCTTTGGCTGAACAGCATCACCTTCTACATGGTGGCCAACGCGCTGCGGTTCGTCTACGGATGGATCGCGCTCGAGGGACTTGACGCGAACGAGTCGGTGCAGGGCCTCATGGTTTTCCTGCTCGGCCTGCCAGGTATCTTTCTTCTGCTTCCCGCTGGGGTCTGGGCGGACCGCCTGAATCGACGCAAGCTCCTCTTGGGCACACAGCTCGGCACGGCGCTCGTGATGGCCGCCACCGCCATTGCTATCGGGAGCGGCGTCTTAACGCTCGGACTCGTGGTCGTGTCGGCCCTCGTGGCCGGCGTAAGTACCGCCGTTGGATCGCCTGTCCGCACCTCGCTGCTCCCCGAACTGCTTCCGAGCAAACTTCTCTATAGCGGGATTGCCCTAAACGCGTTGGCGCTTACGTCGTCGCTCATTTTGGGGAGTGTGAGCGCCCAGCTGGTTGGTAACCGGTTCGGGTTCGACGGGGTCTTTTGGTATCTCGCCTTCCTGCTGCTCCTCGGCCTCATCCCGGCGAGTCGCATATTGATGTCGAAGCGTGAAGCAACCGAGAGCGACCGAGCCACCATGGGCGAAGCCGTTCGGGAAGGTCTCACCTTCGTCTTCCGTGATCGGGCACTTCGCACCTTGTTCTCGTTGCTTGCACTTGCCGGGCTGGTGATGAATGCGCTCATGTTCGTCACCCTTCAGGCGGTAGTGAAGGAAGAACTTGGCCGCGACGCCGGCGATGCGGCTCCGCTGCTTGCGTTGATGGGTGTTGGCCTGGCGATCAGTTCGGTCTTTGTTATGCGCAGTGGCGAAATGAAGAACAAAGGCACCTTCTTTATCCGGGCGATGATGGTTGGAACCGCGTGCCTTTTCCTGATGGGGCGAGCTACCAGCTACGGGCAGCTGATGGTGTTGGCCGTGATTATGGGCTGCGCCGGCGGCATCTTTATCAACATGAACCAAGGGCTGATTCAGTCGAACACGCCGCCCGAGCTCATGGGCCGGGTGATGGGCTTGTTCACCTTGGTGCAGACCGGATTTACGCCGATTGGTGCGTTGATTCTGGGCGTGACAGCCGCGGCGATTGGACCCGGCAACACGATGAGCATTGCGTCGGCCTTTGCGTTCTGCGTGGTGGTCTACACGTACTTCACATCGCCCGAGCTACGAACCCTCGGTAACGGGACCGATTCGGTGAAGCTCTAGGCCGAGGCGCCAAAGACCAACGGGAAGCGGGCGTCGTCGGCGGGATAGGAGCCTGCGACTGCGGTGGTGTCGTCGTCGGTGATGGTGGGGTCGCAGCCGGGGTGCGGGTGCCAGACGGCGTCGTCGCCCAACCACCGGGTGGAAAGCGCTACCCGACGGTTCGGGCTGGTGTTGGCCGGCGAGCCGTGCACGATCCATGACGAGAACAGCAACGCATCGCCGGGCTCTACATCGAATCCGATGATGTCGTAATCGTCGCGGGCGGCCTCGATGTCGGGGCACTTTTCGCCCTCGAAGTCCGCGGTCCAGCCGACCTGGTCGGTTTCGCCGGTGAAGGATTCGGGCGCGAAATACGAACCCCAGAGATGCGAGCCGCGAACGAACTCGAGCGAGCTACCTTCGACTGCAGCCTCGGTGCAAGCCACCCAGATCGAGCAGATCTGTGAGCCAAGAAACGGCCAGTAGGGGATGTCTTGGTGCCACGGGGTGGGGGCGTCGGTCCGTGGCTCTTTGACGAGTAGGTGGTCGAAATAGAATCGCGCGCCTTGCGACGACATCGCGTTGGCGGCCAGTTCGGCAACGCCCGAGTCGTACAGAAACGACTTCACGACGGGTTCGTCTTGCCAGAGGTAACGGGTGGTGAAGAGCCGCTCTTCGGTTGCGCCGGGGTTGGAGTCGGTGACCCAGGGGCCCGGGTTTGTGAGTTGCTGGTCGGCCAGGTCAAGGATGGGCCCAAGCTGGTCCTGCGACACGGCGCCCGGAATCTTGACCACGCCGTCGGCGGCGTAGGTGGCGATCTGTTCGGGAGTCAGTGACATAAGGACATAGGGGACATAGGGGACATGTGAATCGCCTTCTAGTGGAACGGCATGTATTCGTTGAGTTCCCACTCGGTGGTCCGGGTTGGGTCGTCGTCTGCCCATGTTGGGTTGGCTTCGGTGAAGCGACCCCATTCGATGTCTTTGATGAAGACATAGTTGGCCACCAGTTCGGGGCCGAGTGCCTTGACGAACGTTTCGTTTGCTTCGAGAAGTCGAAGCGCCTCGGGGAGTGATTGCCCGCAGAGGACATCGGTGACGGGGTTTTCGAACCCGTCGCCAGTTTCGGGTCCTGGGCATTCGAGTTCCTCGGTAACCCCAAGACGTGCCGCTTGAAGAACTGCGGCGACAGCGAGGTGAATGCTTACCGATCCGTCGGCGGTGCGGTTCTCGATTCGCGTCCCCGCACCTCGTGGAGGAGGCACGCGGTTGCCAACGGCTCGGTGGTCGTAACCCCAGCTCGCTCGGACTCCAGCGAAACCCCCCATTACGACGCGTCGATATGCGTTGACGGTAGGTGCGAGGAGCGCGGACATCGCCTGATGGTGTTTACAGAGACCGGCCAGGCATTGGTGGGCGAGCGTCGAAAGCCCGTTTTCGGCGCCGTTCGAGGAAGAGCTGTCGTCGGCGAGGGGGTTGTTGCCGTCGGCATCGAGGAACGAAAAGTTCACGTGCACGCCTGAGCCGGCGAGGTCATCGATTGGCTGGCCCATAAAGGTCATACGCAGGCCGTGGGCCATGGCGCGTTCCCGGGCGAGCACCCGGAAGAGAAAGGCGTCATCGGCTGCTTTGAGTGCGTCGTCGTACTCGAGGGTCATCTCGAACTGGGCGTTGTCGAACTCGGCGTTGATCGACTCAACGGAGATGCCCGAGCGGCTGGCGGTGCGCATGATGTCGTCGAGCAGCCCAACCGGGTCGACGGTGGGGCCGGTGCCGTAGACGAATGAGCCGGGCGTGTTCCAGGGCTTCCAGCCAGTTGGGGAAGTTTCGTCGGGCTCCATGACGTAGCCCTCGAGTTCGATACCGATCTTCGGGTGGAACCCAAGGTCGGCCCAATCGGCGATCGCTTGACGGAGCACGTGCCGGCTCGAGTAGCGGTACTCCTCGTGGTTCATGGTGAGGTCGGCGACGGCCACCCCAGTGTGTTCGTCGTCCCAACCTTGGCGAAGAGAGTCGGGGTCCATGGTGGCGTGGAGGTCGGGAAACCCGGCGTCGATGAATGACCCGGGTGCGGGGGCGAACTCTCGGTTGTATTGCAGGCTGAAGACGGCGGCTGCGTGCCCGGACCCTTTGGCTGCAAGGTGGGTTGGGAGGTATTTGCCGCGAGCGAGCCCGAGGTGATCTGGCCAAAGAACGCGGATGCGGTCGAAATCGGTCACGAGTTTGCTGGCTCCAGTTCGGTGTCGGAAATGTCGGCGACGTTCGCGAGGAACCAGTCGACGAGTTGGTTGCAACGTTGGCGGGCGTCGGCTTCTCGCGACGCGGTCTCGGCAAGAAGTGCAGCGGGGTCGAGCCCTTTGCTGACGAGCTCGTGGTCGCCACCGCCGTCGAGGAAGCCTTTGAGGTGGGCTTCATTTACCTCCGGGTGAAACTGCGTGCCGAGTGAGCGGCCTTGGCGGAACAGCTGCGGGCTGAAGCCGTTGCGGGCAAGTTCGGTAGCGCCCGGAGGTGTCGTGAACTTGTCGTAGTGCCACTCGAACCACGGGCCGGTGGGAAAGCCGGAAGAGTCAGACGAGTCGGAAGGCGAGACATCGATGTCTGACCAGCCGACTTCGAAGCCGTCGGCCGGCTCTACTGAACCGCCAAGAGCCGTTGCGAGTGCTTGACCGCCGAAGCACACACCAAGGATTGGTTGGTCGCGTTCGAAGGCTTGGCGCAACAGGTCGATCTCTTCGTCGATCCATGCGCCGATCGTTTCGTGGTCATAGACCGAACGGATGCTGCCCATCGGCACGATGATGTCGAAGGCCGAGAAGTCGGGAAAGGGTTCGAACAGGTCCGGGCGGTCGTAGTCGTTGCACACAACGTGAACGGTGAGCTCGAAACCCCGCTCCTCGAGGCGGTCGCCGACCATTCCGGCCAGCCCATCGGGCTCGTGGGCGATTACTAGTGCTGTCTTCACAGGCTTCCGTTCATTGCGCCGTTCATTGCGCCGAGGTTATGCACTGGTGTTCGCTTTTGCCTGATCCACGATCCATTGAAAGACCGGGTCGGTGTCGCGGGTCGACAGCATTTCAGGGTGCCACTGCACGGCGAGGATGGGGAGAGTCGTGTGCTCGAACCCCTCAACGGTGCCGTCGTGGACTGCCGTGACGGTGAGGCCATCGCCCAGCTTGTCGACGGTTTGGTGGTGGAGCGAGTTGACCTGATGGGTGGTGCCGTAAAGTCCTGCGAGGGCGGAACCCTCGGTGATTGCGATCTCGTGGACCGGACCTTGGGGGGCGACGTCGTACCGGGCGTGCTCGGGCACATCTTGGTGGAGCGTGCCGTTGGCGAACACGTTGATGAGCTGAAGCCCGCGACAGATGCCGAGCACCGGAGTCTGTGCGTCGACGGCGGCAGCCAGCAGCGCCAGCTCGAATTCGTCTCGTTCGTGTTCGGCAGGATCCGCCGTTGCCGCTGGGGTCGCGTTGTATCGCTCGGGCCAAACGTCGGCGCCACCCGTAAGGAGTACTCCGTCGAGTCGTTCGACGAAGAGCGCCGGATCGGCGTCGAGCGGGAGATGCACGGGGAGGCCTCCGGCAGACAGCACTCCTCTCGCATAGTCGGCGTAGTACCAGTCACCTTCAAGATGATGAAGGCTTTCGGGTGTGCCGATGATCTGGCTTGCGGTCTTGCGACGTCCGCTCAAACCAATGAGCGGGAGGTGGGTTGCCAAGGTGAATTCTCTCAATCGTTTGCTACCGAACGAATTCTAACTTATCGTTCGCCCGAGATGTGACGCAGGTCATTTCTGTGTACTGTAGTGAAAAATTAGTAAGAAATATTAAATACAAAATCCAAAACCGCCAGCGAATGTTGGCAGCATTGTGAATCCTTGGAGGGATCAATTCCGTGAAACTTCGACAGCTTTTTGCGCTGTTGCTTACGTTGGCAGTCATCGCTAGCGCTTGTGGCAGTAGTTCAGATGAATCCGATGATGGTGGTTCGGAAACGACCACCGATGAGGCTGACGCCGACACCGATGCAGCACCAGCTGCTGCTGGTCTTGACATCGACGCAATTCTTGCCGCCGATCTTTCCGATTGCGCAGCGGAACCAACCGGCGACCCAATCAAGGTCGGCATGGTCATGGACTTCAGTGAAGCCGCTGGCTTTGTTGACGTCCCCGGCTCCGAGGTTGTTCCCTACGTCGCTTCGCTGGCCAACTGTGCCGGCGGCATCGACGGACGCCCCGTCGAGGTCGACGTTCGTGAGTCTGGCGACGACCCAGCGCTTGCTACCCAGGAACTCATCGACTGGGGTGCCCAGTTCTTCATCGGGCCGCCGTTCGCTGACGCAACGCTTCCAATGCAGCAAACCGGTGGCGGCGAGTACGCCATCTTCGCGGCAGCGTCCACCGAGCCAACACTGGCCGACGCCGAGAACAACACCTTCCTCGTCACGTTCGACGACAACGGCCAGTCCTCTGCCTCAGCTCAGTTCGCGTTGGACCAGGGCTTCACTCGGGCAATCATCTTCACCGAGGGCGAAGGCGTGCCTTACTCCGGCGTAAACCCCGACGCCTTCAAGGAGACCTTCATCGCCGGTGGCGGCGAGATCGTTAGCGAGCAGACCTACGCATGGTTCGTCGACACCGACTTCTCGTCGCAGGTCACCGAGATCGCCAGCGTTGCCGACGGCTCCGAGGTCTTCTTCTCAGCTGCTGCTGGTTTCCAGATCACTGCACTTCGCGCGCAGATGGAAGGCCAAGGCCTCAACGACATCACCTACATGGGCACCGATGCGTTTGACGCAACCGGCATTACCGCCGACCCAGGTGGCGAAGGCTTCATCCATACTCCACACGTACTCCTCGAAGCAGGAAGCGCACTTGAGAAGGTTCTCGATGACTCGGGCACCCTTGCCAGCGACGCACCAGCCTTCATGCCGCTCTACATCGACTCGATGTTCCTCGGCATTCAGGCAATCCTCGACTGTGGTTGTGACGATCCAGCAGGCATCGCCGCTGCGGTCAAAGCAATCTCTGGCTTCGCAGGAACGTCCGGCTCGATCACCTACGCAGGCACCAACGGCATTCCGCCGAAGGCTGTCTCGGTCGTCCAGGTTGAAGGCGGCGGAAACGTCCTGCTGGAAACCATCGGCGGCTAGTCCCGTAAACCCATGCTCGAAGTAAAGGGACTCACAACAAAATACGGTGCGATCTCCGCACTTCGAGATGCAAGCCTGTCCGTTGGGGAAGGTGAGGTCATTGGCCTCATCGGCCCCAACGGGGCTGGCAAAACCACACTGCTTGGCTCTATCGCCGGGCTGTTACCAATCGATTCGGGAACCATCTCCTTCGATGGCGCCGACATCACCTCGGCGGCGCCCGACAAGATCGTCCGTTCTGGGCTTTCGCTTGTCCCCGAGCACCGCCGCATCTTCGCCGACATGACGGTTGAGGAAAATCTCAAGATCGGCGGCGTCACGATTAGCGCTGCCGAACGCGGACCGCTGCTCATCGAAATGTCCGAGCTGTTCCCTGTTCTGCAGAAGAAGTGGAGTACCGCTGCCGGCTACCTTTCGGGTGGCGAAGCGCAGCAGTTGGCGATTGCCAGGGCGCTCATGTCAAAACCCAAGGTCGTCATGATGGACGAACCATCACTTGGCCTCGCTCCGATCTTGGTCGATCAGGTCTTCGACCTCATCGAAACGCTTCGGAGTCAAGGCCGAACGATCTTGGTCGTTGAACAAAACGCAACGCGGATGCTGAAGGCGGCCGACCGGGCCTACGTGCTTCGAAGTGGCGAAGTCGTCGCTACCGGCACCGGTGAAGAGCTTCTTGAGCGATCCGACCTATTCGACACCTTTGTAGGAGGTTAACAATGACCGGTCTACTGCAGAATCTGATCGACGGCCTCGGGCGCGGAAGTATCTACGCATTGCTTGCCCTTGGTGTCGCCGTGGTGTTCGGCATCATGCACATGCTGAACTTCGCCCATGGTGAACTCATCACCATTCCCGGCTACCTCACCTACTGGGCATTCAACAACGGTTGGACCTGGTGGACAGTCATCCCGCTCATCATCATTTCGGCGGTCCTGAGTTCGCTTCTTATCGAAAGGGTCGCGTTCAGCAGGGTGCGAGGTGCCACCGACTTCACGATGCTGCTGACGTCGTTTGGGGTGCATTTCATCGTCTCGGCGGGGTTCTTGTTATACGTTTCCGCGTCCGTGAAACCCATCCCTCGACCAGGTTGGTTCGCCAATACCGTGTCGGTCGGGTCGCTCAATATTGAGGTGTTCGACCTGGTGGTCATCGGTGTCACCGCAGTGGTGCTGGCCGGTACAACCTGGCTCCTGCAGCGCACGATGTTTGGTCTTTCTCTTCGGGCCGCAGCCTCTGACTTTGATACGGCTCGCCTCATGGGCGTGAAATCCGACTCGGTGATCCGGGGCGCGTTCGCTCTCTCTGGTTTCCTTGCCGGAATTGCCGGAGTCTTCTGGATCATGCGCGAGGGCCAAGTAACCCCAACGGCCGGCATCAATCCGATGCTCCAGGGTGTGCTGGCGGTGCTTATCGGCGGGCTCGGAAGTCTGCGTGGTGCCGTTCTTGGCGGACTCGTTCTTGGTCTTGCCGAGGTTCTGCTTCGGTCGTGGCTGCCCCTCGGCATTCAGAACCTCACAACCGGCTTCGTGTTTTTGATGATCGCGTTGCTGTTTATCTTCCGACCGGGCGGATTGCTTTCGGTTCCCCAGGTCGAGCGCGTCTGATGTTTCCCAGCCTGCGCCGCGATATCGGGTTCCCGGTAATTGGTTCGTTGGTGATGTTTGCCGTGCTCTTCGGCGGCGGAATGATCTACCAGACGATTTTGGGTAATGGATCCGCTGAGCGTCTGGTAACAACCATGCTCATCGACGCCATCATTGTGATCGGTATCCAGATCTACATCGGTAATACCGGGATCTTGTCGTTTGGTCACATCGGCTTTGGCGCGGTCGCTGGCTACGCGTTCGCCGTGTTTGCTATTTCGCCTGCCGAGAAGCTCAAGCGGATTCCTATGGCGCCCTTTGGGTTGAGCGACATCCAAGTAGATCCGGCGATTGCGATTGTTATTGCGGTGCTGATCACGTTGGTCTTCGCGTTTGTTGTTGGCATTGGTTTGGCACGATCGGGCGCGCAGTCTGGGTCGGTTGCTGCGACGGTCATCACGCTGGCCCTTCTCTTTGTCAGCCACGAGGTTGCGAAGAGTTGGCCCGAACTGACCGGCGGAAACCGCGGTGGTATTTCTTTCGCGATCGGCGAGTCGCTACAGAGTCGATGGCCCGTGCTCGTCGCCCTGTTCGGAGCGCTGCTCGTCGCCCGACTTTACGGACAATCGCGCAGCGGTCGATTGGCGATTGCAGCGCGCGAAGACAATCTGGCCGCCCGTGCGATGGGGGTAAACCCAATCGTGCAGCAAATGGTTGCGCTGTTGCTCTCGGTGGTCATTGTTTCGATCGGCTCCGCACTGCGGGTCTGGCAGATCGGCTCGATTCTTCCCGACCGATTCTTCTTCGATTACGCCATGCTCACCCTGGTGATGCTGATCGTTGGCGGACGAAACAGTGTGAGTGGAGCAGTGCTGGGCGTCGGGGTCATGACCGCTGCACGCGAGCTTGCTCGTCGCCTTGGCCAAGATGGCTTCGAAGCCTTTGGCGTTGGACTCGACGAAGCCCCCCTCGACTGGATCTTCCGCGAGAACCTCAACAGCATCGTGCTCGGCGTGGCGATGGTCGCCTTCATGATTTGGCGACCAAAGGGGATTCTTGAGGATTGGGAGTTCGACCGCTGGCTGTACGAGAAGTTTGGCCGGGGCAACGAAACGAAGCCTGAGCGTTTGAGCGAACTCGAAACCATTCCGAACGCCGAGTTCTCCGCTTCCGGTATCAGTGTTTCCTTCGGTGGCTTCAACGCGCTCACCGAGGCCGGTATCAAAGCGAGAGGCGGCGAGATCGTTGGCATCATCGGGCCAAACGGCGCTGGTAAGACAACGTTCGTCAACGTGATCACGGGCATGGTTCAGCCGACCGCCGGCGAGTTCTCGATCGGTACTGCCGATCTCACCGGGAAGCAGTCGTTTGAGTTGTCGCGTAGCGGTCTGGTGCGAACGTTTCAGAACCTGCGTCTTTTTGGGGCACTCACCGTTCGCGAGAACGTCGAGATATCGGCACTTGTCGCCCAAGAGCACCGCTCCGACCGTGTGCTGCGCGATACCGATGCGCTGATCGCCGAAGCCGGTCTTTGGGATCATCGCGACCGTCGGGCTCGCGAGCTCGACTACGGAAACTCCCGTCGACTCGAGCTGGCCCGGGCTGCAGCGATGGCGCCGTCATTTATGTTGCTCGACGAACCCACCAGTGGCATGAGCGATTCCGAGTCGATCACGATGATCGAACAGGTACGTCATATGGCGGCAACCGTCGGCGCTGGTGTCATCGTCATCGACCATGACCTTGGCTTCATCACCGGTATTTCCGATCGCATTTACGTGTTCGACCAGGGGCAAGTCATCGCCCAGGGAACACCTGCAGAGGTACAGGCCAACGAGATCGTTCAGGCCGCCTACCTCGGAACGGCGGCGCACTGATGGCTCCGATCAAGCGCGGCGCCCTGGCTGAAGAAATCGTCTCGTATATTCGCGAGCAAATTCTCGAGGGCGAGATGAAGCCCGGCGAAAAAATCGACCAGGACGCCATCGGTGAGTTCCTCGATGTCAGCCGATCTCCAATACGCGAAGCGCTTGTGGTGCTCGGGCAAGAGGGATTGGTTGTTATCACTCCTCGCCGCGGTGCTTTTGTCGCCGAGATAAGCCCGGACGACGTGATCGATCACTACGAACTGTTCGGTTTGGTATCGGGTCGGGTAGCGGCAATGGCCGCCGAGTCCTTCACCGATGAACAGCTGGCCGAGCTCCAAGGCATCCACGATCGCTTTGCTGCCTCATCGAACGACGACCACTTCAAACTCAACGAAGAGTTCCACCAGTTGGTGAACTCTGTTGCCCCCCGACGGACTCGTTGGCTGCTGCGAAACCTGCAGCGCTCGATCCCGTCGGGCTTTTTCGAAACAACGCCCGATTGGGATGCCCAAGCGGTTCGTGGCCACGGAGAGATTGTCGAGGCGATTCTCGCCCGGGATGTCGACGCCGCCCGAAGAGCTATGGAAACTCACCTGCACGACGCTGGTGTCGCTGCGGTCGAAGGGCTTACTGCAAAAGGTTTCTGGGAGACCGAAGATGATTGATCGCTCACACGAGCAGCACGATGTAATACGAGCCGAAGTTCGTCGTCTCTGCGACAAGTACGGCAACGAATACTGGCGGGGTCTCGAGCCCAACAAGTACCCCGAGGAGTTCGTCAGCGACCTCACCAAGCAAGGTTGGCTCGGCTCGCTGATTCCCGAAGAGTACGGCGGTGGCGGCCTGTCGCTCGGTGGTGCGTCGGTGATCCTGGAAGAAATTTCGGCGAGCGGTGGTAACCCCAGCGCCTGCCACGCCCAGATGTATGTGATGGGCACCGTGCTCCGTCATGGCTCCGACGAACAAAAGCAGAAGTACCTTCCGCAGGTTGCCGATGGCCGCAAGCGGCTTCAGGCATTTGGTGTTACCGAACCCGAGGCCGGTTCAAACACCACGATGATCCGCACCAAGGCCGAACGCGACGGCGATACCTACCGGGTCAACGGGCAAAAGATCTGGACGTCGAGAGCCGAATACTCCGACCTCATGGTCTTGCTGGCTCGCACGACCCCGATCGACGAAGTCGAGAATCGCCTCGACGGGCTCTCGGTGTTTCTGGTCGAGATGCGCAATGACGATGGCTCGCTCATCGATGGACTCACTATCAACCCCATCGAAACCATGATGAACCACAGCACCACCGAGGTGTTTTTCGACGATGTGGTTATCCCCGCCGACTCGCTGGTCGGTGTCGAAGGCAACGGGTTCCGCCAGATTCTCGACGGCATGAACGCCGAGCGAATTCTGATTGCGTCCGAGTGCATTGGCGATGGCCGGTTCTTCCTCGAGCGGGCGTCGACGTATGCCAATGAGCGCATCGTGTTCGATCGGCCAATCGGCCAGAACCAGGGCGTGCAGTTTCCCCTTGCTAAGGCCTACATCCAGGTCGAGGCCGCCGATCTCATGCGCTGGAAGGCCGCCGACCTCTTCGATTCGGGCGAGTCGTGCGGCGCCGAAGCCAACATGTCGAAACTGCTAGCCAGCGAGGCATCGTGGGCGGCCGGCAACGCAGCGCTCGATACACACGGAGGGTTCGGCTTTGCTGCCGAGTACGACATCGAACGCAAGCTTCGAGAGACTCGGCTCTACCAAGTCGCTCCGATCAGCAACAACATGATTCTGGCGTTCGTGAGCCAGAAGTGCCTCGGCCTCCCAAAGAGCTACTGATATGCGCGCCGTCGTACTGAACGCATCGAACACTCCGCTGCAAATGGTCGAAGACCACCCGGCACCCGCTGCCGATGGTGGACTGATTCTCGACGTCACCGCCTGCGGTGTTTGCCACTCCGACATCCATGTTGCCGACGGCGACTTTGGCAAAGAACCGCCAATCATTCTTGGCCATGAAGTCACCGGTGTTCACCCCGAACTCGGCCCGGTCATGCTCTATGCCCCTTGGGGTTGCCGCAACTGCTCCGAATGCAGCCAGGGCCTTGAGATGATTTGTTCCAACTCGAGCGAAGCCGGACTGTTCACCGACGGCGGCTACGCCGATCAACTCCGTATCCCGGGCGTCGAGTACCTCACCCCTCTCGATGGGCTCGATCCTTACGACTCGGCGCCGCTGGCCTGCGGTGGGCTCACCGCCTACCGGGCAGTGCTCCATGGACTCGACCGGTTGCGCGAGCGAGGCAGCGATGCTCGGGCACTCGTGATCGGTGCCGGCGGACTCGGTCAATACGCCATCCGGTACTTGCGACTCCTTAGCGATGCGCATGTCACTGCGCTCGACCTTTCCGATGCCAAGCAGGCAACCGCTGTCGAGATCGGCGCCCACGAAGCTGCCGGTTCTCTCGATGACAGCACCGCAGGGTTTGATCTGGTTATCGACTTCATCGGCGCCGAAGCAACGCTCCGCACTGCCGCTGATCACATCAACAAGCTCGGCACGGTCGCCGTGGTTGGGCTAGCTGGCGGGTCGATTCCGTTCGGCTTTGGCGCGGTGCCTCTCGAGACTCACTTTGTGGCGAGCGTGTGGGGAAGTCGAGGCCAGCTCGATGAGATGCTCGACCTTGCCCGCCGCGAACCAAGCATCGTGCAACCGGTAGAGGTTCTTCCTCTCGCCGACGCGCAGTCGGCTCACGACCGGATGCGCTCGGGTGATTTGCGTGGTCGAATAGTCCTCGACATCTCTGGCGCCCATTCGTGAACGACTACATCAACTTCTTGGAAGGAACACCATGACTGAAATCTCAGGATCACTCGACGAGTTTCGCGCTGCGGCCGAGGCCAACGGCATCCACACGGTGGAGGTTGCAGCGCCCGACACCCAAGGGCACCTCCGCGGAAAACGGGTTCCGGTTGGTCGGTTCTTCGACAGCGTGCACGACGGCGGCGTCAACATCGCCGATGCGATGTTTGTGTTCGACATGCAGAACGACCTACCCGACAACGAGTTCGTCAACATGGACACGGGCTATCTCGACGCGCATCTGGTTCCCGATAACTCGTCGGGCCGTATGCTCACGCACCGCCCTGGCTACGGCATTGTGTTCGCCGATGCTTTTGACGAAAACGGCAACCCGCATCCGCTTGCTCCCCGCAGTGTGCTCGCCGCCCAGATCGAACGCTGCCGTGCCGCAGGGCTCGATCCGGTGGTTGCCACCGAGCTCGAGTTCTACCTCTGCACCCCCGACTGGAACCCGGTCCAAGACCACATCCAGTACAGCTCGCTGACCGATGGCCTCGAGTTCGAAGCGTGCCTCGCCGACATGCGATCCGCACTGCTCGGTGCGGGCATCGAAGTCGAAGGCTCGAACGCCGAATACGGCCCGGGTCAGTTTGAGATCAACGCTGGCCCGGCCGATGCGATGACGGCCGCCGACAACACGGTGCTGTTTAAGTCGATCGTCAAGCAGGTTGCCGTGCAGCATGGTCTTCGAGCCACATTTATGCCGAAGCCCTGGGCCGAGCAGTCGGGTTCGGGCATGCATGTGCACACCAGCCTCACCGCCGATGGCGCCAACGCATTCGCGGCTTGCAGCGATGGTGAGCCCAACGACCTGATGAAGAATTGGATGGGCGGGCTCCTCGAGCATGCCGAGGCCATGACCCTTCTCGGTACGCCGAACTCCAACGGTCCGAAGCGAATCCGGCCCTATACCTTCGCCCCAACCCATATTTGCTGGGGTCTCGACAACCGCACCGTGCTGGCCCGCTGTATTGCCGAGAGCGGTTCCAAAGCCAACCGGGTCGAGTTTCGCTCGGCTGGTGCCGACGCCAATCCCTACCTAATCATCGCCGGCATCCTCGCCGCCGGTGTCGATGGCATCGAGCGCAAGCTCGATCCCGGTGCCTTGAGCGAAGGGGATGTGTATGGCAACCCGGGCGATCGTACCGCGTTGCCAACCGACCTTGAAGGCGCCATCGCCGCGTACAAAGACAGCAGCTTGGCGACGCAGTTGGGCGACATGTTTAGTCGCAGCTACGTGTCGATCTCTGAGGCCGAGGTGCCGCTGGCCGCCGAGAACAACCCGGAAGCCGATGACGTGAACGATTGGGAACGCGCCCGGTTCTTGGAGCACAGCTAATGGTGAACGTCACCGACGCATCGTTGTATCTCGACGGCATTCCCAATGATCGGTTTGCCGAGATGCGGGCCACGCCAGGGTTGGTGTGGCATGACTACCACGATGGTGGGTTTTGGGCGGTCACCCGGCACGCCGATGTCAAGACGGTGTCGCGTGACAGTGACATTTTCTCCTCGGCCGTAGGCCACACAAACCTTTGGGACCTCGAGGCCGATGCGCTTGAGGCTCGACGGTCGCTCATCGATACCGACTCGCCCGACCACACCCGGCTTCGGCGTTTGGTTTCGCGGGCGTTTACGCCCAAAAACATTCGCCGCTGGGAAGACACCGTGCGGGCCATTACGGCCGAACTCCTCGACGAGTACATCGCCAAAGGCGAGGGCGATTGGGTTGCCGAGGTGGCAGCGCCACTTCCGATCCGGGTCATCCTCACCATGCTGGGCGTTCCCGTCGAAGACGCCGGCTACCTTGTCGAGCTTTCAAACTTTCTGGTTGAAGGAACCGGCGAAACCCAATCGATCGCTCCCGATGCATTCGGCAACACCACTGAACTGCGGTTATTGCCGTTCAACAGTCCGGCTAGCCATGCCCTGTTTGAGTACGGCGAGAAGATGGGCGAAATGCGCCGTGCCGATCCGCAGGATGACCTCGTCACGTCGCTGGTCGAGGCCGAAGCCGAAGATGGCGA
>CALGZB010000079.1 GCA_937934655.1 uncultured Acidimicrobiales bacterium | reverse complement strand
CCTCAACGGCTGACACCGACTCTTGGACGATCGCTCGTCTCACGATGCCAGCCGGACTCAGCGGAAACACCGTCCAACTGCCAGCGGCCTAGCCACCCAACCATCACGATTGCCATTTCTTCATCAAGTCAGACGTTTGGCTTGTCGAATAGAGGTGTGGAGGTTCTTCATGACCAGCATTACACCACTTGTTCCCCGGCGCATCGGCGTTGTTACCGCATTCCCCCCGGGCCGCAACTCACTCAACGAGTTCGGCTATCACTTCGTGCATCACCTTGCCGCAAACGAAGGCATCGACCGGGTCGTCGTGTTTGCCGATGAGACAGAGGCCGGCGCACCCAAGGTGCTCGCCGAAAACGCCGACAAGGTAGAGAACGTCATTTCCTGGCGCTTTAACGACGTCATGAACCCCGTCCGACTCGTTCGAGCAATAAAGAAGAGCCGAGTCGACGCCGTCATCTTCAACCTACAATTCGCCACCTTCGGCGACGAGCGCATTCCCGGCGGACTCGGCCTTCTGATCCCGGCGATGCTGGCCAAGGCGGGTGTACCCACTGCCGTGGTGCTGCACAACCTTGCCGACAACGTCGACATGCAAGACGCCGGTTTCGCCGATTCGAAGGTCATGGCGAAGCTAATGACCACCGCCGGCCGAGCACTCACCAGAGCCATCCTGCAAGCCGACTACGTTGCGCTCACTATCCCCCGCTACGTCGAATACCTTCGCTCGAGCTACGGCGCCACGAACACCATCCTCGCCCCACACGGAAGCTTCGAAGAGATCTCTGAACCGAGCTTCGGAATACCGGAGGGCACCCGCAAGATCCTGGCATTCGGCAAGTGGGGCACCTACAAGACCGTCGACGTCCTGGTCGAAGCGTTTCGCCAGCTCATCGATCGCGGCTACGACGACCTCGAACTCGTCATCGCCGGAACGGACAGCCCGAACTCCCCCGGCTACCTTGCCGGTGTCGCCGCCTCATGCGAAGACCTCGCCAACGTCACGTTCACCGGCTATGTCGAAGAAGAAGAGGTCGCCGACCTCTTCTCCGGATCAGCGGTCACTGCGTTTCCGTACACGTCGACGACCGGTAGCTCCGGGGTTCTTCACCAAGCAGGGTCCTATGGCCGAAGCGCGGTACTTCCGGCCATCGGCGACTTCGTAGAGGTCATCGAGGAGGAAGGCTTCGTCGGCCAGTACTTCGAACCTGGCGACGCCACAAGCCTCGCCGACTCGCTGACAAAACTTCTCGATGATCAGAACCTCAACGCCGAACATGGACAGCGGAACTATCTCGCCGCAACCGGGATTCCGATGGCCGAGGTCATTGACTGGCATCTGATCCACCTGGCGGATCTCATCAACCAGCGCGCCCAAGAGAACCGCTCCTTCTAATGACGACCAAATCGGCGGCCGGCGAGCCAGCAACAGACGAGACCCAGGGAACAGACACGTCGGCAAAGACCGGCGGCAAACAGCTTGCCGCGAGCGGCTCGATCCTTGGCATCGCCATCATCTTGGCGAATGCCGGGAACTATCTCCTGAACGTGTTCCTGGGACGATGGCTCACCCCAGCAGAGTTCGCAGATGCGAACCTCATGGTCACCATCATGTTGCTCGTTACCGCAATCGCGGTGAGCCTGCAGCTCATAGCGGCCCGGTTCGCGAGTATCAACGACGCAAACGGTGACCACGCCGAGACGGCAGCGATGGCAGCGTGGCTTGAACGCCGCGCCATGATCGCGGGCCTCATCGTTGGTTTGTCGCTCGTCGTCGGAGCTCCAATGTGGCGTGACTTCTTCCGATCCGAATCGGCTCTACCTTTCGTCATCCTCGGAATCGGCATGCCCTTCTATCTTGTTCAAGCCGTTGGCCGAGGTGTCCTTCAAGGCCGGATGACCTTCCGACCACTCGCGGCAACCTTTCTTGTCGAGATGGTCGTTCGGGTGGTCGCCGGCGTTTCCCTCGTTGCTCTTGGACTGGGAGTCCAGGGCGCAACGCTCGGCCTCACCCTCTCGTTCCTCGCAACGTGGCTCCACGTTCGAATCCTCACCAGCCATCGGGGTGCTGGCGCACTATCGGCTTCGACTGTGAAGAGCCTCATCACCTATGCCGGGCCAGTCGGCGTCCTACTCCTCGGCCAGATCATCATCAACAACGGCGACGTGCTGATCGCCAAGCGGTTCCTCGAACCCGAAACCGCAGGTGTCTACGCAGCGGTAGCTCTCGTTGGCCGAGCCGTCTTCTTCCTCTCGTGGTCGGTCGCCACCACGCTCTTTCCAGCAGCTGCGCAACGCGACCAAGCAGGCGAAGACAGCAACGGACTCCTCTACAGCGGGCTAGGAATCGTGGCGCTTATGGGCCTCGGATTTGTGGTCGGCGCCAAACTCCTCGGAGGCATCGTCCTTGGCGAGGTCTTCGGCCCGGAGTACGGCGGGGTCTCCAACCAGCTCGCTCTGTACGCCTTCGCTACCTCACTGTTCGCAATGGCGAACCTGATCGTCAGTCACCACCTCTCTATGGGCCGCCGACGAGAGTCCTTTCTGTTGGTTGGCGGAGGCGTGATGCAAACCGCGCTCCTTCTTCTCGGCCGCGGATCGATCGACTCGCTTATCAGCGCTCAGGTCGTCGCGATGGCGCTCCTCCTCACAGTCATCGCGGCGAGCCATTTCTTTGGCCTCCGCACGTCCTCGTCCGAATCCCTAGCCCCTTCTGACTCTTCTGGTCTCCGCGACGAAGACCATCCGACCCGCACCACCAACGACCCGCAACTCGATGAGAAACGACTAGCAGCATGACCGAAACCGACCTCACCGCATATCGGCAATGGGCAACGACCCCGCTGCAGGAGACACCGACGTATTCCGTCGTCATCCCGGCATATAACGAAGAATGGCGGATCATTCCGACCATCGGCGCAATCGCCACCCACATGTGCACGCTTGGGAAGCCCTGGGAGATGATCGTCGCCGACGATGGGTCTACCGACTCCACCGCACAGCTGGTTGAAGATCTCGAGCTCGCCAACCTCACGCTGCTCAGAGCCAAAGCCAACGGCGGCAAAGGCAGCGCAGTTCGCCGAGGGATCTTCGAATCGAAAGGTGAGGTCGTGCTCTTCGCTGACGCCGACCAATCAACACCGATCGAGCAGTTCGGCGACCTTCTCGCCAAGCTCGATGATGGGTACGACGTCGTTGTTGGATCTCGGGCTGCGGTTGGCGCCGACGTCGCCAGCAAGTCGCTGTCCCGAACGATCTTTAGCTTTGGACTCAAAACACTCGTCCAAACCCTCTTCAGGATTCCAGTCTCTGACACTCAGTGCGGTTTCAAGATGTTCACCGCTGACGCAGCGAAGCTCTTGTTCTCTCGTCAGGTCATCGATGAGTTCTCGTTCGACCTCGAGATTCTCTTTCTCGCCAAGAAGTTCGGACTTCAAACCACCGAGGTTCCGGTTACGTGGATCGATGCGCCTGGGTCCAAGGTCGATGCCGCCAAGGTTGCCGTCGAGTTTGTCAAAGACCTCGTCGCCATCCGACGGAACGACCACAGCGGCGTCTATGACAAGGTCAATCACGACATGTCGACGAGCGCAAACCTCGCCAGTACCGATTCAGACAGTACCGATTCAGACAGCAGTACATCCGCCAACTCAATCCCACCGGCTTCTGGCCAACGGGCAGCCTGAGGTATCAGCATGAACATCATCACAACCGTTTCCGAGGTCGAGCTGCAAGGCCGATTCGACGCTCACGAAGCAGAAGCGTTCCGGGAGCTCGCCGACAACGCACTCCAGAACAGCGCCGACCTTCGAGTGGTCCTAACGGCCGTCGACTTTGTCGATTCGACCGCGCTCGCAGAGCTCGTCCGGGCGATGAAACGATGCCGCGAAGCTGGAGGCGACCTGACATTGGTAAAGCCTTCCGCGCCGGTGCGGGTCATCCTTGAGCTCACCAAGCTCGATGCCGCCTTTACCATCGTCTAACCGGTGATCATGCAACTCTCACGCCACCGTCTCGACGCGAGACGCTCGTGAGCAGCACCGCTCCAGATTCACAGGTGTCGCTGCTTGCCGGGGCTCTCGTTGATGCCAACGATCAGCTCCTCGCGCTCTATGAGTTGGCGTCGATAACCGCTGACTCTCTCGATGAGGGCGAAGTCGTCACCCGCATACTCCTTCGAGCACAAAAGCTCCTTCAAACCGACGCCCTGATACTCAATACGGCTACGCCCTACTCCGTCGGCGAACCATCAGCCATCGACGACCTGGCAACGGCTCAGCATTCTGACTTCGCTGGGCAATCCGTGGTGGCATCGTCGACCTGCACCCTCGACACCGGCCAGCAGATCACCGTGTCGGCGCTTCGCCGCGAGTCAGAGTTCGGAACCGCCGACAACAAACTGCTCGACGCCGTAGCCACCATGCTGGCTGGGGCGGTCAATACCGCTCGGCTTCACGAAGTGGCGGTTACACAAGCCGTCATGGCAAGCGATCATGAAACCGCTTCGCAACTCGCCCAGAGTGCGCTGCCTCGCTGGCTACCAAACCTTCCCGGCGCAGATCTCTTCGCCCGCTCTGAGCCGGCCCGTTCCGCCGGCGGTGACCTGTACTGCTACGAAGTCATCGATGGTGTCCTGCACTTCGCCGTTGGCGATGTCTCGGGGAAAGGACTCCCCGCAGCGCTGATGATGACCAATGTGATCTCGGCTTCAAAGGCAGCGTTTCACCGGCACAGCTCCGAAGGCTCCGCCGCGATGCTTCGCGCCGTCGACCTTTGGGTACACCGCTCGCTTTCCGATGCTGGAATGTTTGTGACCCTTCTCCTCGGATCGTTTGACCCAGCGTCTCGCGAACTCCAACTTTCAAACGCCGGCCATAGCCCGGTCTTCCTGGAACGCAACGGCGTGCTCGAACCCAGACTCGCCCACCACCCGCCCGTCGGAGTTCTTCCCATCGACGAACCGGAACAGAGCTCGGAAATTCTTGCCTCTGGTGACCGACTCGTCGTGGCCTCAGACGGTATTACTGAGCAGATGGGCAACGATGGAGGAATGTTCGGTGATGATCGACTCCATGATTTGATCGATGCGAACCCCAAGATGTCCGCCGCCGAACTCGGAGCGCTGCTCTTCGATCGAGTCGAAATGTTTGCCGGAACCGCACCGCAGGGCGATGACCGCACACTCTTTATCGTCAACGCCGTGCCAGAGGAATCCAATGAATGACATTTTGCGCGTTACCGCCGACTTCGAGGCAATCCGCGCCGTTGGACCGTGGCTTCGATCCGTCCTCGAGCCTCTCGGTCCAGAACAATGCGCAGCAATGGCCGGTTCGATAGAACTCGCCGTCCATGAAATGGCCACCAACTCCATCGATCACGGGAAGAGCACGTCGATCGAGCTCAAAGCACAGCGGACCAACGACGCAGTCGACATCATCCTCACCGATGACGGTCTGCCTTTCGAAGGTCGCCAAGGGCCAGCTCCGCATCCCGACGAACCGCAAGTACGCGGCTACGGGCTCATGATTGTCGAAGCACTCACCGAGTCCATCGACTACGAACGGATTGCTACCGGAAACAGGTGGACCATGCGGTTCGCTCTCGAGAGTAACGAAAGCAACTCTTCTACTTAAGGCCACAGGCCGGAAAGCCGATACCCAGTTATGGACCCAATTCTCGCCACCTATGAGATGAACATCGCCACTGTAGAGCTCACCGATCGCCTCGATGCGCTCGAAGCGGCTCCGCTCCGCGGCATCCTCGACGGACACATCCAGCTCGGGAAATCCCGAATCCTGGTCGACCTGTCAAAAGTCGACTTTATCGATAGCGCCGGACTCGCAGCGTTGGTCAAGTACATGAAGGATGCCCGTTCAATGGGCGGCGACCTTCGCCTCGTGGCGCCGACCCACCCAGATGCATTACGGGTGTTCGAGCTCACTCGGTTCGACAAAGTGTTCACGATGTATGACTCGATGACCGCCGGACTCACCGAATGGTAAGCCGCGTCTTGGTCGTCGACGACGACGCAGTCTCTCGGGTTGTTCTCCAACACATGCTCGGGGCGCAAGGGTTCGAGGTCCTTGAAGCCCACTCCGTCGACGAGGCCCTAGAAATCCTCAGCGGCGCATCCGTCGATCTCGTGGTCTGTGACTACCTCATGCCAGACCGAAACGGCCTCGACCTGCTTGAAGCACTCGGAAACGACGCCCCACCCTTCGTTCTCCTTACCGGCACACTGGCCCGGGAACGGCTCAACGACGACCGGGTAGCCGGTGTCGATGCCTACATCACGAAACCGGTGTCGACCGAAGAACTCCGTCGGGTCACCCAACCCTACGCGGCGCCTCTCGCGGCGTAGCTCGCAGGGCGCTCGTCGGACCGCTACCGGCGAAAGAACTCGTTGAATCCTCGGACCACCCGGTGGCCATTGGTATCGACGATGTGGCCGCTCGGGTCGAACAGCGCAGTCTTCATGCCGAGCTCTCGGGCGGTATCGAGGTTCTCGACCCGATCATCGATGAAGAGGTACACATCGAACGGCGCTCCCACCGTGGTCCGAAGCGCGTCATAGATCATCTGATCGGGTTTGCGGGCACCAATGTCGCCGCTCACGATCCAGGGCCCGATCTTTGTATCGAGACCGAAACCCTGGCGAAGCAGACGCGACCACAGCGCGACGTCATTCGACAAGCACGCCACCGGGATCTTCTTGTGGCTCAGCTTGTCGAGAAATGCCAGAAGACCACCGGTCATCCGGAACTGGGCGAGGTAGGCCCGGTCGAGCGTTGCCGGGTCTCCGTCGACTCCAGCGCCCGCCCACAGCTCACTTGTCGAGAGTTGGCCGAGCGACGCTTGGCGGTAAAGGTTACGGATCTGATCGGGGGTCGCAGTGCCCCCATTGTCTTCGATGAACGGGATGAGAAGATCCTCGACATCATCGCCATGCCGATAGATCACGCCCATGGCATCGAGCACTACAAGCTGCGGAGCACCGGACCGTAGCCGACGGGTTGGAACCGGCGTCGGCAAGGTTGCAGCGCCTGCTGCTGCCGATGCAGCCGCCGCGGCTGCGGCGGGGGTCGCCGATTGCGCGATGGTTGGCGCTGACCTTCCCCGACGAGAGCTACCAGCGTTCCCGGCTACTTCTTTGCGAGCAGCGTCGGCGCCATGAGCACCGCCCGCATCTTGCGGGTCTGCGTACTGCGGGTCAGGTTCGACATAGCCGGCTCGCGACCGACTCCGGGCCGCCCAGACGCCGGCAAAGAGAAGAGTGACTACAGCGGCAATCGCAAGGACGATCGCAATGAGCGCCAACAAACGCGGTCGGTCATCTTTCACGGCGCTCGTCACCAGCATCGTGGTGGGCGCGACATCATCGATTCGGGCAACCCACGATGCTTGTCGGCCATCGGTACTGGTGGCGTTCGCATCGACGTCGTCAGCCATCTGCACGATGACGTCAAGACCAAACATCTCGGCCACAGGCTTGCGAAGCTCGGTTTCGATTGCGGCCACATCGACGCCGGTCATTCGGCCGCCGAGTAATGCTCCGAGTTCGGCGTCACCGAACTGGTCGACTCCACCGGTGATATCGATGTTTCCTTCAAAGGTCCAGGTAGTGGCGCCGAACTCTCGAGTCCGGGTGAGCATCACGCTGTTGAAGGCGCCAATTTCGTTGAGCACAACGGGAAGGTCGTCTGGACTCGCAAAAGTCTTCGTTGCGGTGAGGAGTGTCCCGCCGTCTTCGGATGGGGCCGGATCAGTGACATCCCAACCGGCATTGCGAAGATCTTGCACCTGAAGCTGTGCGTCGAGATCGGGCAGCCGTTCGGTCGCCTCGGCATCAAGGAGCACGTCGACCTGAACGGCACCTCCACCGTTGCCTTCGATGTCGATCGTGACCGTCGAGTCGACGCGACATCCTGACAAGACCAGAAGGAGGAATCCCCCTAACAACAACCACAGTGCCCGGCGCATGACGTGGTTGAAACTACCACCCCACCACCTACGCGGACCGTGAAC